>QZKI01000028.1 GCA_003598055.1 Candidatus Abyssobacteria bacterium SURF_17 | reverse complement strand
CGGATTTCGCTCTCACTCATGATGGTTGGCCTTGTTCTCCGGCGGACTTTGCCACCTGCTCAATGATAGCATACCGTTGCTGTGGGCCGCAAACACTCGGTACGGGTTAGCGACAGAGCCCTATTTATGTCTGCGATTGCTCACACACGCAGTCTTACAAACCAGGGCGCCGTCCCTTCCGATCCTGTCGACTGCGAGCATTGACACAATCGAACTCGCTTGGTATACTGATGCATGCTTTCATGCGTGTCCCCATTGGCACGCGGTAAGGCCGAACATCTTTCCTTTGCCCCGTTCGGACGCTTCTTGCTCTATCCCAGCAGCGGTCCCGCAAGGATCGAATTGAAACTTCATAAGGCGAAGTGATACAAAATATTACAGCGTAATCACAAAGAGTGCTCGGCCGAATAACAATTCTCTTCGCCCGAACGAGCGATTTCGGAGGCGATTCCATGTCAGTTGACTCAAACGCAAGCCTGCAGCCATTGTTTTATCCAAAGACCATTGCAGTCATAGGCGCATCGCCCGACGGCGACGCGTTCCGCTGGGGAGGCAAGACCTTCATCGAAGGACTGGTCAAACAGAACTTCCGCGGCAAGGTGTTCCCCGTGCATCCGAAGGCTGAGACCGTCCTCGGGTTCAAAGTGTATAAGAGCGTGAGCGATATCCCCGACGAGGTGGACCTTGCTATCTTCAGCGTGCCCGCCTCGGCGGTGCTTCAGGTGATGGCCGATTGCGTGAAGAAGCGGGTGAAATTCGCGCACATATTCACCGCGGGCTTCAGCGAGACCGGCCTCGAAGATAGGGCCCAGCTTGAAAAAGATCTGGTGACACTGGCGAGCGAAGGCGGCGTGAGAGTTGTAGGCCCCAACTGCATGGGTGTTTATTGCCCCGATGCAGGCGTCGCATGGGTGAAGGATTTCCCCGCCGAGACCGGCCCGGTCGGCTTCGTTTCGCAGAGCGGTCAACTCGCGGGCCATTTCATCGAAGAAAGCAAGGCGAGGGGAATCAGGTTCAGCAAGGTCATCAGTTATGGCAACGCAAGCGACTTGCAATGCCATGAGTTCCTCCGTTATCTCGCCGCCGATGAACAGACTGCCATTGTCGGTTCCTATATCGAAGGACTCAAAGATGGCCGCGCCTTTTTCGATATCGCCAGAGAACTCACGCTTAAGAAGCCGTTCGTCGTCTGGAAGGGCGGACATACTGAGGGCGGCTCGCGCGCAGTCAGCTCGCACACCGCGTCCATCGCCGGTTCCCATCATCTGTGGCGCGCATTGTGCAAACAGACCGGCATCATTTCCGTAAGCTCCATCGAGGAACTTGTTTCTACGATTGTCGCCTTGCAAGACTTGCCCCAACCTCAAGGACCGAACGTGGCTATCGTCGGCGGAGCAGGCGGCGGAAGCGTCACGATGACCGATGCCGCCGAGCGCGCCGGCCTCAAAGTCCCGCACCTTTCGGAGGCAACCATCAAAGGCCTGAGCGAGTTCGTGCCGGTACATGGCCAGAGCGTCAAGAACCCGCTCGACATATTCAGCGTGCTCATCAATCCGGAGCATTTCATGAGTATGATCGAGCTGCTGCGGGATGACCCTCGCATTGATGCGCTCCTCTATTACCAGCGCGTTGAATGGGCGCTGAACCGGGCAAAGGGGTTCCTTGATGTGATCCTGCAGATGACTCTCGATGGCGCGAGGGCGCTCAAGAAGCCGTTATTCCTTGTGCTTGCGGACGCGACGACTCTCGAAGGAGAAATACTCCGCCGTCAGGCGCGCGAACGATACAACAGCGCAGGCATGGCGTCATTCCCCACATTCGACGCAGCCGCCCGCGCCGTCTACAACCTGAGCGAGTATCAGCGGTACCTCTCGTCAAGAAGCTAAGCGAGGGCAAGCCGAAGATTCATCCGCGGACCTCGCATTGTACACCGCCACAGCGCCCTTGGAATGTTGATTGATAAGGTGTCTGTACCGCGAACATTCAATCTCTGAAATTCTTGTCATGACTGTTCCGACGCAGTCATTGCGAGTATTCGACCCCACCTGCGGCGAGGTTATGTGTGGAAGAAGCATCCCGCTTGTCATTGCTTCGCTCGGGCCTGCGGCCATTGGGTCTGAGACCCTTTGCTCGCAATGACGATTCTTGGTTGCGGCCACGCCGGGTTGTATACTCTTCTCCTTGACACCACCAGAAAGAAAGGAACTTAAGACATGAAGATCGGCGAAGTGCAGCACATTGCGATCAGCGTGAGCAACATGGAGGAGGCGCTGAAGTTCTACGTGGACCTCCTGGGGCTCGAAGTGATGATGGATATGGAACTCGAGGGCGACCCCGCCATTGAATCTCTCCTGGGCGTGAAAAACATCAAAATGCGCTATGTTCTCTTCACAGGGAAAGGCGCAAGGCTGAACTTGCTCGGGTTCAAGAACCAAAAGGGTGAAAACATAGCGAAACGCATGCGTCCTTACGACCACGGAATTCACCACATCGCATTCATAGTTGATAACGTGGAAGATGCATATAAGGAACTCGGCTCGAAGGGAGTGGAGTTCATCAGTGCTCCTCAGCAAACAGGCCTCGCGAAAGCCGCCACGATGCGCGGTCCTGATGGGGTTGTCATAGAACTATTCGAGCTCCCGATGGAATAGCGCCACCATCCAAAAAGAGAGATTTTCTTCGCCGCAAACGGCCCGAAAGAACCTGTCCCGCAGTTGACAGTTGGGACCGTCTGTAGGTTCGAATTCATTCGCATGTTTTTGCGGCCTGTCCTTCCCACACGAATGCGAATGAATTCGCACCTACACAACCGTGAGACCGCTTCAGCGCCCTAGGGACGCGACAAGCGCAAAGCTGACAAGACACGGCAGCCATGTAAACCATCATGACTGCTATCATGTATTAGGAGACGAACTGAGTGCCTTAGACTCTGATTGTTGGCGTTCTTTCCCAATCCGTGATACTCTTTGGTGTCCGCGGCTGCGGACAGGCCATTGACTGGAATTCGGGGATTTCGCAATTCGTGATACCTATGCCTTTTTCTTCCTGTTCTGGCGCCGCGGTGGTGAATGACATCAATTGAAAGGACGGTTCCATGGCAACTGAATTCAAGTTTCCCGACGTCGGCGAAGGAATAACCGAGGGCGAAATCGTGCTCTGGCTCGTCGAGGAGGGCGAGAAGGTCAAGCAGGACCAGCCGCTTGTGCAAGTGGAAACGGACAAGGCTGTCGTGGAAATCCCATCACCGCGCGCGGGAGTAATCCTCAAAATCATGTTTCACGAGGGCGACATCGTCAAAGTAGGGGAGACCCTTGTTGTCATTGGCGAGGAGGGCGAAAAATTCGAGGAAAAAAAGGAATACGTCGGCATCGTAGGCCAAATCGAGGAAAAACCGGCGCCCAAACCGGCTGCGCGACCGCAGGTACTGGCTGTTCCCGCCGTGCGCAAGCTGGCCAAAGAGCTCGGCGTTGATATCGCCATGGTCAAGGGCACCGGAGAAGGGGGCCGGGTGACCGAGGAAGATGTCAGACGATTCGGCGAACAAGCGCACGTGAGCGCTGTCGAAGACAGTTACGGAGAGGTCGAGCGCGTGTCAATCATGCGGGTGCGCCGCAGCATTTCCCAGAAGATGGTTCGTTCGAAGTTCTCCATCCCGCACGTGACACATATGGACCTCGCGAACGCATCTGCTCTCGTACGCCTGAGGAGCCGGCAGGCAGAGGAGGCGCAAGGACAAGGGATTCATCTGACATATCTGCCCTATATCATGAAGGCCGCGGCGCTCAGCCTGAAAAAGCATGCATACCTCAACTCCTCCATCGACACCGACAAGAACGAGATTCTGCTGAAGAAATACGTCAACATCGGATTTGCTGTCGAGACCGATGACGGACTCCTCGTGCCCGTGGTGAAGAAGGTGGATGAGAAGAACATCCTCCAGCTTGCAGAAGAGACGCAGAAACTGGCCGATTTGTGCCGTGACCGAAAAGTGGCCCTCGCAGACCTGAAGGGCGGCACATTCAGCATCACGAACATCGGAAGCCTCGGCGGCATCTATTCAACGCCCATCATCAACCATCCCGAGGCCGCGAACCTCGCCGTCGGCAAAATACGTAAGATGCCATGGGTCGCTGACGGAGAAATCACTGTCATCGACGGCGTGTATCTCTCGCTTTCGTTTGACCACCGCATCCTCGACGGAGCGGAGGCCGCCCGTTTCACGAACGACGTTATTCACTTCATCGAGAACCCGGAAACGATTGCATGAAGCCAGCGCCGACAAGAATTCCTCTCTTACCCCTCATGGTCTCACGGCGGCGCTTGGGCCAACGGGAATGCCGATGTCGGCGACTCTTAGTTCGCCGGTGTATCTGCGGGCGGGCGGATTTTCGAAGCCCTTTTTCGGAAGGTGAAACGTAACCGTCACGTTCGCGACGACCGCAACCCCGAGCGGCTTGCCCGTGGCGCCGTCGAGCCCCGAAGGGATGTCCACGGCTACGACCGGACAACCGGCCTCGTTGATGAGTGTTATCACCTCGCCGTAAAGGCCGGTCACCTCGCCCGATAGCCCAGTCCCCAGGAGAGCGTCTATGACAACGCCGCACCGCTTCAGTTTCTGGCGGATTTCCGGAAGTGTCTTCTTCGTCACCCGATTGATGGGTATGTCCATGTTCCGCAAAATGCGGAGGTTCACGAGAGCATCGCCTTTCACCTTCGAGATAGCTCCGACAACGAACACATCAGTCTCAATTCCGTGATTGATGAGATGTCGCGCGACCACAAACCCGTCGCCTCCATTGTTCCCGCGGCCACAGAATACGAGCGCGGGCAATTCACGGCCGGCAAGCCCCTTATACGCTGCCTCAAATACGGCGCGGCCCGCATTCTCCATGAGTACGACACCCGGAATGCCAATAGTCTCGATGGCAAATGCGTCGAGTCGCTTCATCTCATCCGGCGTCACGTATTTCAATTCAGGCATCATGCCAAAGGAAACTCCCCAATTCACAACTAGGGACATCATTCTGTAGGTGCGAATTTATTCGCATGGGTTTTCGGCTTGCTTATGCGCTGCGGATGCGAACAAATTCGCACTTACAGAATTGCGGGACAGCTTCTGTTTCTCCTATCTTCCACAGAATTATCACATTCGGGTCAAGATAAGTCAAGTTGGGGTGCACGACACAAAAGTAAGTTTGGAGTCCGTGTGGTTTTTTGAGGGGTCGTTCGCGAACGACCCCTGCAAGGCTGGCTGCCGTCCGTTGCAGCATATATAGAGCGACCACTCCTGCTTTTATCTCCTGCACTCGTCAAGTCGCTTGCAATGGACAACCGACGGCTTTTTGGATATAATCGCTTGCTTCATGGAGGCAGTCATGGCTTCTTCTCAACAACAATCCTCGTTGAAGGCGATGTTCTTCATCGGAACCGCATGGTTCGGGATGAGCGCTTTCTTCGCGTTCAACACGGCCTCGGTGCCGATGTTCTTCAATGCGCGCATCGAGCAGAAATGGATTGTGGGCCTAATATTGGGAACGATGGGCGGATTGGGCATCATCATGTCGCCTATCCTGGGGATGGCGAGCGACAGGATACGGCATCGATTGGGCCGCCGCAGACCATTGATGATTCTGGGCTTGCCCTTCATCGTTGCCGTCCTCGTGGCGATGCAATACATGCCCTCCGTCGCACTGATGGCGCTCGTCTGGCCGCTGGCCTATTTCTTCCATCTGGTGATCGAACGACCGTGGGGCGCGCTCATGCCCGACATATTTCCCCCCGATAAGAGAGCGACGGCCAACGGCGTGTGCCAGGTGATGGGCGGCGCGGGCAACCTGCTCTATTTCGTGGTCGGCGGCTACGTCTGGGCACGGAATGAAGAAATTACCTTCTATCTCGTGGCTGCCGTTTATGCTGCAGGAATATTGGCGGTTGTGTTCGGAATTAAGGAGAAGCCGACGCATCTCGACCCGCCGAGAACGCAGAAGCGGATGAAGGTGCTTGAGTACATCGCAGGGCTGCGCGAGCACCGCGAGGTTCTCAGATACGCGTTCGCGTGCTTCTTCTGGAGCACAGGACTCAATGGCATCCTGCCATGGCTCACATCTTTCGGCACACAGGGAATGGGAATGAGCGTCGAGCTCTCATTCATGATTCTCGCGCTTTCGGTCGGCGTGGTCATCCTCCTATCTCTCCCCGTCGGTATGTTGGCCGACAGGGTGGGACACAAGCGCGTGGCTCGCGCCGGCCTCGTTATCTTCGTGGTCGTCAATGTTTTGGTCGTGTTCGTGGAGTCGGTTCCGCTCCTCTTCATTCTCATGGGAATCGTTGCCGTCGGTTTCTGCATCATCATGGTGGTTCCGTATGCGCTCCTCATGAACCTGATTCCCGAAGACAGAATGGCAGAACTCATTGGCGTGGCATCCATTTCGGTATATCTGTCCATTCTTGTCGGGCCTACGCTCGCCGGCTTTCTCATTGATGCCTTCGGAAGTTATCGTCCGATTTTCGTGTTCGCCGCCGTCTGCCATGGGCTGGGATTTCTGTTCCTGCAGGGAGTCACGGAGAAGAAGGCGACACCCATTCTCGCTGGCTAAACATCTTTTCTTTCCAAAAAAAAATCGCGCCGCCGCTCCTTTGCCTATCATCTCGTCCTGTCTACCCCCTTGTTTATTTCATTATGATAAGGAGCGGGGCGCGAAAGCTTGCTTTTTCCGTTGGGCTATATTCCGATGACCTCCTGCGACAATCTTCATTCAGGCCAATGTGTTCTTTCTTTCTATGTATTGCACATGGCGTGCCATCGCAAGCGAAGGTTCTCACCGTGATGCGCTCGTCCCGTGATTTGCCCGTGATTCCTGGAAGAATCTGCTCTTCACGTCCTTGCGCGTAGTCGCCCAATTCTCGGTGCTTGGTGCGTCAAGCTTGTAGTCAGTACAAGATGCTTATTCGATTCACAAACAACCGTCCACAAGGGGAAAAAGATGAAAGCGGAAGCCAGACAAGATGAAATGAACAACGTGAACAAACAGTTCGCTTTGGTCGGTTTACAGCTTGCAGCTTCAAGAGAATCGATCAATCAATGACAGGCCTTGAATTAAGGATTAGGTACCTGCTGCTCTGCACCAAATGAAAAGGCCCCCGCCCTCCGGGACGGGGACCCCCTCGCGCCTCATCAGTGTGCTAGCATGAGGACTTACACTTGCAGGTTCCGCTCGCCTTCTTCATTACCTTACGGATTCTCACTGCAAATCACCTCCTCCGAGAGGTTAACGCAGCAACCCGTTTGCCGCGCACATAACCGGGTCCTTGCCAAATCTGTCGCCTGCGACTTCGGCGCGGTATCTGCATCCTCCCCTGCACTCGTCAATCAATTCACAATCGCACCGAAGCTCATTAAGCCGTACTCGACGAACATTGCGCCAACCCATCTCCAGTCCTTCCGAGACCGTGCCACAAGGCGAATCAGCATAAAGCCCGCACTTACAGATGCTTCCGTCGGCCATCACAGCGCACAGGTGCGCGCCGCAGGCCCAGTCGGACCGCTCATCATGATGCACTCCCCCTCCGAACGAGCGGTTGAGGATCGAGCCGACCTCCCTCATGTCGGCCATCAGAGCGCCTTTCCCTCGCCAGCGGCCCGCAGGCGAGGGGACATCGATGTTCCATTCCTTTACGCCCGCTGACCTGACGATCTTTTCCAATGCTTCGAAGTCGCTGATGTTTCCGGCATGCACCATGGTGGCCACGGAGAGGTCTATATCCGTATCGGCAAGGTTCTCGAGCGCTTCGAGCGTCTTCTGGAAGCTTCCCGCACCCCGCAGCGCGTCATGCGAAGGTCCAACACCGTCGAGACTGAGCTGCACCTCATGCGCCCGCAACCGGCGCACGATACCGGGGTCCGCGAGCGCCGTCCCGTTCGAAAGGAGCACAGTGCGAAAAGAGTATCGCTCGAAGAGGTCGTTGATTTCCCAGAATTCAGGGTGCAGCAGCGGTTCACCGCCCGAAACGAGCAGCCGGAGCCCCTGAAGTTCGTCGAACTCGCCCATCACCCTGCGGATATCGTTCACCGTTAAGTCAACCGACTCTACATCGCCGAGGAAACAATGTGCACACCGCAGGTTGCAGCGTGTTGTTATGTGAAGCAGCAGGTAGCGAAGCGAAGGGAGCGGGCTTTGACGCGGTCTCTTTCGCGGTCTGCATTCGGGCGAGTGCAGAAGCAGGCCTTCCTCAAGACAGAATCGAAGGAACTCTTTATCTGTATCCTGCGCCTGCCGACTGTCTGAGCGGAGCGGCAGGCATTCGATAAGGTGCTTCGCTTCCGTGTCAAGCTCGTACAGCTCATCCCGTGCTCTATCATAGATGCACGGCTCCTCGAGCAGCCGGAGCGAGCAGTCAGGGCTAAGTGTTAGATATGTCTGAGCGGACGGCATAGATGATGTCCTCGACCGTGACCACTTTCTTCTCGAGCAAGAGCCCGATGAGATAAAACGCGCCGCAGGCTATCTCCTCGTCCTCGCCTTCCTTATAAAAATCGCAGTCGCGACAGATGAACTCGGTCAGCCCCGCTTGCGTTTTCAGACAGTCAGGATTGCGGAGAAATTTTTCGGCATTCTTCAGGATTTCTGGAAAAGGCATGTTGTGTCCCTCGATTTACAGTTCATACCACTTCGCAATCAGTGAATATGCCCACAGAGCGCGCGTATTCATCATAGGGGATATCCGAAGCCTCTCCAATTTTCCCGTTCGCGCGCTTCGCCTTCCTCGGTGTCAATGAGGACGCCCTGCTGGTCTATCGTTGTGATTGCGACCTTGTATCACTCAGAATTCTTTCTGCACATTTTATACTATAACCACTCGCCAAAGCCAAGGCAATGAGCCTTCGGAAAGAAATGTCAGAATCTCTTATGAGTGTGTGAGATACGTTGCAGGGATCCTTGCGAAGGACCCCGCGGTCTTCGGATGAGAGCCGTCCGTCTGAGGCATATCACGATATGTCGCGCATCCATCCTTCATGTCCCTCGACCGGAATGACAAGTGTTAATACCCTGCCGAATCAACCCGGAAAATGACCTGCCTGTAGCGCGAAGCTTGCGTCATGCGGCTCTTGAGTCAATGGGCACGGGCAGTCGCGCGGGAATCAGGACCGAAATGACCCGTTAACTGAAGCTTCTCACCAGCGAACCGACCACGAGGTACCATCCGTCGGCGAGCACGAAGAGGATGATCTTGAACGGAAGCGAGATGAAGATCGGCGGAAGCATCAGCATCCCCATTGACATCAGTGCGCTTGCTATGACCATGTCGATGATGAGAAAGGGGATGAAGATAACGAATCCTATCTGGAAGGCGGTCTTGAGCTCGCTGATCATGAAGGCGGGGATGAGCACATGAGTAGGAACATCATCAGGAGTGCGCGGCGCCGGAATCTTCGAGAGATGGACAAAGAGGCCGAGGTCTTTTTCGCGCGTTTGCCTGAACATGAACTCCCGAATGGGCACCACCCCGCGCTCGAATGCTTCCTCGTGGTTGATGCTCTTTTGGAGATACGGGCGAAGCGCCTTCTCGTTCAGTTCGTTGTAGGTGGGTGACATCACAAAGAATGTAAGGAACAGCGCCAGCCCGATGAGCACCTGGTTGGGAGGCATCTGTTGGGTGCCGAGCGCTTGCCTGAGGAGTCCCAGTACGACGATGATTCGCGTGAATGACGTGACCATCACCAAAATTGCGGGCGCGAGCGAGAGAATGGTCAAGATGAAGAGGAGCTGAAGCGTTGTGGACACCTGTTGAGGAGTTTCGGCCCGCCCGATTTCCACCCCGACGCGCGGAATAACAATGCCAGGCTGCTGCGCGACCGCAATGCCCGCCAGAGAAAATGCTATCACCAGCGAAAGTAGCGCCACAGCCCGAAAGCGTCTATTTTTCATCCCTTTGTCTTTTCCGGGTCAGTCCCCTGAGGCGTCCTATCTGCTCGTTCAGTCCGCGAAGCTGGTCGTCGAAAACGGAGTCATCCTTGTCAAGTGCTTTTTGGAACCGCACCATCGACTTGTCAAAGAAGCGGGAGAAAACAAGGCCGGACGAGGTCCCGTACGCGGAGCGCAATGCATTTTCCACCTGCACGACTCGTTGTTCGTCCTCGATGGTCGTAAGGAGGGTAATACTGCCGGCATTTGTGCCGATGACCAGCAATTCATCCACGACTTTCACGAAGTACACGACCGCCTTCGGGCTGAGATAGATGCGGCCAACAACGCGCAATGGCCCTTCCGAGAGCGGGCCGACTGAGCCGCCCATTACCTTCCTGATGGCCCACAGCGTCGCATACAGGAGGCCGAGGACGATAGCAAGCGAGAATATCGCTCTCAGGATAGCGCCCAACAGGCCTACCGAGCCGAGCGGAGCGGGGTCGGAATATGGCAGGTAACCCGCCCCCCTGTCCTCAACCGTTGAAGGAGATGTGTCGGTCGCAGTTTCCGAAGACCGGCGGGCATTCTCTCCATGCGCCGACCATGCAGCCGACGCAACCATGAGGAGGCATACGAGCAGGACTACCGGCAGATTTCTTCTCATTGCTCCTCCGTCGTCTCGGCTGAAGGCCCCTCTTTCATCGGGGAGGGCGGTGTCATTTCAAGCACACGAATGCGGAGTTTTTCCTGCAGGACGATGACCTCGCCCTTGCCGAGCTTCTGGTTCTCTACGTAAATGTCAACCGGGTCGCCCGATGGCTTGTCGAGCTGCACGACGGAATCCGTATCAAGTGTAAGTATTTCGCCGACCGCCATCGTTGCCTCCCCGAGCACAACATTCACATTAAGCGGCACGTCGGCAAGGAACTCGATGCCGGCAGCCTTCTTCTGATAATCGGCCTCGGGTCCGTGGACACGGGGTCGGCGATGTGCTGTCGCATCAATGACAACGCCGGTTCCGGCTGTCTTTTTCTTGCGCGAGCGGTCTCTCGGATTCTTCGATTCGTTCATTGATACACAAACTCCTCGAAGTACACATTGGCAACGTGTCCGCCGAGCAGCAGCCCGTTCACCCGGTTCTGGATCTCGCGCCTGAGCCGTTCACGGTCGTCGTTTTTCTGCATCTGAGCGATCGTCTTCGAGCTGAGAATATTGTTAATCTGGTTCTTGATCTGAGGAAGCCTTTTCTCGATTTCTTTGAGAAGCTCGGCGTCATGTGTCTCGAGGCTGATGGTTGCCTTCAGATAGCGCTCCCCGTTGGAGTCGGCTGGGTTCACGATGACCGGACCGACTGAATAGAAGTGCAGCTTCTCGAGGTCCAAATCGCGATTGTTCGTTGACACCTCTGCTTGTATGCTGGTCTTGCGTTGCTCTATGGCGGGTCCGATATAGTTTCCCACGGTGAATATTGCAAGGAGAGAGGACAGTACAACGCCGGCCACCAGGACCGCGATATTCTTGATGCTTAGCAATGTTTGCCTCGGCCTCGCCAGCTCAGCTCCCGCATCTTCCCGTATTGGCGCACGCTCCGATGTTTCTCTTACACCCACTATGTCCCACCCTCCTTTACCTCCGGGGCTTCTGTTTGTTCGATGTTCTTGAGGAGTATCTCCACGCGCCTGTTCTCCTGCCGCCCTTCAGGAGTGTCATTTGCTGCAACGGGATGATACTCCCCATATCCGGCCACTGCGAATCGCGCCGCTTTAAGGTTGCCCTTCTGGAAAAAGTAGCGAGTAACGCTTATTGCGCGCGCGGTTGAAAGCTCCCAATTCGACGGAAACTCGGGCGTGTGAATGGGTACATTATCAGTGTGCCCCTCCACCACGACGTCGTTGGGACTTTCCCCGAAAATCTTGACGAGTTCGTCCAGAACGGGCAAGGCGTCCGGCCTGAGGTCGGCTTTCCCCGAGTCAAAGAGTATCGGCGTTTGAATCGTAATGCGTATGCCTTCTCTCTCCAGTTTCACTCTGACCGACTCCCGCAATCCAGCGCCGGAAATCGCGTTTCGGATGCGCTTCATGATTTCCTCCGGGGGAAGCGGCGGGGACAATCTGACGGCGGGAATGTGCTCGAAATTCATAACGCTTCTGTCCTGTGGCAGCACACCGAGCGCTTCCTGGAACGATGAGATCGCCCGTCGGAACGCCTCTTCCTTGATGGTGGAGTATGACAGGAGCAGGACAAAGAACGTGAGCAGGAGCCCCATGATGTCGCCATAGGTGACCATCCAGCCGGGAGCCACCGGCGAATCAACTTCTCCCTGATTGTTTCCATTATTCTTGCCGTATTTGCCCACTCTAGGTTCGCCTTCTCTATTTCACAGGTTTGAGGCTCGTCTGAACGCTCTCGCGGAGCTTGGGCGAGATGAACGCCTTGAGTTTTTGCTCCACAATGCGCGGATTGTCGCCCGATTGAATCGAAAGGATTCCCTCTATGATGACTTCCTTGATCAGCATCTCGTCTCGTGTTCGAGTCCGGAGTTTGCCCGCAATGGGCAGGAAAATGAGGTTGGCCATGAGCGCTCCATAAAATGTCGTGATGAGTGCGGTGGCCATGCCTTGTCCGATTCTCGAGGGATCCTCCAATGTGCGCAACATACTGATGAGGCCGATGAGAGTCCCAATCATGCCGAACGCGGGCGCGTAGGTGCCCATCATCGTGAAGATTCCCTGGCCGAGCGCATGCCTCGATTCGACGTATGCAAGCTCGGTGGTCAGGATGTCCTTGATTAATTCCGGCGCGGTGCCGTCGATTGCGAGTCGCACTCCTCTGACGAGGAACGGGTCCCTTGCGGTCTCCAACTCCGATTCCAGCGTGAGGATGCCTTCGCGACGCGCCTTCGTTGCATAGGAAACAAGCGTCTCAATCATCGTCGCCGGCGTTTGAATCTCGAATGCGAACGCGTTCCGAACCGTGCCGAACACACCGAACAGTTCGTGCAGCGGATAGTTAATCAAGGTTGCAGCAACGGTGCCCCCGAGCGTGATCATGACCGAGGGCACATGAACATATATGGTGATTCCTGCGCCCCCGAGTGTCATGGATACGAGAATAAACGTGACACCAGAGATAATCCCGACAATGGTTGCAACGTCCAACGAATCGCCTCTCCTCTTGTCTCAGCAATGGTCGCCTGCCGTTACGCCAATGAGTTCATCCGTTCAGGATTCTATCACCTTCTCCTCATTGCCGCGGTCAATTTTCTCGGGCAGGCGGCCATACGCAAGCCTCTTGTATTCGATCACCCTTTCGATAACCTCGTCCACGGTTTCGAGGACGAGGAGCTTCTGGTCGCTCGTCAATGTGACGATAGTATCCGGAGCCGCCTCCACGAACTTGATGAAGTCCGCGTTTACGGCGAACTCCGACCCATCGAATCGGGTAAGCTTGATCATCCTCACACCCGCCGTTTGGACGGCTGCGCCCAAACCATCGCCTTGTGCCCGCTCGATATGCAAACCGCCGGGCACGTTTGGGACGCGTCAGATAGTGAACGTTCTCTTCTCTCTAGCCATCCTACCTCACGAGCGAGATAACCTCCTCCAGGAGGACGTCTGCCGCTGTAATCGTTCTCGCGTTCGCCTGGAAGCCACGCTGCGCTATGATGATATTGGTGAATTCAGTTGCAAGATCTGTGTTGGATCCTTCAAGGAATCCTCCCACGATCGCGCCTCTGCTGCCAGTGGTTGCTTCCCCGATGACCGGATCGCCTGAATTGGCCGAGGTGACATATTGATTGTCCCCGATTGCCAGAAGGCCTTCCTGGTTGGCGAATACCGCAAGCGCCACCTGCCCGAGAACGAGACTGAGTCCGTTCGAGAAGCCGCCGGTGATAACGCCGTTTGCGCCCACGAAGAACTCCTCGAGCGAGCCTATCGGGAAGCCGTCTTGGCTTGACAGAGCGAGCGTGTTGGTTCCGCTCAACAGCGTCGTGTCGCTGAAATCGAGTGTGATGTCAAGCGGGGTTGCCGCGCCGGTGCCTGACCGGTCAATGTTGATGACGGCGTTGTCCACGCTCACGAATTGCCCGTCGGTATCATACGTGATAGTTCCCGAGCCGACAGGTGTCCCGAATGGGCTTTCGGCAAGGTAACTCACGGTGTTCGGGCCGGTTCGCGTGAACGTGATGGTGAGCGGGACGGAATTGCCGAGCGAATCGAACACGTTCAGGCCCGAGAGCACGAAGCTTTCGCCGTCGGCCGCGGTAATCTCGGTGAACGCAGTGCCCCCACCAGGGTTAAAGTGAGCGTTGAAATCGGTTCGCGCGGTTCCTGTGCCGTCGGCCGCAGTAAGCTCCACGTCGGCGATGGCGTTGCCGGTCCCCGGGTCACCTGTGATGGTGATGGAACCGTCGGCATCAACAGTGACGCTGCCATTCACGATACCGAACGTGCTTTGTATGGCCGCAGCAAGGTCACCCAGAGTGGAGGCGCCGGTTACCGAGAACGTCCCGGCGATGTCAGCTCCTCCTTTTGTGCCGGTGATGGTGATCGTGTCACCTGCTGCGAGGCCGAGGTTGACCGCGGACGTATTCTCGAGGTTGGTGAGAAGCGTTGCGGCCGTGGCTGCGAGCCCGGTCGATGTGTCATTGGTCGCGGGACCGTCGGTGACGGTGCCGGTTGTTGCAATGGCGCCGGATGCGTCGAGATTGCCGCTCAAGAGCGCATTCGAGGTTTCGCGCACTATCGATATCCCGACCGGTATCACGATGTCGCCCACCGACCCTGTTGGAGTGACGACACCGTCAACTGCCTGCCACCCCTGCACTCGCAAACCCGTAGACGGGTCAACGAGTGTGCCGTCTACCGCGACCGCAAACGAGCCGTCTCGGGTAAAAGACTGTCCCACGCCGTCGCTGAGGATGAAGAATCCTCTGCCCTGAAGGGCGAGGTCGGACGAACTCCCAGTCGCATTCAAGCTTCCTTGGCCGAAGCTTCTCTTGATTGCGCCCAATCTCACTCCGAGTCCCAACTGTATGGGATTGGTGCCCAACACAGATGATGTCGGTGCCGTCGCTCCGACAAGTGTCTGGCTAAACACTGTCTGAAACAGGGCGTTGCTGGCCTTGAAGCCTATGGTGTTGACATTGGCCAGATTGTCGCCAATGACGTTGAGCGATTGCGAGAGCGTCGAAAGACCGCTCACCGCGTTGAATAAGGCGGTACTGAGACCCATTTCTTACTCCTTTGATTCAGTTCCCGCATGCTGCGTCCGTCAGTCAGCAGCATCAGGCCTCCCGCAAGGGGTCCGGCCTGTCGAGGGCTCGACCCTGCCCTCGATTGGTGTTATCTTCGTTTCCTATCAAGCTTCACGTTCGTCTCCGTCCATTACGATGGCGCTGTCAATGTTGGTGAATACGTTGCCGCGCATCTCCTCGCGGTCGAGCACGGTGACCACGGTTCGATTTTTGACGCTGACGACCAGGGCCGCTCCCCGCACGAGGACGAGCGAATCCTTTGCTCCCTTTGCCTGCGCCCGGTTCATGGCCTCGACGACCTTCTTCACGTCGTCGGCGCTCAGGCGGATATTGCGCGCGGTGAGACGCTCAAGGGCATGCGCCGAGAACTTGACACCCTTCAGTTTTTCTATTTCCTTCTTGATAACGGCTTCGAAGGATTCCGGCGCACGTTTGCTCGGGGCAACCGGCTGATGCGAGGGTTGGACTTGTCCTGCTGGCTGCCCTTCGCCGATATTCACCTTATCGAGCATAACAGTCGTTCCTACGCAATGGTGGCCACGTAGTCGAGGCTTACCACAATATCGTTGTCAATTACCAGATACGGCTGTGAATCGATGAACCACACTTCCGTCACGGTGCCTTCCACTTGCTCGCCGTTTGGCCCGATTGCCTGGACCTCGTGCCCGACAAGCGAAGTTGCCTGGAGCATCTGGACGGTCTGGAGATTCTCGTTCACCTGGATGGTTTCGCTCAACGTGTTGAGCTGAGCCATCTGCGCGATGAACTCGCTGTCATCGAGCGGGGCCAGCGGGTCCTGGTTTGACAGCTCGGTGATGAGCAGCATGAGAAAATCCTCCTCATCGAGCTGACTATTCGTCCCCACTATCGTGCTTGTCGTATCGACATTCACGCTCGCCGATGCTGAGACATTCATGAGAATTTCGCCTCCTTTCTTTATGCAAGATAATCAATGATGACATCCCGCCTGCCGAGCGCCGTTGTGGAAACGGCCTCGGGCTCGACCTCTATCTCACCTTCCGCGCGTGACGGTGATGGATCGTGCGGCCACAGGGGCTCCTTACGGGAGCCTGAGCCCGTGTCTGTCAGAATACTGAGCTGATGGAACGCAATTCCCTTTTCGTTTAATCTCTGCTGCAAATCGGCCATGTTGTCCTGCATCACCTGCCGGACGGCTGCGTTATCAGCCTTGATTTCTATCCGCAAGCCATGTTCATCGGCCGAGACGCGGATGCTCAGCCTGCCGAGAAACTCAGGCTTCAGCCGCACCTGCATTTCAGTCGTCTCTCCGCTCTGTGCCAAACGAACGCTCTGCACGATTGTGTCGAAGACATGCTCGAGGCCGGCCTGACTCACAGAGGTCATTGCCGGCGCCGCTTGCTGCACGAATATCCGCTCGCTTGTGCCTCCGAGCAATGCTGTCGGGACAACTGTGGAACGGTCGTGCGGCAGTAGCTCGAAATGCCTTTCGCCCCACATGCCTTCCATGGCGACCGGCTTCCCGGTTTGCAGTGCATCTTCACGTGAACCGAAAAGCTCCATGAGTACCGCAACATCGGCCTCGTGCACGGCGGCTTCAGGCGCTGCCGCTGTTTCCGCAGGCGGAGCTTGCGGAGTCGGTTGGCTGTCTCGCACAACGAACTTCACTGGATTCCAATCATTTATCGGCTCAAGAACTGCAATGAATTCATCAGCATAGTCCCACTGGACCACAGGCAGGGAGAAAGAATCGACCGATATCTTGTCCGCCACATTCGGCACATTCCCGCTCTTGACCGAAACAACCGCATCCTCAACCGCCGGGGCTGCAATTGGCGCCTCGGGCACATCGATTGGTTCGGCCGGGATACCGGTAAGCTCGATCGGAATTCTCTCCTGTGCCCCTGCATCAAGGGTTTCGCCCATCTGGACTACCACGTCGAGCCTTTGTTTGAGATCAGGTTGAACTATGGTGTTCTGAGCCGTTGCGTCGCGACTGACAGGTTCAAATGCCACCGGCGCGAGCCAAGCGGTGTAACGCTTTCGCACCCCAACCATGGACATGCCTGGCTCGTCGACTTCCTGCCCTTCCTGCGAGCGATTGAGCCGTTGTTCCACTTCCCGGACGGCAGTCTGGAATACACGCTCGAAGTCGCCGACTTCGCCGGGTGATTCGCGATGACCGCGGTCAGCAGCCTGGACAATTCCGTCTTGCACCGCCTGCGCGCCCATCTTTCGCAGGAACAAGGCATCATCCACCACCTTCACCGTATCACCTCCTTTCTTTACAGATTCCTACGCATTCATCATTTGCTTTGTGTATTCGCTCTCGACTCGGGCAACAGCAGCTTGCTGGTGTTCGCTGCCTTGTCAGGGTTCATGGAGCCCAGTATCTGGGCCGCCTGCCGCGCGCGCATATTAAGCAAAAGTTGGGCCACCGTCAAGTCAGAGAGGTTCTCCATGATTGCCGCTGCCTCTTCAGGAGGCATGTTCTCGTAAACCTTCGTCAACTTCGTCATTCCCTCAGCGGGGGACGGCCGCCTTACTCCCCCCTCGATAGAAGGCGCAACCGCCTCTAATTGTTGCTTTATGAAAGCTCTTTCGGCCGCGAGTTCCCTGCGCTGAATTTCCAGCCGGGACGACAGCTCTTTCAGTTGCTCCGCTTCTTCCTTCAGCGCTTGCTCTCTCTTGTGGATTGATGCTGCCAATGCAAGCGTTTTCTCTTCCTCGGGCGGCGGCGCTTCTTCCACGTGACGGTATTGTTTGAGAAAGAGTGCTAACGTCTCGCGCGTCAGGAATCCTTTCTGATACAAGACATAGCCAGCGACACCGACAAAAACGAGAATCAGCACCACAAACAGAGTTGCAAGCCTCAATCGTCTTCTTTCCTTCGCTCAAATCTTTCCGGGACTCACATGCAATGTTTCTGTACAACTCCTCACACGCCTTACGATGCTGGAGGGCTATGCATTCGCTCGTGCGCGCCCCTTAGGACAAACCTGTTGGTTCCTACCTCGTCAAGGAAAGCTCGTTCTTTCTTGGAAAAATCGCGGAGAAACTCTTCTCGCTCTTTTTCATCGAGTTTTTCGAAAATCTTCCGTTCTTTCTCGGCCTCGACAAGCATTTCCCGAAGCATGTCCACGCGGCGCGCGATTTCTGAAATGAGGTTCTCCTGCTCACCGATTGCCTTGCCAAGCTGTTGGAGGTATCGGTGGCACCGGTGAACTTCGTCTGATTTCACCGCTCCCACCTGTTTAAGCGCCAGTTCTTGCATGCACGACGCTTCTCTTTTCCTCAGGCTATCAACTTTTCTCTGCTCGAGCTGGAGGATTCTCTGCGCCCGAGCCGTTTTCGACGCCAGCTCATCGACGATGATTTTCTTGCTCTTCAAGACGCTCTCAAATCGGAACCGGTATGCCTTCATTGCTGCTCTCCCCGAACAGCGGGCGCCGCAGGTGATTCGGTCAATTGGTCACGGAATATGTCACGCATCGTAGTCACGCTTTCCGCAAAGCCGGCCCTCTCGCCCATTTTTTGCTTCAGAAAACTGTTTATCTGTTGTATCTTTGACTGAGCATAATCAATCTTCGGATTGCTTCCCTTCACGTATGCGCCGATGTTGATGAGGTCTTGCGCATCGCGATATGTTGCAAGCGCATCGCGAATCATATGGCTGAGCAAAACCTGGTCCTCCGGAACGACATCGATCATCAAGCGGCTTACGCTTTCCAGCACGTCAATGGCCGGATAATGATTCTGGGCCGCAAGCCTTCGCGAGAGCATGATGTGTCCGTCGAGCGTTGAGCGCGCGGTGTCGGATATCGGCTCATTGAAGTCGTCCGCTTCAACGAACACCGTATAAATGCCGGTGATGCTGCCCGATGGCGACGTGCCCGCCCGCTCGAAGAGTTTTGGGAGCAACATGAACACCGACGGTGGATACCCTTTTGTTGTCGGCGGCTCGCCAACCGCGAGGCCGATCTCGCGTTGCGACATGGCGAAGCGGGTGATCGAATCCATCATGAGCAGCACGTCATGCCCCATGTCGCGGAAATACTCGGCGATTGCCGTAACCGCAAAGGCCCCGTGAAGCCTCAGCAAGGCAGGCTGGTCAGACGTGACGGCAACCACGACCGAGCGCCTGAGGCCCTCTTCGCCGAGGTCTTTTTCGAGGAAATCCTTCACCTCTCTTCCCCGCTCGCCGATGAGACCGATGACGTTGACCTCAGCCTCCGTGTTGCGAGCTATCATTCCGAGGAGGACGCTCTTGCCGATGCCGCTCCCGGCAAATATCCCCAACCGCTGGCCCTTGCCGCACGTGAGGCAGGTGTCGATCGCGCGGATGCCCAGGGGAAGGGGTTCGGTGATGCGCCTCCGTTCCATCGGATTGATGGGATCGCCCATCACAGGATATTCATCCCTCAGTTTGAGCGGACCGCGCCCGTCAATGGGCTGGCCGGTGCCGTCTATGACCCGCCCGAGCATTTCCGGGCCAACCCGCATGGTCAATGGCCGGTCGCAGGGCTGTACGACACTGCCCGGAGCCACCCCCCTGATATCACCGAGCGGGATCAAGAGGGCCTTGCTATCTCTGAAGCCGACTACCTCCGCGAGCGCGGGCTTCCTGCCATTCCCCGGATGAATGGTGCACATCTGACCGAGAGAGAGGCCGGGGCTCGTGGATTCGACGACCAAACCGGTCACACGGGTCACCTTGCCGCATATCTGCATCAACTCGGCTTGTTCAATCCGAAGCTGCCATTTCTCTATGTCGGGAGCGACACTCATTTTTCCGCCTCGCCAAGTAGCGTTTTTCGGGCTGCCTCCAGTTGTGAGCTCGGCTGCGCATCGACCCTGATGAGGTCGGTTTCAACAATGCAGCCGCCGCGCTGAACCTTGGGGTCGGCGATAATCTCGACCTTGTCGATTCCGTCGAACATTTTCAGGAGCACACTCTTGTGCTGTTTCATAACGCCTTCGTCGGCTGGGTTCGTACGGATAATGAGCTTCTCGCGCCCCACGATTCTGCTGATTGCCTCCTCAGCCTGCCGCGCTACCACAGAGGAATCCTTCTCTATCTCACGGTGAAGAATTTTCTCGGCCAGTTCGGTTGCAAGGTTCGCGAGCCGGGGCGTGAGAAGCCGCATGAGTTCTGCCTCCTGCGTCTTCATCTGAGTCATGAGCGAATCGAGGAGGAGCGCTGATGCGCAAGATTGTTCATCAATCTCCTTCTTGGCGTTTTCGAGGCCCTCCGCGCGACTTTCCTCACGCGCGCGACGGCGAATCTGCTCCGCCTGTTTCTCCGCCTCGTTCACTATTTCCTCCGCCCGGCGCTCCGCCCGTGCGACAAGGTCTGTCGGGAGTACCGGTCTCGGCTCCTCCAGAAACCGTGTGCCGCCATTGGTTGTAGGAGGCGAATTAACCGTACTTTGCGTGCTTTCCGGTGACTCTGCCTGCACGGCCAAAGGCGTCTTCTCGAACTTCTTCACGGATTTGAAGAGCTTCTTGTCGCTGGGCTTTATGATCTTAGACAACGAGCTGATCCTCATCTCCGCGGCCGACGATGACGATTTCCCCCGCATCCTCGAGCCGCCGTATCACTTCGACTATCCTCATCTGGGCCGCTTCAACATCCCTGAGTCTCACCGGGCCCATGTATTCCATGTCTTCCTTTATCATCTCGGCGGCGCGATTCGACATGTTGCTGAAGACTTTCTTCTTGACATCCTCGTTCGCCGCCTTGAGCGCAAGCGCAAGGTCCTTGTTCTCGATTTCCTTGAGGGTCCGCTGTACGCCCGCGTCGGTGACCATGACGATATCGTCAAACACGAACATGAGACCTCTGACTTCGTTGGAAAGCTCGGAGTCGCGCTCGGAGAGTTTTGACAAGATGTTTTTTTCCGTGGTTCTGTCGACGCGATTCAGGAGTTCGGCAACGTTCTTGACGCCGCCGACCTTGGTCATCTCGGGTCGTATAACCGATGCCAGCTTTCGCTCGAGCACAAGCTCAACGTCTCGGATGATTTCAGGCGAGGTCTGCTCCATGTTGGCAATTCGATAGACCACGTCGGTCTGCAACTCTTCCGGCAAGGCGGCAAGAACCATGGCCGCCACCGTAGGGGCGAGGTGCGCGAGGACAAGCGCAATCGTTTGCGGGTGTTCATCCTGAATGAAACTCAGTACCTGTCCCGGGTCTGCCTTTCTCACAAACTCGAACGGCGTTTCCTTGATTGCGCTCTCCAGTTTCGTGAGGATTTCCGCCGCCCTGTCGGACCCGACCGCCCTGTTCAGAGTCTCGCGGGCGTAATCGACCCCTCCGAAAGAGATGAAGTCCTTCGCTTGGGCCATTTGATAGAACTCTTCCAGCACCTTGTGCTTCAGTTCAGGCGGAATACTGCCGAGGCTGGCAATTTCAAAGGTAAGCTCCTCGAGCAATTCCGGCTCCATATGTTTCATGATCTCGGCCGAGGCTTCACTCCCGAGTGTGACCATTAATATCGCCGCCTTTTGCTTGCCGGAAAGGTCTGACGGGTCTACCATAGCTCCTTGAATTCCATTAGCATCATAACCGTGGCACACGGTCCATAGGGGCCTATTTTTCTTCTTTCAGCCATACTTTTATCAACGAGGCTACGTCCTCCGGTCGCTTGTCCACCATGTCTTTCACTTCGGCCGTCGCATCAGATTCCTCTTTCGCCAACATGTCGATGCGTCTGCCGGCCTTCTCCGAAGCGGGTCGCACGGGCATGGCCGCAAGTATGCTCCTCAAAACAAAGCGCACAAGCAGGAATATAAAGAGCAACACGGCAATGGTGACGACGCCCTTCCCGATGGCAAGGTAAAGGTCCCGTCTCTGTGCTGTCTGGGCGGCGGCAGCGGCCGCTTCTTGCTCTGCCTCGGCAGCCGAAGTGTCGAGCGGAACATTGATGACCTCGATGTTTCCGGCGGTGGGATTGCCCACCGCTGCAAGCACCATCCGCTTGTACTTGTCGATTTCCTCCTCGCTCCGGGCGGTGTACTCTCGCGTGCGGGTTCCGTCGGGGGCCGTCGTGTCCTGGTACGTGCCATCGACAACAACAGCGACCGAAATGCTCTTTATGCTCGAGGGCGACTTGATAATATGCTCGACCGTCTTGCTTATCTCAAAGTTTGTTATCGATGAGGTGGACTGCCGTTGGGAGCCCACATATGAAGCCGGTGTGAGCGGGGCGACCGACGGCAGATTCGCACTTATGCCTGCGACGCCCTCCGGCTGGGCTGAAGGAGAGGTCGTGGACTCTCTTTGGCGCTGTTCGCTCCGGACGACGGCGCCGTCGGGGTCATATTTCTCTTCGGTTCTCTCGATGCTGTCGAAATCAAGGTCCACCGAGACGCTGATGACGGATTTTCTCGGCCCCAGGATGCGGTCAAACATGCTCTTAAGCTTGTCCTGGAAGTACTTCTCGACGCGGGACCGCATTTCGAATTGCGATGAGCTCAGCTCGGCAGTCGAGGCGAAGGTCTCGGTCGGCATCGCAAGCGGGTTCGCGTGCTGGTCGAGAATGGTGATGTTTTCGGGTCTGAGTCCTTCGACGCTGCTTGCGACCATGTGCTGAATGCCCTGAATCTGCCTCCGGCTGAGGGAGCGTCCGGGAAATAGATTGAGGAAGACCGACGCGCTCGGCTCTTGCTGCTGCTCGGTGAAGAGCCTCTCTTCCGGCATCACAATCTGGACGCGTGACCACTGGACTTCATTGAGCTGGTTGATCGTGCGGGCAAGCTCGCCTTCGGTCGCCCGCTTGAGATTTACCTTCTGCTCGAAGCTCGTGATGCCGAGACGGGTCCGGTCGAATATCTCGTATCCGACTCCGCCGCCGCGCGGCAAACCTTCCTGCGCAAGAGCCAGCCGCGTCTCGGCCACGCGGTTTGAAGGAATCATGACTGTGGTGCCGTCATCGGAAAGCTTGTAGGGAACTTCCAGCTCCTTGAGCTTGGTGACCACTTCGCCGGCATCGCGCTCCTGAAGGTTACCGAAGAGCACATTGTATTGAGGTGTGGTCTGCCACAAGGTGAGCAAGAGAAGTCCTGCGAAGGCGAGCGCTGAGCCGAAGCCGACAAATATCCGCTGCTGGAGGCTGAGAGACCTCCAGATGCCGACAAACTGCTGGTAGAGCTGCCGGAGAAAATCCATATCCCTCTTCGCGGCTGACAGTACCGTTCGCCGTTACTGCCTCGGTGCTAAACGCGACGGCTGCCGATACCGCCGCTTTGTTGGCTGAAGCCTGCCGATGGCCTCAGCGCCGCATCTGAACGGGAGCCGCTACACCTGTATTCGCTGAATCTGGTCGTATGCCGAAATAATCTTGTTCCGTACTTGTAGCAAGGTGAGAAACGCAAGATTGGCCTTCTCAATCGCCACCATGGCCTCGCTCACATTCGTCACTTCACCCGCCACCAATCCGTTTATGGTATCATCGGCGACCGTCTGGAGTCGCTGTATCTCGTTGATTGAATCCGCGAGGTACTCCTTAAAGGACGGCCCCGACACGTCTTCCTGAGGGGATACCGGCTTCGGTCCAACCGGCTGAGGATACTGTGGTCCTCTCACGCCGCCAATAGTGATTTCATCGACCATTGTTCTGTGCCTCTCTTGACCGCCCGGAGTGAACTGCCGCAATGCGCCGACCGAATACTGCCCAAAGCTTATTCGAAGCTGTCAAAACCGAAGAGCGTTGCCGCATGGCTATTCCCTTATGATGTCGAGCGAGCGCCTGACCATGCCCTTGGTCGCGTCGATTGCAGTAATATTGGCCTCATATGCGCGAACGGCGGTCATCATGTCGACCATCTCCTCAACCACGTTCACGTTCGGCATGGCAACGTAGCCGTCCGCGTTGGCGTCGGGATGGCCCGGATTATACACAAGCGGGAATGCGGATGGATCATCAACAACGCCCACCACCTTCACCCCAACGCTCCCCGTGCTGCTTGCGTCAGTGATTTCAGCGCCTCTGAGCACAACGAACTGTCGGCGGAACGGACCTCCTTCAGGCGTGCGAGTCGAGTTGACGTTTGCCAGGTTGTTGGCAATTACGTTCATCCGCGTCCGTTCGGCATACAAACCGGTTGCACTGATATCGAGTGCGGAAAGAATCTGCATAACCGGCCTTGCCCCTCTCTTATGTTATCCGCAGAACTTCGCGCAACTGCTGGTATCGTTTCGTCAAGATGCCAGAGAGAACCTCGAATCTGCCGCTGTTTTTCGTCAGCGCAACCATCTCACGGTCCACGTCGAACGTGCTCATATCGTTTCGGCCGGGCTCGAAGGTATCCCGTTCGAAAACGATGCTCGGCGCAGCGTACCCAGGCGAAATATGCCGGGGGTGGGTGGCAATCAGCGGAACCCCCGATGATACCCCCTCGAGCGCGCTCCGAAGACTCTCACGGAACGAAACGTGAGAGGGTCTGAAGCCAGGTGTGTTCGCATTGGCTATGTTGTTCGCCAGGATGCGCTGCGAGGCCTCAAGAACCGGCAGCGCTCTCTCGAGCACGGTCGTCGTGTCATAGCGGCCGATTTCAGTCACGATAGCGGCTCCCGTTCTCTGCAAGCGGCCTGTGCATCAAAGCGGCTCATGGATTTTCTCGGCATCGAGTGAAATGGCAACATTCATGCCACCACGAAATCCTGGCTATGAACATCTTAACCTGTTTGTTTCCAAGGACTTATTATTTTCCTCAGTCTTTGCGCTCGCTGCATGCCGGAGGCAAAATGTGCCAACGCTCGCGGAAAATCTTGCCTTCGACATTCACGTCCGCAATTTCTTCATCTCTCATGCTCATGTGCAGTTGGGCCCTCATCGGTCCACCAATGACTCTTCCACAAGTCCTTGCGTGCGATATTCTTTGAACTTGTTGCGCAATGTGCGCACGCTGATGTCGAGAATTTCAGCGGTCCGCGTCTTGTTATTGTTGCATTTCTTTAACGTGTGAAGTATCAATATTCGTTCTGCTTCTCCCACGGTAATGTTCTCGGGCAAGTAAATGCCGTCGCCCGAGGATGGCCGAACCCTGTGTGAAGGAAAAGCGAAATAGTCATGCGTAATAACATCGTCACCGCAGAGGACAACCGCCCGTTCGATGCAATTCTCAAGTTCTCTCACGTTTCCGGGCCAACTGTGACCCATGAGCAGTTTCAGGGCTTCGGGATGCAGCCTCCCGATCGACTTGTTGTTTTCCACCGTGTATTTCTTCAGGAAATGCTGAACGAGGGCGGGAATATCTTCCTTGCGCTCGCGCAGCGGCGGTATTTTGATCGGGATGACATTGAGCCTGAAATAGAGGTCCTCACGGAAACGGCCCTCCTCGATCGCCCGCTCGAGGTCGCGATTGGTCGTGCTGATGATGCGCGTGTTGACTCTTATGGGCTTGGCTCCGCCTACCCGCTCGAATTCCTTCTCCTGAAGAACGCGGAGCAGCTTGCTTTGGAGGCCAGGGTCCATTTCCCCGATTTCGTCGAGCAATAATGTTCCTTCATCGGCGAGCTCGAACCGGCCGATTTTCTTATTGATAGCATGGGTGAATGCGCCCTTTTCGTGCCCGAAGAGTTCGCTTTCGAGCAACGTGGGCGCCAGCGCGGCGCAGTTTATCTTGATGAAGGGTTTGTCGCGGCGCGGACTTCCGTAATGGATTGCGCGCGCGATGAGCTCTTTTCCGGTACCACTTTCGCCCCGGATGAGGACCGAAGCCTTGCTCTGCGAAATTTTCTTTATCTGTTCGTAGATGGCCATCATGGCCGGGCTCGAACCGACCATCTCCTGGAGATTGAAGTCCCGCTCGATCTCGGACCGCAGGTATCGGTTTTCGTTCTCCAGTCGTCGCTCATAGAGCGCCTTTCGGACAACATGCTCGATTTCCTCCGGCGTGAAAGGCTTCATGATGTAGTCGACGGCGCCTGCCTTGAGCGCCTGTACCGCCGTTTCCACCGAAGCATATGCCGTCATGAGGATGACAGACGTATCCGGCTGGAGTTTATGCGTCTGGTCGAGAAGTGCGAGGCCGTCGAGTCCGGGCATTTTCATGTCAGTGATTACGAGGTCGTAGGCGTTGTTGCGGACCTCGCTGAGGCCGGTGGTGCCGTCGGGGGAGGTCACGACTTCGTATCCTGCACGTGTAAGGGTTTCTTCAAGGAAATCCCGCATGAGTGGTTCGTCATCAATGACAAGGATTTGTGCATGCGCCATCCGTAAAGGCCTCCATTACCGTTTGACCAAAACCATATGGTGCATCAGCCTTCGAGAGGGAGCGACACGACGAACAGAGCCCCCCCTCGCGGAGAATTTGACGCCAGTATCTGGCCCCGATGCGCATCAACGATCTTCGCGGCGACAGAGAGCCCGAGGCCCGTCCCTTTCTCTTTTGTTGTGTAAAACGGGTTGAAAATGCGGGGTATCTCACTTTCCTCGATGCCCGGGCCGGAATCCCTGATGGATACCTCCGCCCATGAGCCGTTCCGGCAGTGACCGAGCATCTTGCGGGCCGCGGGCGAGAGGGAGCCTTGCCGACAGCCTACTTTCAGCGTGCCTCCATTCGGCATTGCCTGCACGGCGTTGAGCATGATATTGAGCAACACCCGTTTGAGCTGTTCGGCGTCGCCCGTCACCTTCAACTCTCCCTTGCCGAGACGCTTCTGGAGCCGGATGTTCGCAGCCTTGATGTCGCTAGACAAAAAACCCAGCGTCTCGTTCACAAGCATCGGCAATTCGATCGTCTTGAAGTCGAGCTTCATGGGCCGCGTGAACACGAGAAGCTCGGTGACGACCCGATTGAGGCTGCGCGCGCCTTCCTGTATCTTGGTGACGAGTTTGGAGCGTGGGTCATCAGCGTCAAAGTCACGCGCAAGCAACGAGGCGAATCCTTCGATGCCGCCCAGTGGATTGCGAATCTCGTGGGCAACCGTAGCCGCCATCTGCCCGAGCGCTGCAAGCCTGTCTTGCCTACGTGCCTGCTCCTCGAGTTCCCGAAGCTCAGACAAATCCTCAAAGACCTTGACCGCTCCCGTGATTTCACCCCGGCCGTCGCGTGTGAACGAATTGCTCTCCCGGACGGGGAACGGGTGTCGGCCCTTCACCTTGAGGTCGCGTGACGTGTACCGCTGCCCATGTTCCATTTGTCCCGATCGCCGTTGAAAGGATGCCCCGAAGTCCGTGGCGAAGACCTCGCTGAAAGCCCTCTGAATGACGCTTTCCGCATCAAGGCCGGTTATGCGTTCTGCCGCCTTGTTGAACGCCGTTATCTCACCCTTCACATTGATCGCTATCACCCCGTTTGTGACGCTCTGGAGAATGCTATTGAGGTACTCCTTGACCTCACTCAGTTCTGCGATTCTGCGACTGAGTTCCTTGTTTGTGTCCTCGAGCTGGCGATTGAGTGCGCCAAACTTAAGCTGCAAGGCATCATATGCCTGCCGCAGCTTTACCGTGCTCTCATTGAATGTCTTGAGGATTTCGGTCAGGTTTTCCGCCGATTGAACGTTCATCCCGTCTCATCCATGAAGCGTGGCTTCTGGTCAGCGCCACGATTGTATGACCGCATCGCCTGCCGGCCGGCACCCACCTGCCTCATTTCTTCCGCCAAAACTTCTTTGGCAAGCCCCAGCTCTCGCTGGCTCCTGGCCTCAAGGGCGAGGAGTTCTTCGAGAGTCGCCCGTATCTCATCGACAACCGACCGCAATTTCACGCGAGTCCCGTCGCTGATGTCTTCCTTATGACTTTCCCAGTACTCGCGCAGCGGGATGGTTGCCTGCTCGATGTCGCCGATCTCCTTGATGACTTTCTTTTTTTCCTCAAGAAGAAGCATGAAACCGTCGAGATTCTCTTCGGCAATCTGAAGGGCCTGTCTCTTCGTCAGTCCAAGCAATGTGCGATACAGCTCAGCCTGTGCACCCAACTTGTGCCAAAACTCGGCAACTCTTTCTTCGACTGATTCCGGTAATCCCACGCTGTCCTCCATGCCGACGAGCTACAGCAGTTCTAGGTTCCCGCAATGGCATTCATCAAATCCTGCTTTTGTCTGGCATACACGACCCATTCTGAGCCCGAGAACTCAGAGGTCACCCGAGAATAAGCTGCCCGCGCTCTGGTGTAATCGGCCAAATGATAGTAGCAGTTTCCCTCCTGATAGACGGCCCAAGCTACGTCGGCCGGCGGGAAGGCAGGCCCTTTCAGGCTAGAATACACCTTTGCCGCGTCCGCATATTTCCCCGAGCCATAAAGATACTGAGCCCAATCAAGGAATATCCGACGGGCTTCCCGCGGAACTTCGGCCTGGCTGGTCTCGATGAGCTTCCGCGCTGACGCGAATGCTTTCGAAGCAGCTCCCTCCTCGCGCACGGTAAGATGAGTTTGCAATAACAGTGCCAATGCGGAAATTTTTTCCCTCGTTGTTGGAAGTGCGATTGCTCCCTCGAATGCGCGACGCGCATCCCTGTGCATTTTCAGCATTAGGAAGGCGCGCCCTCGGGTCACTGCACTATCAAATGATTCTTCTGGAGATAGCGCGGTGACATCAATGGATTGCAGCGTATCGAGGCATCGTTGCGGTTTCCCGTTGGAGAGGTGTGTGCCGGCGAGCTTGATAACGGCGCCGGCTGTCCGGTCATCTTGTTCAGCCGCAAGCTCATACGCATCAAGGGCCTCGTCGTACAAGCCAAGCTGAGCGAGGATGTCTCCCCGTCTTTCGTGGATAACGCACTGCCTGACTGTCGTCGTTCCGGTGGCCAGGAGACGCTCGATGGTTCGGTAGGCATCTTGTGGACGGCCACGCATGCATTGGACGTCGGCCAGCATCAGGAATGCTTCGCCGATATGAGGGCTGAGCTGGCGCTCTCTCGTGAACTGTTCAAGAATCTTGATAGCGTTTACATCTTCGGCATTGAGTTGATACAATTTTGCAAGTTTCAGGAAGAGAGAATCGTCAGACGGAGCCGCTGCACAAGCTCTTTTCATATGTGAAATGGCGGTAGGCAGGTCTCCTCCCGAGGCATACAATTGCGCCAACTGCTCGTAGGCGCGTGAAGCATTGGGAGTATTGGTAACGGCCGCAAGGTATGCGTTTTCCGCTTCTTCGGCCTTGCCCAATGCTTCCAGCGCTTTGCCCTTGAGCACAAGCGCCTCGGCCAATTTCGACGCTTCGGGAGACAAGGTTACTATCTCAGAAGCAACTCTCTCAGCAGATGTCGGAGAGTGCGACGCAAGCTGTGCCCGTCCCAGTATCAGGAGAACGTCGACTTGCCGGCTGGCTGAGGGAGATTCCTCAAGCCATTGCATACAATAGTTCACCGCCTCATCGAATGAGCCATCAGCCAGAGCATTCTGGGCAAGCATATGGAGTGCGGCGGCGGCATGATGGGTCCCGCGAGTCTGCTTGACGAAGTCCAGCAAGATCCTCTCGGCATCGTCACGCTTTCCGGCTTCGGTGAGCGTCCGCCCGAGCAAAAGGGTGGAGTCTCGAACGAGCGGGGGATTCAATGATTTGTGCCTGAGGTATTCGAGCAACGCTATCGCGCGCGCGCGATTGCCTTCTCGATAGTGATTCCGTGCGATCCGGAATTCGATTGCGTCTGTCTTCTCTGCGTCGGGGAGAACTCTCAGGAGTTCACCGTATTCGGCGTTCGAATCGGCATACAGTCCTTCTTTGGTAAGACTTTCAGCCAGCCTCAAACGCACGGATGGAATGCGCTCATCGGCGGGATACTGAGCCAGGAACTGCTCGGAGAACTCCCTCGCCGCGGCTGACTCGGCGGGGGTAGTGGCCGTTGCCTCGAGACATTTCCCGAAAAGGAACAGAGCGGTGGCATGAATCTGTGCGCCTTGCGGTTGCTGCTTCACCAACCTGCGAAGTATCGGTTCTGCCTCTCCATATTCGCCTCGCGCCACGAGATCGCCCGCATAAAGCATGTGGCGTTCTTCTGCGTTCACGGCGTTCGGGTACTTATCCCTCAGCATTCGCTCCTGATGTTGCAGGTCAAAAAAAACAAAGCCAAGCGTCACGATGAATGCCGCAAACACACCCGCGCCTATGGAAATGCCAACTCTTCCTCCGAAAAACCACCCGACGGAATCGAGAATAATATCGCGGACGGCGACTACTGTGGACGTGAAAGCAGAAAGCTCGGCGGAAGCAGGTGCATCCAGCCCATCCGTGACTGGTTGTCCTAATGGTTGCTTAGAGGAAGAGGATGATTTTTCGTCAGTGGATATGTCCACTGGTTCCCCTCAGACAATGAGCGGAATGTTCCCCGCGCGCCAGACATGCTGTGAAAGGCTTCTGCGCACGCGGATAGGAACTCTCCCACAATTTGTGGTATGCGTGTCAAGTCATTACACAACATAATGTTATCATAGCCAAAAACATGTTGTCAAGATGATTTGGAAAAAATTTCCTACCAACGCGCCATCGAGGTCGATAACACATTGTTTATCAGTGAATTACGTGAGTTGAATAATCGCTTGATTTTAAGAGGCTCGTCCCATTATAATCCTTTCAGCTTCACGACGGGAGATGCGAATCGGGTCAATCGGAGGATTCATGACCTTGCATCGCGCAAAACCACTCATGATACAGGGTACCGGCTCGAATGTCGGCAAGAGCATTGTTGTGGCTGGTCTCTGCCGGGTCTTCCTGCAGGACGGTCATCGGGTTGCCCCATTCAAATCGCAGAATATGGCGCTGAATTCATTCGTTACGCGGGAGGGAAACGAGATGGGGCGGGCGCAGGCGGTGCAAGCGCAGGCATGCAAGCTCTCGCCCGATGTGAACATGAATCCCGTTCTGATAAAACCTTCAAGCGATTGCATGGCGCAGGTCGTCGTGATGGGCAAGCCTGCGTTCAATCTGCCCGCCGACGGATTCTTGTCGTACAAGTCCAGGGTGTCAGATGTCGTGTTGCTGGCCTACAAGACTCTCTCGGAGGCGCACGATATTGTAGTGATCGAGGGCGCTGGCAGCCCCGCTGAGATCAACCTCCGCGACGGCGACATCGTCAACATGGCGATTGCGGAGATGGTTGATGCCCCCGTAATATTGGTGGGCGACATTGACAGGGGCGGTGTTTTTGCAAGTTTCGTCGGCACTCTTGAGCTTCTTGAGCCTCATGAGCGGCGGAGGATTCGGGGTTTCATCATCAACAAATTTCGCGGCAGCCGTTCCATCCTTCAGCCGGCGATAGATTTTCTGGAAAAGAGGACAGGGCTCCCCGTCTTTGGTGTGATCCCGTATTACATGGATATCAGCATTCCCGAGGAAGACTCGCTCGCGAGCAAAGCCGCGCTGAGGGCCAAGAATCGGGATGATGCGATTGAGGTCACGGTGGCATTCATGCCGCACGTGTCCAACTTCACGGATTTCGACCCCTTTGAGGGCGAGCCCGACGTAAACCTTAGATACTTGCGTCCCGATCAACCAGTGGGGGAGACTGATGTGGTCATCCTCCCCGGGAGCAAGAGTACGGTGGACGACCTCGCATACTTGAGACGCAGGGGAATCGAAACGGAAATTGCCTCTCTTGCTTCCGCCGGACGCGCCATGGTCATCGGGATATGCGGCGGCTATCAGATGTTGGGGAAAAAGATATGCGACCCGTATGCGATCGAGTCACCAGCCACCGAGACGGCCGGGATGGGACTGCTCGATGTCCAAACAACGTTCATGTCGGATAAGAAACTCTGCCAGGCCGACGCTGTGCATATATCGTCCGGATTGGGAGTCCGCGGGTATGAAATACATATGGGCGTTACAGACCTGGGAACAGATGCTCAACCGGTTTTCCGGGTCACGGGGAGACACTCCCCGGACACGTGGTCGCAACACGACGGCGCCGCGAATCCCGAAGGAAATGTTTGGGGGACGTATCTGCATGGAGTCTTCGACGATGACCGCTTCCGCCGGCACTTCATTGATTCCATCCGTGCGAGAAAAGGGTTGAGGCCGCTCGAAAAGGTTATGAATCGGTATGATACCGATGCGGAGTATGACAAACTAGCGGAAGTCTTCCGGAAGAGTTTGGATATTCAAGGCGTTTATCGCCTGTTACGGTGAGTCGAAACCGGTTTGCTGGTCGACGGGCTCTCGCGGCTCCGGGGTGGCCTCCATCATTTGTATCGTCGTCACATGTTCGGGCATCGAAGGTTCGGCCATCCAGAAGTACAACCTGCTCAGCCCAAGATGCGCGGGATTCAGCAGACAGTCTATCCCTCGTGCGAGCGTGTCTCCGATGAGGTGGTCGGTCGGAGCAAACGGCTCGCTGTCGGCCGGCTGTGGCGCTCCTGCGAGACACGTGTGCGCGCTGACCGCGAGTGCAATGACCACGACGGCAAACGCAACTGCAAGACGTGGAAGCGGGCCGGTGAAAGCCATCGTCACAATCCTTTCTTATCGTGTCCGTGAGGGTCGGTGGTTGGCAAAGTGCCGGATGAGAACGTGCTAAACCACTGAAGCAACTCGTTGATTTCGAAGCGGATGGCTTTTCGCTTGCCTTCGGTAAGCTGGTAAAAGGGAATATCGCTCTCGTCCAGCCATTTGTAAATCCGCTCGACGGGCACACCGAGCGTATCGGCGGCGTCGGAGACGGTCAACAGAGTCTTTCCGACGAAGTCTTCCTTTCGCCTCAACCAGACGCGCCGTTGTACGATCCTGCGCTCCTCGTCGACAGCGGCTTCAGACCTTCGTCTATCACTCAAGCGGCGGTTATATCTCCTCTGCTCATTCGGGTTCTCATTGGTTCGTAGAGCAATTACTCCGCAGGTCTTTGAGCGCATCTCATCCGTGGCGCCGCCGCCAAGCTTTGCATTTCGCAGAGGAATGCGCGGAACTTCGGGCGGTGAAGCAGGTGCGAGCAATTCCTTGTCATGGCTTATTGCTTCCACCAGTTCATCGAGATTATCGAACCCTCGGTGCCGCTCGTGCTTCTCGATGAGGTCGTCTTCATTCGTTGACAGCGCCGGTTCCTCCGGCTGTGGTGTGCGGGATACAAACATGAGGATGAGGGCGCTCAAGATGAATACGAAGAGAACGATGAGCAAGAAATCGCCCGGCATGTGCCTCTCTCTGCTTTCGTCTATCGGCCTGCGAGCGCGTCGTATGTTTCAATTAATGTGTTAGCCACGCCCACCGCAGTCAGCCAAATATGCTTCCAGTACATCATCACCATGAGCAGGACAAGTACCACACACACATAGAAGACAAACGTTCTCAGCTTCCTTTTCGCCTTTATCCGGCCCACCGCAGTCTACCTCGCCACTGGTGCGTTGGGGTATTCTACCCTTTCATGGCGGATAAATCAATTATGAGACCCGCTTCCCGTCTTAGGCGGACGTAGGATGCGCCTGCTCCTCTCCGCGACGGGGTGGCCCGAAACGGTCTCTGAGGATTCTTTCAAAGCGCCTTCCATAAATGATATGGTACGTCTCCTCTTTTCCCGGGAAGAGCCGGAGCACTGTCCGCCTGGTGCCGTTGACGAGGTCCAGCGCCTCATCAATCGAGAGCCTTTCTTGCGCGAGCACTGCCGCAGTAAGGTCTACGATGACCCTGAGCAGTCGCATTTTCCTCTCCTCTTCCTGGATTGGGTTCACTGTTTCCATTCGACTTTCCCCTTTATCGCTCATCGGCGTCCCATATGACGCCTCAGAGCGTGTTCAGCGTAAGTGCGCCCATGCGGGAGGTGAAATCCTCCACAACAGGCCCCGCATGGTTGTGAACCATCTGAATGGCCGCGACACTTCCGTCTCCTTCAATTCTGGCAATATCCTCTCCGACCGGCAATCGAAGAACGTGCCAGCCCGTATTCGCAGCAATGAGGTTCTCTGGTCTGCGGATGCGAACACGCGCTCCGGTGTTCTGGACTTCTTCGGCCTCAAGATGAGCAACCCGCGAATCGAAGATGGGATACTCGATTTCATTCCCGTCGGAAAGACTTACTATCAGAGACGTCGAGGCACGCTCATTTTCTCCGGCCGATGCGTACCGTATCTGCGCAAGGATTTCGAGTGAACTGACCGCGGTTTCCACGGGTTTCACGGTTGATACCGTTGTCGTACAGGTTGAGATTCCGGTTGTCTCGCTGGAAGTGATGGATATCATATTATCCTTGAAAGTGACGGTCACTCCTTTGGCGCAGTCCTGTTCGACTTTCCAGAGGGTTTCAACGAGAGGAATCCGCACGGACTCCCCCTGCGGGCTCGCCAGCTTTTGCTCAAGTGAAGCCAGCTCGTTCCGAATCTCTCTCAGTCCATCCCGTGCCCGCGGGACTTCGTGGCGAAGGGCTTTGGCAATTTGTTTCTCGACGTCGGTCGCGTAAGCCGTCAGCTCAATGTCGCTGCGCGCAATATCCGCCTGTATCTCGCCCTGTCCGCCAGCCTTGCGAATGCGGATTTTATCGAGCCACTCGTTGGTGATCTCGCATAATAATGCGTTTCCGTTCTTGAGCACGAGCTTGTCGGGCCACATATGCTCTTCCAGATTCTTCAACTGCTCCTCCGGCGAGGCTGCCTTTTGCTTGACTTGCGCAAGTTCGTCCTTGAGCGAGAGAATTTCCTCGCGCTTCGACGGCGTCTTGATGGTCGTCAACTCCTTCTTGACGGAATCAATCTCTGAAGAGACGACAGCGAGCGTACTCGTAAGCGCTGCCGTATCTTCCTCCTCACACTGCTTGCGGATGCGCGCGCTTTGTTCCTCGATCAGGCTCAGGCTCGCACGAATTTTCTCGACCGGATTTTCCCGTGCGCTCGGCCGACACTCTTGCCGAATGCGCGCAACCTCCACTTGGAGGGAGGAAAGGTTAGTGCGTGTCCGGCCGATAAGCGCTTCGTACGGCTTCGGCATGTGGGTCTCTTCACCTTGCAAGCGCAGATTCTCCAGACGCTCGCCGAGCTGTTCGAGACTGTTCCCGGCCTGGTCGAGCTCGGCGTTGATCGTATCCGCCTGATCACCCTCGCACTGCTGCCAGATTTCCTTCAGGCGCCCATCGACCGAAGCGGCTTCATCATTCACCTGCGTAAGCATCTCCACCCAAGAAGACGGCGGCGCCGATGGTGGCGTTTCCGAACGCACCCACGGCGATGCCCGACGGTAATACAGCATGCCGAAAATCAGCAGTGTCCCCAGCACCACGAATGCCGCAAGCGGAACTCGGGAGCCGAGAGAGCCGAACCGAGCAGTTTTCGGGGTAATTGGCTGGCCGGCCTTGAGTCGTCTCAAGTCCTGAATGAGCTCTTGGCAGCTTCCGTACCGGTCCCGCGGATTCTTGGCCATCATCTTGCGGATGACTGCTTCCACCTCGGGCGGAATGGCGGGATTGATTGAGCGCGGCCACTCGGGCTCTGAAGTCTGTATCTTGTTCAGAATCATTAAGGCGGACTCGCCCTCGAAGGGGACCTTGCCCGTCAGGAGCTCATACAGGACGACGCCGAGCGAGTAGATGTCGCTCCGCGCAGAGGCCACTTGTCCGACGGCTTGCTCGGGAGACATGTACTCCGGCGTGCCGACAATGCTTCCCTCCATCGTGAGCCGCGTGACCCGCTCCTGCAGCGCCAGGCCGAAGTCGGTTACCTTCACCTGCCCCGACTTGTCTTTCATGACATTGCTTGGCTTTATGTCACGATGTATTATTCCCTGACTGTGCGCATATTGCAGGGCCTTGGCGACCTGGAAGACCGTGCTGAGCGCCTTATCGAGCGGCAGGAACCCTTCCTTGTAAATGATTTCATCGAGCGGCGGCCCCTCGATGAACTCCATGGTGTAGTAGTAGATTTCCCCCTCGTGTCCGATGTCATATATCTGTACGATGTTGGGGTGATTGAGCTTGGCTACCGCGCGCGCTTCGTTCTCGAATCGTTTGATGAACGTGGAGTCGCTCGTGAGATGCTGGGGAAGCACCTTCATCGCCACCATTCGGCCGAGCGTCAGTTGGTTGGCTTTATAGACAACGCCCATTCCTCCCTTGCCGAGTTCTTTAAGGATTCTGTAGTTCCCGATCTGTCTGCCGATCATGTTCTTCGTCGAGGATGGAAGGAGTAACGGTTACTCGGACTCCATGTCCGGACCAAGGACACCGAGGAATTCTTCGGGCGTTTGGTAGCTGACGCTCGCAGCTTCGATTTCGTCGGCCCGATTGAGGAGCTTGCCCAGCTTTTCGGTGTTTGCGTCAATTTCCCTGTTCATCTCTTCGATGCGCCTACTGAAGCGTTCGGCCTCCTCAATGGAGGCCACGTTCGCCATTGCCGCGCGCAGCGCGCCGACTGTTCTTCTTTGCGAAGTTATCTCGTCGTACAAGCCATATATCTCTGGCTCCATTTCGCGCAGCTCCCTGTCGTGCTCGGGCGTTACCCAGAGATTTTGGAATGGAACAAGCCCTTTCGCACGCTGTTCGTCCTCGAAGCGGCGGTGGTGGTCCTCAGCCCGCTTCCTGAGGCTCAGGGTGTGCTCGCGTTCTTCTGGGGTCATCCATTGGCCCTCGAACTTCACAAGGCCTTTGGCAAGTTGTGCTTCCTCGAACCGCTTCTCAGCCAGTTTCCGGGCCTCCAAGGCTTCTTTGAGCGCGAGTTCCTTTTGTCGCCACTTTCTGAGAAGCAGTTGGTTTTCCTCTTGCGTGGCTTTCTCAACAAAGTCAACCTTGTCACGCCGTATGGTGGATACGCCCATCTCGGTCTTGAAGGTGATGGCGTCATCTGCCTCCCGTATCACCACCGCCGTGCGCGAATATCCGCTCTTGAAATAGATCTCGTCCGCCGTGGCCGCCCGGCTCATCAAGAGAACAAACGCGACGCCGAGCAGGAGGTATGGAACCGGGTTGAGTGCGGTATGAACAGAAGCGCTTCTCAGACGTCTAGCTGCACATTCCGACATAATCTTGAATCGCCTTTCGAGCAGCTTCTTCCAGATGTGTGAAGAAGACCGCTATCTCGTATTGATTTCCGTTGTCGTCCGAAACGGGCGCGCACCGAACCACCGCCCCCTCGCACTGGATGCTTCCATACATGAAGGACTGACCATCGGGAGAGGAGCGATTCGGAAAGACCATATGCATCATCAGGCGGGTCATGAACTCGATGGGGCGCTCCATCCTGAAGCTGATGCCGCTCAGGCTTATATCTTTGACCTGTACCCCGTCCAGATGGGGCTGGGCGCCGACTGTCAAGCCCACCGTTCCCTTTACTCTCGGCTGCTTCCGGCGTTCGGGTTTCGGCTCTCCCACAATGTCGCCTCCATTCCGCCTAAGCGCTCACGACTGCTGCGATGGCGTTCTTAAGGTCTTCTATGAGGAAGGGCTTCTCGACCACCCTGCAGTTGGTGGCAGCCCGGAACTCCCTGAAATCCTCGTTCAGGGTGTCGCCGGTCGAGAAGATCATCCTCTTCGCCAGGTGCGGGTTCACTTCCTGGATTTTGTGGAACAAGGCTTTTCCGTCCATTCCGGGCATCTTCAGGTCGCAGATGATGAAGTCCACAGATGTGCTGGCAACCTTCTCAAGCGCTTCTTTGCCGTTGCGCGCTCTCTCAACGGCAAAATTCATTTGAGCCAGCACGTCGGTCAGCAAGTCAAGAATCACCTCCTCATCGTCAACGACGAGAACTCGAACCCTCTCCTTGTTTGCATGCGGCTTCTCTCGGGCGAGTGGCCGTGTCTGTTCGGCCTGAGGCTGACTGCCCAAAAGGGGAAGCACGACCCGAACCACAGTTCCCTCTGCGGGCGTGCTCTTGACGGTAATTTGTCCGCAGTGCTCCTGTATGATACCGTAGGCAACGCTCAGCCCCAGCCCGGTTCCCTCGCCGATTTCCTTCGTCGTGAAGAATGGGTCGAAGATTCGCGGGAGGTTCTCCTCCGATATTCCCGGACCGTCGTCGGAAACAGTGACACAAACACGACTGGCCCGTGTATCGACGAACGTTTTCGCTTCTATCTTTTTTCCCGTTCCGCTCGACATGATGGCCTGGTGCGCATTGTTCAAGATATTGAGGATCACCTGTTGCAGTTGATGAAAATCTCCTATTACCCGGGTGGGTTCGCTGTCGAGGAGCGTGACAAGGTCAATGCCGTCTGACCGAATCTGATATTCCCTCAGGTCGATCACGCTTCGGATAACCTGGTTCATGTCTGTTTCCTGCTTCCGCGGTCGGTGTGTGCGTGCGAAACCGAGCAGATTCTGAACAATGCGCTTGCACCGGAGGGCTTCATGGTTTATGCGCTCAATTTTTTCGCGGAGTTCCGAGGCCGAAATTGATTCAAGCAACAGTTGGGAATAACCCATAATGCCCGTCAAAGGGTTGTTGAGTTCGTGTGCCACGCCCGAAACGACTTCGCCCATCGCTGAGAGCTTTTCGGTCTGTATTAATTTTGTTTGGGCGGCCTTGAGCTTTTCCATCGAGTCCTCCAGTCTGCGGTTGGCCTCGACGACAGATGCATGGAGCCGCTTGAAATCGTCTTCCCGCCTCTTGGCTTCGGTCGTGTCGCGGGCAATACACATAACCCCTTTCAGCTGACCTTGCTCCTCGATGAGGGAACTGTTAAGCTCCAGATAGATTTCCTCTCCCCGCGCATCTTTGATCTTGATGGACATCGGGGCGGCGCCTCCCCTGAGGCCGCGCGACCATCCTTCCAGAGCAGTAGGCAAGTCCTCTTCGCTCACGATCTCAGAGAAATGGCGGCCCATCCAGTCCTCCACCTTGAACCCGAGGACTTGCTCTCCGCGCCTGTTTGCGAACACGAACTTCCCCTCAGTGTCGAGGATGAAAATGATGTCGATGGCATTTTCGATCAGGTCGCGGTATCTCTTTTCCGACTCGCGCAGCTCACTGTAGAGCTCCGCGTTGCGCCAGGCCACGGCGGCCTGGTCCGCAAAGAGGGTGAGCCGTTCGGTCTCGTCCGGCGAAAACGTGCGCACCGTGGATTGTACCACGGTCACAAAGCCGAGTTCTTTTCCCGAAGCAAACATCGGTATGACAAGCATGGTCGTCACGCCGAGACTGCACAAATCATCCAAGAAGTACACGCGGGAATCGGTCCGTATGTCCGAGCTGAAAACCACCCTCTTCTCTCTCAGCGCCAGATCGAACAGCCCCTGCGTCCGTTCACGCTCCCGGGGAATGACCGCGAACGTTTTCAGGAACTGCGACATCTGCTTCTCCGCGACATCTTTCAGCAGAGGCCCGAACATGAACTGCTTGAGGGCGAATTCCCCCGTCTCGCTGTCCACGACATGGATCGTGACAGCGTCGGCGTCGGTCATCTGAAGGATGCCTTCACATATCATCTTGAGCACGTGGTCGGGGCCTGCGGATGGGTTTAGTATGTGGTGCATGACTTCATCGAAATGACGGATCGAGGAAGGGTGCTTTCGCTCTTCTTCACCCCCTGGGTTGGCCCCCCTGTGCGGGCCGGGGTTTCCGCACTGCGATTGCTGACGCGGATAGCTTGACAGGACGGCCCGCCGAGCATCACAGAAGAAACTCATGGTGCGCAGCAGTTCTTCGGAGACCGTGTCCTGCGGCGAGCCGCGCCGCGGCATATGGAGAATTGCGCTTTCAAGCTGATCCAGAGCCTCAATCAATTCAGCCATGCTATGGTGGCTGGCTGCATTCCGTGCCGCCGCCGATATCCTGGCGCCGATCGCACGTGAGTCTTCGCCCGCGAGCAGTGATAAAATGCATGAAAACGCCGCTTCCTGAAGAGCCCGAAGCCGAGGAGCGCCTTGGGATGATGAAGAAACAGTGGAGAAGATGTCGGCCTGGCTTTCAGCCAGAATATAGCGTAGGTTTGCGGTGGACATGATCTGAATGCCCTCACGTGAGCTTTCACCGGGCGACGATTGGCTCTGTGAAATATTATAGCACATGGCCCGCGAGGTTTTCCATTGAAAGAAGACTTTTTGCTTTTTCATCTCCGAGAGCTCCGCACGGCGCCTGAAACGCATGGGGGGCGTCCGGTGACGGCAGGAAATGGCAGTTTTCCGATACTCACGAATTGACAGCGTGCGCGCGGTTGATATACGATTTCGCATAAGCCGGCCGACCGGTGAGCTTCGCAGTAACAGGAGAGCATGATGGAAATTGTCCCGATATCCCGCGAGCACTACACGCGCATGGCCGAGCTGCACTGCAGAGGCTATACGGATGATTTCTTGCCCAACTTCGGGCCAAAGTTTCTCATCGCTCTCTATGAGGGTATGTTTGCTTCAAATCTGGCCTTCGGCTATGTCGGGCTCATTGGCGATGAGCTTGTGGGCTTTTGCATATTCACGCCAGACACTTCACGGCTCTTCAGGAGCACGCTGAAGAGGAAATTTTTCAAGCTGGGTTGGTACGCCGGACTTGGAGTCCTGAGGAGGCCTTCACTGTTTCTGAGAACCCTCGAGACGTTCCTGTACGAATCGCGCACGGAGTTGGAGGACGTGAAAGCCGAAATCCTGCCCTGGGTGGTAGACCCGAAATATCGCCGGAAAGGCTTGGGGACTCAGATATGGGACGCCTGCGAGCAGGCGATGAAGAGAATGGGAATCAAAGAATACAAACTCGTGCCCGCGTTTGAGAAGGAAGCTTCACACAATTTCTTCATCAAGCGGGGATATGAACTCAAGGGTGAGTTCACGTTCTATGGCAAGAAGTGGCACCTCTTCCTGGCCAAGTTGAAGGATGACTGACCGGCTCGTATCTCCGTTCGTCACGGATGCATTCCTCCCGACTTTCCACGCCGTATTCTTCCACAGATATGGTCAATGTCTTTTTCCCGCAGGCTTGGGGACGAAGGCAGGCTGAGCCCATTGCGCGAGAGTCTCTCGGAAACCGGAAAACGTCTTCTTGTCGCGTACATCGGCAACTGGTGCATGGGAATGAAAACCGGCCGCGTATCGATGCCCGCGGAAGCAAGGCGCCGGGCGAGTTCGGCGGAGGAGATGCCGAAGGCGCGCTCCAGCACGACAGTGTACAGCCAGTACACGCTCTTGGCCCATTCCTTCTCCGGCGGCAGCAAAAGCCCCTCGATGTCGCGGAGGCGCTCAGAGTACGCCTGTGCGAGCGTGCGCTTGGTTCTGACCATCGCATTAATGCGTTTCATCTGGGCGCAACCGATTGCAGCCTGCACGTTTGTCATGCGATAGTTGTATCCTATCTCCGGATGAAAATAGCGTCTTTCCGCATCCATCGAGTGGTCGCGCAGAAAACGAACTCTCGAATCCAGCTCGGCATCGTTGGTGACTACCATGCCGCCTTCGCCCGTCGTTATCACCTTGTTGCCGTAAAAGCTGAAACATCCGGCATCTCCCAAGGACCCAACACGCTTGCCGGAATACTCTGCTCCGTGGGCCTCCGCGGCATCCTCGATCACTTTGATGCCCTTCGGGCGAGTTATCGCGAGCAGGGGGCGCATGTCACACGGATGTCCATACAGATGGACCGCAATGACGGCCTTGGTCCGCGGCGTGATAGCTGATTCCACCTGTTCCGGGTTGATGGTCCACGTATCCTCGGTCACGTCCACGAGGACAACCTTTGCGCCCGTGTACGAAACGCTATTGGCGGTGGCCACAAACGTCAGGCTTGGAACAATGACTTCGTCGCCCCTGCCAATTCCGAGCGCGGCCAGCGTAAGGTGCAGCGCAGCCGTTCCGGACGAAACCGCTGCCGCGTGCGAGCAGTCGCAGAAACGGGCGAATTGACGCTCGAAGCGGGGGATATATTTCCCGATGGAGGAAATCCATCCGGACCGAATGCAATCATCAAGGAGTTCCCGTTCTTGCTGTCCCAGGAGTGGTTCATATACGGGGATTCGTCTCTTTGGTGTCATATCGTTTCTGACCTCGCGTATGGTTCTTCCTCGCCACGAAATCGGTAAATCCGGACCGTGCTGTTTTGAAATACAGGCTCGAGAAATTCTGCGGTCTCGGGGTCAAAATTGCCGAGCTTGCGCTCGTCCATGCCGTAATAAACGTACCCGATCTCGTTCCGTTTAAGAAAATCGTATCGTTCCGCCGCCGATGTCCGAGCAGAAAAAAAGGCCTTTGCCTGATTCAGTTGTGTCTCGTGCGAATCCACCCCATGGAGACCCAACCATGCCCGCTTCCGGGTGAGCCTTGGAACATAATTGCCGATCCATTCTCCTGAGAGGACAACGCTCCCATCGGGCAGGTCATGAAGGAATCCGAGAGCTTCATACTCCGCGTGCATCAATGAGAAACTCTCCGGATAATCCCTCAGGCGCGACACGCGCTCGAAGATATTATAGAAGGTGCTCGGGAGTGTGAGCGCGATGACGAGCGCCGGAATGACAAACTCCCCAATTTTCTTTCTGCCGTCCGCAGCGTCGGATGTATTTCCATATAACCACGGAAGAATTACCCTGAAAACGCCGCGCGTCGAGAGTATTGCAAGCGGCAAATGAAGTCCGAGCACCGCCCGTGCTTCTTGAAGCAGGAGCGGATATGAATACAAGAGGAGTGAATTAACCGCCACCCAGCACACGAGAAAGACATCATGTATCGACCATGCGCGCTCCGTGATCACATGGATGACATAGATGAGGCTGAGAATTGCCAGCGGTGCGAACCCGACAATATATGACAGCGGTGAGGGCGAACGCTCCGCAATATGGGGAAGCAAAGCCATTTTCGTAAGCACAAGGTAGAGATAGTATACGATCGGCCACACGGAGAGAATGCCAAACACCACAATCGGTTTCACGGGCCGACTGTCTCTGAGGAACAGAACAGCCGCGACCAGGAATGCGCCCAATACGGCACACAATACCACAAGGTTCACGGCATGAACGAACCCGAGAAATGCTCCGCAGATGCCGCCGACTGCGGCCGGCCACAACTTCTGCGTTGACAATGATGTCTCCACGAGTCCGAAGCAGAGCGCAACCAGGACGAGCGCAAGGGCGAGATGGGGGAACGTCATCATCGTGAAAAAAGGAGTGGCTTCAGGCGTGGCTACGTCAGCGGGGAAGAGGGACAGCGTGCCGGTCGTTCGGTAGAGAAGCATCGGTGCCCATCCGGCGCCCGCTCCCAGAGTTATGAGCACGAGAGCGGTACAGCGCTCTGCTGATGATTCAAGGAATCTGGAAGCGAACCAATACGCGACAGGGACGAATAACAGGGTTGCAGCAATCCGCGCGCCCTGGAATGCGGCAACGTCGCTGATGGGTAAAACGTGAGCGGCCTTTCCGAGCAAGAACCAGAAGAGTCCGTGGTAGATAGCGCCGGTACCACTTCCCATAAAGTAGTTATGCAGCACCGGCGACCAGCCGTCAGCCTGTATCATAAGCATGAAATAAAAATTTGTGTCGTGTACACCGGCCACGATTCCCATGAATTTCAAGTGAGGCGGCTGATTGAGATAGCCGTACATGAGAGGGATATTGGTAAGGAAGACGACCACGACCACAACGAAGAGGATAAAAACGAGAGTTCTGTTTCGTCTGCGGTTGGACACGCTTTTTCTGCTGCCCCGTCGTCCCTTGATGGTCCGGCGCACGTTAGTAAGCTAACGTGGCATAGAAGAACAGTTCGTCGTCCTTTCGTCTCGTCATCAACTCACGCGCGCCGGCGGAA
>QZKI01000008.1 GCA_003598055.1 Candidatus Abyssobacteria bacterium SURF_17 | reverse complement strand
ACACAGCCGTGCGGCCAGTGCTGGTACTGCGCAAACCGTCTGCCGGACATGTGCAGGCATAAACGCACTACGAGCAACGGCTGCTACGCCGAGTACGTAACATGTAGGCCCGACCACCTCTATCTCCTGCCCGAGCAGGTGTCGCTCAAGGCGGCGGCCCTGTGGAATCCGCTGACGAACGCAATCCATGCCGTTCAGCTCTCGCGTCAGCAACTGGGCGACTTCGTGGTTGTCATGGGCGCCGGACCCATCGGCCTTTTCACGCTCGCAGCGGCAAAGCGAGCGGGCGCGCATCCTGTTCTTGTGACCGAGATGCAGCCGAGAAGAGCGAAGGCGGCCGGCAAACTGGGCGCGTATCGTGTGCTGAATCCTCGCGAGGACAACATCATGGAGGCGTGCATTGAGTTGAAGGCGGAGGGTGCAGACGTCGTGTATGAATGCGCGGGCGGCGCCGACACGCTGCAAGAGGCCATCATGTATGTCCGATGCGGCGGGCAAGTCGTGCTTGTGGGCATTCACATGGAGTTTTTCATGTTCAACACCATCCTTTGGGTCACGAAAGAGGTGGATATTCAGGCTGCATTCGGATTGACCGACCAGTTGCCGATGGCCGTCGAGATGCTCCGGGACGGAACCATCAAAGAAGAGGATGTCATCACGAGCGTCGTTCCGCTTGAACGGCTTCCGGAGACGATGAAGAAGCTATTTCGGCCAAATGATGAGATCAAGGTCCTCGTTAAGCCATAGGTCCGATCATGAAGGATACACCGTAAGGGCGCACGACCGTGCGCCCGTATAATCACAGCCGTGGGATGGATTCATAGCCCGGCATAGCGCCAACCAAAAACCGTCATTGCGAGCGAAGCGAAGCAATCTCTCAATGTATCTTGAAGTGCTGCCAATGAGATTGCTGCGGTCGCTCGGGTCTGCGACCTTTTGCTCCCTCGCAATGACTGCGTCGGACAAGTCACGACAAAAAGTCATTTTCACAGATAGTAGTACAGTATCCCATCTATGCGGTCACACCGGCGAGGGTGCGTAGGAGTGGGAAACGATCATAGCGGGGAGACGGTGGAGCGTTCCGGCGACAAGCTGAGCCTGAAGACGCACGTGACCTATGGCGTCTCCCAATTCGGCCTGAACACTATCGGGACCGCATTCGGGGTGAACGCCCTGTTCTTCTATTCCACGATACTGAAGTTTGACACCGTCCTTTTCGGAATCGTCCTTCTGATTGGGCAAATTTGGGACGCCATCACCGACCCCATCATGGGCTATACTTCCGACCACACGACATGGAAGCACGGCCGCAGGCGCCCCTATTTTCTCTTGGGGAGCATTCCCTTGGGCGTGAGTTTCTTCCTGGTGTTCTCGCCGCCGCTCTTGCAGTCGAATGTCACCATATTCATCTATTTGCTGATGACTATTCTCATTCTCTATACCTCGCGGACGGTATTTGAAACGCCGTATCTCGCGTTGGCGCCCGAGTTGACGCCGGACTATAACGAACGAACGCGGCTTTCCGGATTCAAACAGTTTTTCGGGACCCTGGGTGACGCAATGGGCGCCATGGTTCCGCTTCTGTTGCTGACCGCATTTCACGAAAACAGGCGGGCGGCGCATTTCGCATACGGGTTGATAGCCTGCGTGACGATGATTGCGCTCTCGGCGGTCACGCTATGGGGGACGTTCGAGCGGCCGAATCTTGTCCGTCAGTCGAAGACGGGCATCAAGGAGTCACTCAGGGCGGTAGCGAAAAACAGGCCGTACCTCATCTTTATGTTTTCGAGCACGGCGGCGCAGATGGGCAACAACATCGTCACGTATCTGGTCCTCTTCTTGACGAAGTATTGGTTCCTTGACGAAACACTCGCCACCCGGTTTTTCGCGGTCTTTTTCGCCGGGTGCATCTGTGCTGTCCCGATGTGGGTGTGGCTTTCTAATCATATAGGGAAAAAGTGGGCTTACGTGTCCACAATGGCAGGGTATGGCCTCTTGTTGTCCTCTGTGCTGCTGCTCCGGCAGGATGCCCGCCTTTTCGCGACGGCAGTGATGTTCTTCGCCGGCGCGTTCAACGTCGGTCTGTGGGTGCTCTCGGGAACCGTCGCTCCCGACATCATCGAATGGGATGAATATCATACCGGGGAGCGGCGCGAGGGAGTGTATGCAAGCGTGTGGACGTTCGTGTACAAAGCGGGCATCGGCTTGGCCCTTTGGGTGGTCGGTACCGCCTTGAAGTTCATCCATTTCGACGCTGACCTTCCTGTCCAAACGGCCTCAACATTGCTCGGGCTGAGGATACTGTTCGGTCCCATTTCAGGGATGTTCCTTTTCGCAGGAGCGCTCGCCTTTCTCACGTATCCCATCACCAAAAGTAAGCATGAGGAAATACGCCGCCTCATCCGCGAACGCCAATCATCAGGGTCGTCGGTTTGAGCGTTCTCATCTCTAAAGAAGCATTCAACACCAAGGCGAAAAGACAAAGCTTTTGTTCCGTCCGCTTTCATGGTGTCGTGGTGCCTTCGTGGTCAAAATGTAGGGCCATTGGCAATTTTGCGCGCGCGGCGATAAACTATGTTTTTGAGAGTTTGGACGCGGTTTGAAAGTTACACTCATGTGGTCAGGCCGTCCGGGGCGGTGGCAATCCGTGGCTGCAGTGGCGAAGTCGGCGAAACAATCAAGTGGGGGAGGAGAAAATGCCATGTCGAGCGGCGGTTGCTCTTGGTGGTATCATCGTATCCGTGACACTGTGCGCGTGTGCCCATACGGAAACGAGCCGTGGCTTTGCGGATGTGCAATCGCTAACGTCTGATCGTATCGGCCAGCGAGTCCATTGGTACCAGGGAACAGCGGAGGATGCCGCGGTTGCTGATACCATACGTTCGCTGCTGAGCGAAGAGCTGACGGCGCAATCCGCCGTGCAGGTTGCGCTGCTCAAGAATCCGGCACTACAGGCCACATTCGAGGAACTGGGAATCACACAAGCGGACCTGGTACAGGCAGGACTCCTGAAGAACCCTGTGTTCCTTGCCAGCGCTCGATTTCCTGACCGCCCTCCATCCTCCACCAATCTCGAGTTCGCCGTCATCGAGGATTTCCTCGACGTTTTCATGCGCCCTTTGAGGAAGGAGATGGCGGGATTGCAGTTTGAGCAGGCACAGCTTCGTGTCGCCGATGCCGTGCTCGAGCTCAGCGCCAAAACAAAACAGCAGTTCTACACGCTGCAAGGCGAACAGGAGGTAGCGCGCCTGCAGCAGCCTCTCTTTGAAGCGGCAGACGCCGCTCTCGACCTTGCCCGCCGTCAGCACGCCGTGGGTAACATCGACGAGCTTGACCTCGGCATGCACGAATCAGCGTGTCACGCGGCGAAAATCGAATTGATGCACCGCGAGGCGCAGGTGGTGATTCATCGGGAGCGGCTGAACCGGTTGATGGGACTCAGCGGCGATGAGACGGATTGGAAGCTGGCCGACTCGCTTCCTGAATTGCCGCTGGATGAAGAAGAACTTCAGGCTCTTTTAGACCGCGCGGATTCACAGCGGCTCGACCTGCAAGCTGCACGGAAGGAGACCGAGATTATTGAACAAGCAATAAAGTTGACTCGCGGAAGCGTGCTTGGGGCAGTAGAAATCGGAGTGGACACCGAGCGTGAAACCGACGAGACCGTTGTTACCGGGCCGACTCTGCAGCTTGGGGTACCGATCTTCGACCACGGGCAGGCGAGGCGTGCCCGTCAGCAGGCACAACTGCGGCAAAGCCGATATCGCATCAAAGAGATGGAGCTTATCGTTGCATCCGAAGTCAGATCCGCTTATACTCGCCTTTCCGCCGCCCGGACCATGGCAGAGTATTGCCGCAACGAGGTTGTTCCGCTTCGAACGCGCATGGTATCGCTGTCGCAGCAATATTATGATGCCATGATTATGGGTGCGTACGCGCTTCTTAAGACGAAAGAAAACGAAGTACGGGCGCAGCGCCAATACACGGAGGCGCTTGCCGATTACTGGATTGCGCGCTCTGAGGTGGAACGGGCCGTCGGCGGCAGCTTGAAGGCGGAGATCCCGCTTACACCCGCGCCGATGCCCGTGCCGAGGCCCGAGATGGAAATGCCGCAGCCGCATCATCATGGAGGTCACGAATGAGCAGGAAAGCTGGAGTCTTCATGGCTGTGCTCCTGGCATGGGTGTTGTTCGGGACAGCAATCCGCTTCGGAGAACGGTCGGCGGCCTTTGCAAGCGATGAATCTAAGAAGGCCGCTTCAAGCGCGCTGCCTTACATACCCGTTGTTACCCCCGACAGGGCGACGCTGCCATGGCGGATCGAAGACGGCGTCAAGGTGTTTCATCTTGTCGCCGAGCCAATCAAGCAGGAGTTTGCGCCCGGACTCGTGATGAATTGCTGGGGATACAACGGCTGCACGCCGGGGCCTACGATAGAAGCTGTCGAGGGAGACCGGGTGCGCATCCTTGTTACGAACAACCTGGCGGCGCCGACCTCCATCCACTGGCACGGAATCTTCGTTCCGAGCGGAATGGATGGAGTGGGCGGCCTGACACAAAGACACATTCAGCCGGGCGAGACGTACGCTTACGAATTCACGCTCCGCCAGCACGGCACGTTCATGTACCATCCGCACCTCGATGAAATGACGCAGATTGCGATGGGGACGATGGGCTTCTTCATCATTCATCCGAGAGAGCCGGAGAATCCGCCAATAGACCGTGATTTCGCCATCTTCCTGCACGAGTGGAGCATCGAGCCGGGAACGGCCACGCCGGATCCTATCGAGATGACTGACTTCAACTACTTCACGTTCAATGGGAAGGCATTTCCGGGCACTTCGCCGCTGGTAGTGCGACAGGGGCAGCGGGTGCGAATCCGACTTGCTAACTTAAGCATGGATAACCACCCCATCCACATCCACGGGTACGCATTTAAGGTGACAGCTACTGACGGCGGAGCGATACCTGCGTCAGCTCAGTGGCCGATGACGACCGTAGACGTCCCGGTCGGCGCCACGCGCGACATAGAATTCGTTGCGCATGAACCCGGCGATTGGGCGTTCCATTGCCACAAAACCCATCATATGATGAGTGGCATGGTCCATGAACTTCCGAATATGATAGGAGTGGATCAGGGTGAGGCGGAAGAGAAAATCCGGACTCTCCTGCCCGGCTACATGGCGATGGGCGAGGCTGGCATGGCCGGAATGCATGGTCATGCAAGCGGCGTCACGAACTACATCGGCATGGGCAGTATGGAAGGCCCATTTGGGACAATCGAAATGGGCGGTATGTTCACCATCATCAAGGTTCGGGACGGTATCATCGGCTATGAGGACCCTGGGTGGTACGAGCATCCTGAAGGTACCGTCGCTAAGCCGGTTGCAGCCGACGGTTCGGGTGATTAGCTAAAGGGGAAATGAAATCCTCGATTTCCGAGATAGGCTATGCATTGCCGCTGACAGTGGCAAGCATTTTTCTTCTGCTGCTGATACTTGAGCTACTGTTTCCGCTCCGCTTGCGAAAGCGCCCCTTCGTCCGCCGCTTCACCGTCAATATATGCTTGTCAGCAATCGCTTTGGCGACGGGCGCGCTGGCCGTGAAGCCTGTGGCGCTCGGTCTCGCGCGCTGGACGACAATGCAATCATTCGGCCTGCTGCATATGCTCAGGCTTCCCACTGTCTGGCACTTCGTGATAGGATTCTTGCTGCTAGATGTTTCCTTCTACTATTGGCACCGTGCGAACCACGAATTCCGGTTCTTGTGGCGGTTCCATAACGTTCACCACGGTGACCCGGATTTAGACGTCTCGACTTCCTTTCGGTTCCACTTTGCAGAGGTCCTTCTATCAACCGTCTTTCGCGCGGTGCAGGTGGGGCTGACAGGAGTGTCTCCTATGATTTTGACTGCCTACGAAGTCACGTTTCAATGCGCCACGATGTTCCATCACAGCAATGTTCGGCTGCCGATTCGCGCGGAGCGGCTGCTGAACAAGTTCATGGTCACCCCTCGCATGCACGGAATACACCATTCGATGGTGAAAGCAGAGACCAACTCGAACTATTCGGTCATTTTTCGCTGGTGGGATTCGATGCACCGAAGCTTGCGCCTGAACGTCCCGCAGTCACATATTGATATAGGTGTGCCTGCGTATCAAAGTACTGGGGACAACGAGATTCTGCCGTTGTTTGCCATGCCGTTCAGGAAGCAGCGGGAATACTGGCGCTTGACTGACGGAACGGAGTCGCAGAGAGAGGCGTCCGGTCTTGAGAAAAGCGTGGGTTTTCTTCAGGAGTGAGCGATGATGAACGCGTTTGAGAGGCGATTGGAAACGATTTCGGGAGAAGGGCTCCATAGTCAGGAGATACGGACGATACAAGTCAATCTCGGATTGCAGTGCAACCAGCAGTGCAGGCACTGTCATCTGGAAGCCTCACCAAATCGTCCCGAAATAATGGAGTGGCAGACGATGGAATTGGTTCTAGCGGCTGCACGCACGGTGGAACCGGACCTGGTCGATTTGACCGGCGGCGCGCCGGAGCTTAATCCTGACTTCTGCCGGTTCGTCGAGGCGTTGCGGGCGGCAGGCCATCGCGTGCAGGTGCGGACAAATCTCACGGTGCTTCACGAGCCCGGCATGGAAACGCTTCCGGAGTGGCTCCACGAGCATGAGGTCCAGCTTGTGGCCTCGCTGCCGTGCTATCTGGAAGAGAACGTGCGTGCCCAACGCGGCGCCCATGTGTATGAGAAGAGCATAGAGGCCATCCGACGGTTGAACGCTCTGGGTTATGGCACTGCCCGCGAGTTGCCCCTCAACCTCGTCTACAATCCCGGCGGTCCATTTCTGCCTCCCGAGCAGTCGGAACTCGAGGCTGATTACCGCCGCGAGCTGGGCAGCCGATTCGGGATCACCTTCTCCCGCCTTCTCACCATCACGAACATGCCCATCGGGCGGTTCCAAGCCGAGTTGCGCCGTCAAGGTGGCGCGCGCGAGTATCTGAAGCTTTTGCAGGAATCGTTCAATCCCGGGACACTCGAGGGGCTCATGTGCAGACATCAAATCAGTGTCGGCTGGGATGGTATGCTCTACGACTGCGACTTCAATCTGGCGCTGGAGCTGTCCATCGACCACGGCGCTCCCGACCACATCCGTCGCTTCGAGCCTTCACGCCTGCGCACACGAAGGATAGTCACCGGCGAGCACTGCTTCGGCTGCACTGCTGGCTGCGGCTCTTCCTGCGCCGGCGTACTCGCCTGATTTCGTTTCTCCCTCACGCAGCTAACACACACTCCGCCAAGAGGATAGCCCTACCTATTCTATTCTCCCCGTGCCTCGTCAACTTTGGTTTTGCAGGTTCTTGTAGGGGCGAACTTTGTGTTCGCCCTTCATCCAAGCTTGGGCGAACACAAGGTTAGTCTCTACAAAGACATGTGCCTGTACCCGAAAATACGATCCTGACGAACTGCTAGCGAATGCTGCGCACCCAGTAGCATTATTAGACAAGAAACGCAAAGTAAGGGAATGTTGTGCATCCTGGTGCCAATGAGCTCTCGAGGAGGGTCACATGGAGAGAAGACGAAAGAGGAAGCTGCGTGCTACGATCTGGGCGCTGGCCGTGGTCTTGCTTTTCCTATCGAATAGCGCCACAGCACGCGCAGGCGACACGTTCGACTATGGCACGTATGCGGCGGTCTTGGACGTTTATGTTGACGAGCATGGCATGGTCGCCTACAAGTCGCTCAAGGAAAATCGTGAGAAGCTCGACGCCTTTGCCACCGACCTTGCGACACTCTCCCCTCAAACATACAGCCAATGGACAGATAAAGAAAAAGTCGCCTTTTGGATAAACGCATACAACGCGCTCACGCTTCTGGCAATCATCAATCACTACCCGATTGAGCCATCGTTTGTGGGCAGCTTCCTCTATCCGAAGAATAGCATCCGGCAGATTTCGGGCGTGTGGGACAAACTCCAGTTCGCGGTCATGGGCAGCAAGATGACGCTCGACGAAATCGAGCACGAGACCTTGCGGAAGAACTTCGACGAACCGCGAATTCATATGGCGCTCGTGTGCGCGGCCAAGGGTTGCCCGCCGCTCAGAAGCGAACCATACACCGGCGAGAAACTGGACGCGCAACTCGATGACCAGACCATTCGTTTCCTGAAGGACCCCGGGAAACTCCGGATCGACCCTGTCGAGGGGAAGGTTTATACCTCGTCCATCTTCAAATGGTTTGGCAAAGACTTTGTCAAGAAATATGGAACGCAAGAAAAGTTTGCGGACAAAAGTGAGACCGAGCGCGCCCCGCTCGCCTTCATCAGCGAGTATGTCGACCAATCGATCGCGAACTATTTGGCCACAGGGGACTATGCCCTCGAATACCTTGATTATGACTGGTCGCTCAACGAACAGGGAGACACTTAGAAGATAATGGCGGAAACGACAAATTCTCCGGAACTTCATTCTCAGAACTCACGCACCGAAACTGTTCCCGAGAAGAAAAGAGCTGGGGGGCTGTGGCGGCCGATTGTGCTGATTGCGGCCGTGATTGCCATGCTTGTGGCCGCGAACGCGCTCGGGCTGGGTGAACGGCTGAGCGCAGTGCGGGATTGGATACAGTCGTTGGGACCATGGGGACCGGCCGTATTCATACTTCTCTATGCGGGAGCGGTTGTGGCGGCTCTGCCCGGTTCCGCGCTGACGGTGGCGGCGGGCGCTCTCTTTGGGTCGGTGCTCGGTGTTGTTGTGGTAAGTATAGCGGCCACGATTGGAGCGAGCCTGTGCTTCTTGATTTCACGCTATTTTGCTCGAAATGCCGTTGCGCACTGGCTTTCCACGAAGGAGAAATTCCGAAAACTCGACCAACTCACCGGAGAACACGGAGCGATAATCGTAGCGCTCACACGCTTGGTTCCGTTGTTCCCATTCAACCTGCTCAATTACGGCTTCGGACTCACACGGGTGCCGTTCTGGACCTACGTATTCTGGTCGTGGCTCTGCATGTTGCCCGGTACGGTCCTGTACGTTGTCGGCGCGGACGCATTCACGAAAGGCATCGCTCAAGGCAAGATCCCATGGACACTTTTGGGAATACTGGTGGCGGTGGCTGTGGTCCTTACCGTATTAGTCAGATATGCGCGGAAGAAATTGCAGGCGAATGAGGCAAAATACGGGTCCTGAGCTGTTTGCCGCGAGGGAGACTTTCCGATGCTTAATGGTGTCGAGATATTGCCGAGAGATACGCACAATGCCACGCTTATCAATAATGTTCATCCGGCGGACTATCAAAATCCCGAGCCGGCGCCGAGATACAATCTTGTCGTAATCGGAGCCGGGACTGCGGGACTGGTGACCGCTGCCGGGGCAGCCGGGCTCGGTGCGAAGGTAGCGCTCGTGGAGCGGCATCTCCTGGGCGGTGACTGCCTGAATGTCGGGTGTGTGCCCTCGAAGTGTATCATCCGCTCATCACGCGTTTCCGGCGACATCCACCAGGCGCACGACTTCGGCGTTCATGTCTCGGACGGCGTGGCGGTGGATTTTCCCGCTGTCATGGAACGCATGAGGCGGTTGAGAGCGCGAATCAGCCATCATGACTCAGTGAAGCGTTTCTGGGAAATGGGAGTGGACGTGTTTCTTGGAGAAGGCCGCTTCTCAGGGCCGGATACCGTGGAAGTGAACGGAAAGACGTTGCGATTCAAGAAGGCGGTCATTGCGACGGGTGCGCGGGCGATTCAGCCTCCTATCGAGGGTTTGTCGGAAGCAGGCTGCCTCACCAACGAGACGGTGTTTTCGCTGACCGAACGGCCGGACCGGATGGTGGTGCTTGGGGCGGGCCCTCTGGGATGTGAGCTGGCGCAGGCATTTCAGAGGCTCGGCTGCGAGGTCACCATGATCGAGATGGCTCCGCAGGTGTTGATACGTGAAGACACGGACGCGGCCAAGATCGTCGCGGACGCGTTGCGGCGCGACGGCATAGACATCCGCTTGAATTCAACAATCAAGCGCGTGTCCCTTACGGGTACGAAGAAAACGCTGCATATCGAGAGCAACGGGAAGAGTGAGACCATCACGACCGATGCGATTCTCATTGGCGCCGGTCGAGCGCCAAACGTGGAGGGATTGAACCTTGAGGCTGTCGGAGTGGAGTACGGCAAAGGCGGAATCCTCGTTGACGACATGCTCCGGACAACAAACTCCCGCATCTATGCCGCCGGCGACATTTGCTTGAACTACAAGTTCACCCACACGGCAGACGCCGCTGCTCGAATTGTGATTCAGAACGCACTTTTTTGGGGGCGCAAGAAGCTGAGCGCCCTCACGATACCGTGGTGCACATATACAGACCCGGAGATTGCGCACGTGGGCATGTATGAGAGAGATGCCGAGGAGAAAGGCATTCCGGTGGACACCTTCACAAGACCATTCAAGGAGGTTGACCGCGCGCTGGTTGACGGTGAGGACGAAGGACTGGTGAAGGTACACGTACGAAAGGGAACCGACAAGATAGTGGGAGCAACGATAGTTGCCCGCCATGCCGGCGAGATGATCAGCGAGATCACGCTGGCAATGGTTGGCGGCCTGGGACTCAAGACCATCGCAAATGTGATTCATCCGTACCCGACGCAGGCGGAGGCCATCAAGCAGGTAGCGGATATGTATAACCGGACACGACTTACGCCTTTTGTCAAGAACCTTTTTCAGGCTGTCTTGCGGTGGCAGCGATGACGAGACGACGTGGATGCTACTGCCGGCGGGCTTGAAATCCGTGACTTTTCATGATATAGTATCTTCTGTCCTCACAGGTGCAAGGTATTGGGAGTTCCGGAAAAGGACCCTTCGATTCTTGCGGGCCCGTGAGGCCATTTTCTTTTCGCATAGAGATTTCGTGAAACATTCGGGAAATATTGAGAGGGGGTGAGGCGAGGGGAGGACTCAAGGAACGTGTGCATCAGTGCAGGACTTGGTTAAACGACAATGTAATTGAAAGGAGCAAGACGGTATGGGTAAGACAATCATAGCGCTGCTCGTAGCGCTCGTGGTGGGCTTCTCTCTCGTCGGATGTAAGGAACAGGCCCCTGCCACACAGCCACCGGCTGAGGAATCAGTTGAGATGCCTGCAGTACCAGAAGCTCCTCCGATGGAGGAGGCAGCTCCTATGGAAGGCGAGGCTCCTGCTGAAGGCATGGAAGAGGCTGCCCCTGCAGAAGAAATGCCCGCGGAAGGCTCGGAGATGAAGCCCATGGAAGAAGCTGAGCCTGCTCCTGAGGCGCCTGCTGAACCCGGTACAGCGCAATAAGGAAAGATTCGGAAGCGACGAAGATAGCGCCTTGTGTCCAAATCCCTCTTTGCCAGGAGAATTGGATGACACAGGTTCGTCCGGTGCGAGAACAGTAAGAAGTTTTTTTTTGACGTGGGGGTTGACGGGTACAATGCTCGTCGGCCTCCACGTTTTGTTGTCCCTAATCTCACCGCGCTTTAACTACGGTCTGCCTCTGCTTGAAAAACCAATCCTTCTTTTTGTCGGAATTGAGATTACCGCCGGAGTTGTCTATCTCCTGGCGGTCAGGACGACGAGAGACAGCCCTCTCACGAAGAGGCTGATTGTGTGGATATTTGGCGTAGGGCTCGCCCTTCGCGCCTGCATGATTGCATCCACGCCGATTCTCGAGGATGACTATTACCGGTACCTTTGGGACGGCGGAGTCGCCGCGAACGGAATCAATCCCTACGCTTATGCGCCAGGCGATGCTCTTGAAGCCGCCGACTCGGGCGCGGTCCCGCCTGAGCTTCACAAACTCGCCGAAAAATCCGGAGTGGTTGCAGCGCGTGTGAATCATCCGGACTTGCGGTCTATCTATCCATTGACGGCGCAGGCGGCATTTGTCTTTGCTCACTGGCTTCGTCCATGGAGCCTGACGGCGTGGCGGCTGAGCCTTCTGGTAATTGACGTCGCAACGCTGGGCATAGTGGCTGCGATTTTGCAAGCAGCGGGCCTGCCGCTGGCATTGATTGCGATATACTGGTGGAATCCGCTTCTTGTAAAAGAACTGTTTAATTCCGGGCACATGGATGGAATCCCGATGCTCTTTGCGCTCGGGGCCGTGCTGTTAAGCATTCGCAGCAGACACATGACATCCGTGGCAGCGTTGGCTTTGGCGGCTGGCGCGAAGCTTTGGCCGAGCATGCTCTTGCCTCTCGCGGTGCGTCCGCTGATTTCTCGTCCCAAGCAGTTGGTATTTGCCGTGCTCCTATTCGGCCTGACGGTATGCGTCTTGTTTCTCCCTGTTTACGTGTCGGGGTTTGGCAGCAGCTCGGGCTTTGTCGCGTACGGGCAACGCTGGGAGATGAACGACGCCTTCTTCATGTTGGTGTCGTGGGCTGTTCGAGCTTTTTTCATGCTCGTCACGCTGGAGCAGACGGCAGCCCCGCTCGTCGCGCGTGCAGTTGTCGGCGTGCTCCTCATCCTGTGGGTTCTATGGCAGAGCCGCACCTTGCCCGTTCATCCCGCCGATTTCTGCGATAGGGCGCTCCTTATCGTGGCGGGAATCTTCTTGCTCAGTCCGGCGCAGTTTCCTTGGTATTATGTGTGGCTGATTCCATTTCTTGCGATACGCCCCCGAATGTCGCTTCTGCTTCTGACCGTCCTTCTCCCCCTGTATTATCTCCGGTTCTATTTCGTCGCTCGTGGCTGGACAAACGTGTTCGATTATGGAATTGTCTGGCTTGAATTTGTCCCTGTTTGGTGCCTTCTCGTCTGGGAATGGCGCGTCGGCGGAAGGTCATTGGCACAACCGCGAGCTCTTTCGGAGAGCACATCGTGACATGAGAGAAAAGGTTGCCGTCGTAATACCGGCGCTCAACGAGGAGCAGTCTATCGGCAGGGTCCTCTCGGCGATTCCCTCATGGGTGGAGGACGTGGTCGTGGTGGACAATGGCTCGACTGACAGAACAGCCGAGGTCGCCCGCGCTCACGGCGCTCGCGTGGTGTTTGAACCTCGTCGAGGATACGGATCGGCATGTCTTAGCGGAATCGCCGTGCTCAAGAATCCCGATGTGGTAGTTTTCCTTGACGCCGATTTTAGCGATTATCCCGAAGAGATGTGCTTGCTGACCGAGCCCATTGTGCGGGACGAGGCTGACATGGTGATTGGCTCTCGCACACTGGGACGGCGCGAGCCGGGCTCACTCACTCCCCAGGCGCGGTTCGGGAACTGGCTCGCCTGCGCCCTCATCCGTTTGTTCTGGGCCGTGAGCTTCACCGACCTTGGACCGTTCCGCGCGATTCGCTTCGAGTCGTTGAACAGGCTCGGCATGCGCGACCCGAATTACGGGTGGACGGTGGAAATGCAGATTAAGGCAGTCCGCCTCGGCATTCGAGTCAGAGAGGTTCCGGTGAGCTATCGGCGGAGAGTCGGACAGTCGAAGGTATCAGGCACGATACGAGGAGTGATTGGCGCGGGCACGAAGATACTGGGTACGATTCTTGTTGCCGCGCTGGACATGCGCGGTGCCAGCGTGAAAGACCCCCGCCGTCTGATTGTTTTTGCCCGCTACCCGATACCGGGCGAGACGAAGACGCGTCTCATGCCTGCGCTGGGACCGCACGGGGCCGCAGAACTGCAACAGCGCATGACTGAGCACGCCATGGCGCGCGCACGGGAATTCATGACGGCGAGTTCCATTCCGGTGGTAGTGTATTATGAGGGCGGCACTCCGCGACTCATGAGGCAATGGCTTGGCAGAGGCGTTTCCTACCGCCGTCAGGCAAGCGACGACCTTGGCTCTCGCATGGCGCGCACTTTTGTGGAAGTGTTCACGTCGGGAGCCTCGCGGGCCGTGATGGTCGGGACGGATTGTCCCGGACTGACACCCGCTCATCTTGGGGAAGCGTTTGACGCTTTGGAGCGGAGCGACCTTGTGCTCGGTCCCGCCAGCGACGGCGGATACTATCTTATCGGACTTAAGCGAATGGCCGGCCAGCTTTTTGGGGGAGTGCCATGGGGCACAGGAGCAGTTCTGGACCGGACTTTGCGCATCGCGAGCGATTTGGGGCTTAGCACGAAGCTGGTGGGAACGCTTGATGACGTTGACCGTCCCGAGGACCTCGCCGTATGGGAGCGCGAGGCGGAGCGGGCGCGGTCGCATATTTCGAGTATGCGTATTTCCGTGATTATTCCTGCGCTGAATGAGGCCGCAACTATCGCCGCAACGCTGAGGAGCGTGCAAGGCGCTTCGGGTGTAGAAGTTGTCGTGGCTGACGGTGGAAGCAGTGATGAAACTGTGGAGATAGCGCGTCGGTTTGATGTCAAACTGTGTTCTTGCCAGGCCGGGAAGGCGCAACAAATGAATGCCGGGGCTGCTGAGGCAACAGGCGATGTGCTCCTTTTTCTGCATGCAGACACAAGGCTGCCCGATGAGTTCGCGCAATCCGTCCGCGAAGCCCTTTCGCGGCCTGGAATAGCAGGGGGAGCATTCGAGCTGCGTATTGATTCGCCACGGCGAGGCCTTCGGCTCATCGAGCGAGTTGTCAATTGGCGCTCCAAAGCCCTGCAGATGCCCTACGGAGACCAGGCACTATTCCTGAGTGCGGCGCTCTTTCGCGCGATGGGAGGATTTCCCGAGATTCCCATCATGGAGGACTTCGAGTTTATGCGCCGCCTGCGAAAACATGGCGAGATTGTGATTATCCCGGCTCCGGTATGCACATCCGCCCGCCGCTGGCTGGCCCTCGGACCGCTCCGTACAACCTTGATGAATCAGGTTGTGATTGCAGCATATTACGCGGGCTTTTCTTTGCGTTGGCTTGCGAGGTGGTATGACCGCGAGTGTGTTTCTGCCCAACCGGGTACGAGTCGTTAAGTCATTGCAGGCTGCGGCGCGGTTCATGCTCCCCTTGTGATGTGGTATAGTGTCCTCGCGGATGTTGAGAAGCGATGTCGCTCCGTGCTGGAATGCCACGTAAGAGCCTGAACCGACGCAAGAGGTTACGGTGACCCCACGACTGACGAACGCCTTCTTCATGCTTGCGGTTTTGGTTCTGCTGTGCTATGCAGGCACGTTACGAGCGGGCTTCGTCTATGATGACCACCTGATGATAGAGGAGAACGTTTCCATTCGGAGCATCCGCAACGTTCCGCTGTTCTTCACCGATCCTGCGCATACCTCCGGCGCAAAGATATTCGAGCAGATATATCGTCCTCTCCGGACAACAGCTTATGCTCTCCAATACCGCGCTTGGGGGCTGAACCCTGTCGGCTATCACGCAGTCAACGTCATCATACATCTGTTTAATGCGTTCCTCGTTTTCCTTTTCCTCTCTCACATTGTGTCTGCGCGAGCGACCGCGTTTGTCTGCGCCGCCCTTTTCGCCGTTCATCCAGCGATGACCGAGACCGTTGCCTGGGTCTCTTGCTTATCGGAATTGCTCTGCATGCTCTTCTATCTTGGGGGACTCCTGTGTTATCTGAAATGGCGAAGGAGCGCTCGGGGGAAGAATCGGCTCTTGTATGTTGCCGCGCTTGTGATGTCCGCCCTTGCCATGTTGTCGAAGGAGATGGGTGTCACATTTCTGGTGGCTGTGGTGGCGCTCGACCTTTGGGACGAGGAATTGAGGCCGCAAATCCTGAAGCGCTGGCGCTGGTACCTGCCGTTTCTCGCGGTCACCGTCGCATATCTTCTCATACGAATGAACATCATGAGCTATTTCGCTCAGAGAGAACCGTGGACTCGTGATCTCTCGGGAATTGTCGCGCTCATGGTGAGGAGCATCGCTTATTATGTGCGACTTTTCATCCTCCCCGTTCGGCTCAGCATATTCCCGCGATTTGAGACTGAAGGTTCTCTGCTCGAGGCTAGCACAGCGCTTTCGGCCGGCCTGGTTCTGTGCCTCATTGCGGCGGCCGCCCTGCTCTGGCGCAGGCACGGGCCGTTTACGCTGGGCATTGCTCTGTTTTTTGTGTTGGTGCTTCCGGTGCTGAACATCATTCCCATCCAGGCGGCTGTCGCGGAACGGTTTCTTTATGTCCCTTCGTTCGCCCTTTTCCTGGCCGTTGCCAGCCTGCTGCGCTCTCTTGAACACTTCCGGGAACGATTGCCAAAAAATCTTGACAGCGTCGCATGGGGGGGACTCAGCATCCTCGTGTTTCTTTTCTCCCTGAACACGATTTCCCGAGTCGTCGATTGGAGGGACGATCTCGCTCTGTTCAGCTCTGCCGTCAGGATTACGCCTGATGACGCGCGCGCGCGAATTGCAGTCGGCAAGGAACATTTCTTTCGGGAGGATTATGATTCGGCCGAGGCGGAATGCCTCGCGGCGCTCCGTGCCGACCCACGAAACGCGGAAGCGCATGTCTTGTTGGGGAGCATCTTCCTAAAAAGGGGACTTACGGGGCCTGCCGAGAGAGAATTCAAAGCTGCGCTTGCGGTCGAGCCATTGAACAGCGGCGCGAGCAACAGTCTTGGACTCATCTACAAGGAGCGAGGGAAACTTAATGAGGCGCTGAGCGCATTTCAGGCCGCTTTGGAGAGAAGCCCGACGGTCTCGGAGTATCTCAACAACGTCGGCAGCGTGTTGCTCATGAAAGGAGACGCCGCTGCCGCGCTTGATTATTTCACGAGGGCGCTTGAGTCAAGGCCTGACAATTGGGAAGCATCGCGCAATTTGGCCTCAGCGCTGATTGCGCTCCAAAGATATGAGGAAGCCATCGGATTCATAGGACAACTGCTCGCCGAGCGACCGAGCGATGCCAGGCTCCTCTATTTCCTCGGGCGCGCCCACGAGGGAAGGGGAAATGGGGAGGCGGCGAAGGAGGCCTATGAGCGGGCGTCTGTGGCCGACCCGGCGGACATCTGGGCGCCGACCGCGCTGGCGAATCTTTACGCACAGCGCGGTGAATACGAGGAAGCCGTGCTTATTTACCGGAGAATTCTGGCACGATACCCTGGGGCTGTCCATCAGAGAGTCGCTTTGGCGTCGGCTTTCGAAGAAATGGGCAAAGTCAATGCCGCCATTGAAGAACTGCGGATTGCCGTGCGCCTGAATCCACAAGACGACACCGCGCGTCGGGAGTTGGAAAGGATTCTTGGACGAGCTGGCGGCACAAGAGATGTGAGGTGATTGTCTCACGACTCCGTTGTATTGACTTGCAGCACATCGCCCGGTAGAATTTTAGATATTCGGACTCGGAAGAATTCGGCACACACACGGGAGGGGGCTATGGTTGCGATTTCTTCTGCGGTACGAGCAGCACTTCTTATATGTCTGCTAGTCGTTCCTGCCTGTGACCGTTCACAACGGACGGAACAAGGCCTGCCAGGGGAGCGGAGGCCGGCAGCGGCGAACCATCGAGCCTCCGCTGAGGAGAGCGTCACGCTGAAACCGCCCTATACGGAGTGGAAATGGGACAAGAATGACCCTCAGCCGAGAATCTCGGTTCAGAATGCCGTTTGGGCAGTCACCGAACAGACCGGATTAGGGTATGACCGGTGGAAGTCAGCTCGAAATACCGAGCCAATCTGCTACCAGTGGACGTATCCCAATGTGGAAAATAAGACGTGGGAAGAAGCAATCGAGGAAATCCTTTCCCCGTTTGAACTCACGTACGTTTTGGAGAGCCGCACTGTCGTTTTGATGAGAGTGGCAGATGCGCAGCGGCGAGAGCGCGCTAAAGAAGACATGGCTGCCCAGATTGCATCCCTCGTCAGCTCCGAATCCCGGCCTACAAAGCTCCATGATGCGGTGATAGTGTTCCCTCTGCTGGACCCGGAGGGGAGAACAACCGGACTGGGAACGCTTCTCTCCGAGTTCGGGATGTTGAAGGCGACGTACATCCCGAAAAAAGTTCTAAACATTCATGTTCCATCAGTGATCGAGCAATACGACGAATTGAAATTCAGCGCGCCGGGACGACAGATTGATGCGAAGGATCGGGAACGCGTGAGGGCGCGGCTCAGTGCAAAGAGTTTTGCCGAGGGCACATTGCGAGTTGAGCCGGACAAATCGTTTGAAATCACTCTGCGCTTTGAAGGCGAACATGGAGGACGAGACTTTTCCACTGCCGGAACGAGAGAAGACCTGGATGATATGCCTCAATGGATAGCGCGGTGCGTCCATGAGTACTGTGGGATGACGCTCTCTCCCGATGAGCAAGCGTTTGTGAACATGCCTGAGTTTCGCGAAAACGGAAGCATATTGAAGCTCGTGGAGTTGGAGGAGGAATACAGATACGGCAGACGTGACCCGACTCGTTGGCGGTCTTTGATGCGAAACAATCCCGATTCTGTTCTAACGCTCTATCGATACTTCGTCGTCTCCGCGGAGCTCGAGGAGAATGACTTCCTGCGCCACGCGATGGCCGCCTCCAGAGGCCTTGTGAACCACGACCTCGTGAGGTTTCTCGAGGCTGACTGGTATCACCGCGAGAGGGATTACGAGAATTCCACGCCGCGCTTCCTTGAACTCGTCAAGAGTGACCTCCGGAATGAGGCGCTCTACGAGCCACTGGACGAGGGATTACTGAGCCTTGGGCTGGGCAAGAGCGCCGACTCCCTGCATAAGTTCTGGGCGGCACAGGAGCCTGGCTCGCATCTTCCCCATCTGGCCCAAGGGACCTTCTTCGTCAATTACGCATGGGATGCTCGAGGGACCGGTTGGGCATCGACTGTAACGGAGGAAGGGTGGGCAAGATTCAGGGAGCGGCTCAACGTGGCTAAGCAATCGCTCTCCAAAGCGTATGAGATCAATCCTTCCGACCCCCGCGCAGCTACAGAAATGATTACGGTCACAAGAGCATTGAGTTACGACCGTGAGCAGATGGAAAAATGGTTCAAGAGGGCGATTGATGCCGACCCTCGCTGTTACGACGCATACAAGAGGAAACTCACGTATCTCATGCCGAAATGGGGTGGCAGCCGAGACGAGATGTTTGCGTTTGCGCGAGAATGCGCTGCGAATTCCCCTCCAGATTCGCGGGTCGCAATGATCTTGATGGAAGCCCACAAAGAAATGGCGAAACGGACGGCTGATGGCGGCGGAAATTGGGGAGATTATTACAGGAATCCTGCCGTATGGAGAGAGATGAAGGGCGTGTACGAGATACATTTGCAGGAGAATCCGGGCGCGATTCTTGACCGGAATTATTGCGCTCTCTACGCGTGTTTCGCGCAGGACTATGAAGAGGCGATGCGGCAATTCGAGTACATAGGAAATGACATTATGAAGGAGTGCTGGGGCTCACAGAAGTATTTCTATGAGTGTCGAAGCCGGGCATATGCGGAGGCGAAATGACGTTTGAAGAGACCGCACGGCTTCTTGAAGCCGAGGGATTGAGAACGGTCACGCTCGGCGACAAAGCCGCTGGAGGATGTTTACTTATCGCTCCCGACCTGTCTGCCCGCATCATGGCCGTCTCGATGGACGGCGCGAAGGGAGAGAACTTCGGGTTTGTCAAGCCGGAGGCCATAAAGAATCGGGCGAACGACCGGCAGTTCAATGCTTATGGCGGCGCTCTCAGGTGGTGGGCGGGTCCGGAGGGAGGTCAATACGGCGTAGCTTTCCCGCCCGGAACAAAGAATTTTGACCTCGGCTCATGGTATATCTCGGAAGAGTACAACGGCAAGGCGTTCGCAGTGGCCTACCCTCAATCTGGAGCCGGTAACTCGGCGCTTATGGGGGCGGAATTCAGCGTGCAGAATGCATCGGGCACGCGTTTTCACATCGGCGTCGCGTCACGCCTGACGGTGCTTCCGAATTCGCTCGACCGCGGAAAAGCTCGCTCGCCGGCAGGGCGGATGCTTTCCGATGGGAGCGTGAGACATTTCGGATATCGCTCCGAAGTGACGTTCGAGAATCTTTCCAGCGAACCGATGAGGGGGGAAACCGGACTTGTCAGCATATGGATGCTTGCCATGTATGTGGCGGGCTCGAAAACGCATGTCATCGCGCCGTTTCAGCGCCAGGGCGCGGGCAAGGTAGTCACCGACACGTACTTCAGTCCGGAAGGCATTGCGAGCAACCGGCTAATCATAAAGGAGAGGCAGGGATTCCTTATCTTTCATGCAGACGCAAAGCATCGTTCGAAAATAGGCCTCTCGCGCTCGCGCGCGGCGAACACGCTCGGCAGCATTGACCTTTCCCGTAACCTTCTCACGATATGGCGGTTCCCCATCCGGCGCACAATGCCCTATGTGAATTCGCTCTGGGAATATCAGAAGCGGCCTTATGCGGGCGACGCAACGAATTCTTATAACGACGACGGCAAGTTCGGCAATTTCTATGAGCTGGAATGCTCATCCCACGCCCTTGCTCTCAAGCCGGGGGAGCGCTTCATGTTCCCGCTCGAGATTCATCATTACCGCGGAACGCGCGATAAGCTCTTGCAAATCGCCGACTTCCTGCTGCAACGGAAGGTCTCACCCTTTTTTCTATCGAGCGGCGCTTCGTCATGAGTGCACCTCCGGGCAAATTTGTTTTGCTTGACCGCCGGAAGATGTCGTGGTATACTCTTGCACACTTCAAGAGAACGCTCGCGGCAATGCAGCTTTTTGTCTAACTTCTTTTAGCCACGCAAGCATTTCAGTTTCAAGACATCACCCCGCTCGATGATATGAATGGCATGATGAAACGAGTGCTGATTCTTCTTGCGGTCGGGGCAGCGTTCGCGGTACTCCTCCTGATTGTTCAGGCTGTCCTCCCGTCGCGGCAGACGACATCCTCCCTTTCATCCGAGCAACCAATCCGGAAATCGGCGGAGGCAAAACATGTGTCCGCCGGCGGTCCTCTGACAGCCCCCATATCCCCTAAAGGTGCTGCTGACACCGAAGCAACGGAGTCTCGAAAAGAAACAGGAGAAGGCAGTGACCAGGTTCCACCGTCCGCAATGCTGAGGGACCTGTATCTTTCCGGCGCGACGGATTCTGCCGTAACTGTCGATTCAAAGACGATGGAGCAATTGCTTCGCGATCACGTCGAGCGCACCCATCCGAGACTCAAACTCTCCGACTCCGACTATGAACAACTGGCACAGACATTGATAAGTCTTCGCGAGGCCAATCTGGAGATGCGCTCGCTCGAGCGCACCAGTGCGAACGCGCCTGTGTTCAGGAAGCGACTTCAGGACGTAGCCTCGGCGACGAAGGAGTTTCAGCAGATAACCGGGATGCCACTTGAACAATTCTTCGCGGGAGAAGACACACCCGTTCAATTCGGCTCGAACCCTCAATCTCACAAGGATGACGATGAAATCGTTACGGACTATCTTTCCGACCATAAGCCTTAGCTTGGTCACGGGATTGGTCATCTTGCTCGCGTCGGTTTTGGCGCAGGCCGAGCAAGACGCCGTCGCCACCCTCAACGGCGAGCCGATTGCGCGCGAACAAGTCGAGGCGCGGGCCGCCCTTAAACTCTACCGATTGAGATGGGAAATCTATGATACGCTTAAAACCGAGGCGGATGCCCTTGTGGACGAACGTTTGCTGGTGGAAGAGGCCGAAAAACGTCACATGAGCGTGGATGACCTGCTTCGGGCGGAAGTCGACGATAAGGTTCAGCTGCCGACGGACGAACAAGTGGACGAGTATATCAAGCAGGGAAAAATTGCGACCGAGCCGAGCGCTGAGCTGAAGGGACGCGTCAAGCTCTACCTCTCTGAACGCACCAAAATTCAGAGAAAACTCGATTATCTGCAGGAACTGCGCACGAAAGCGGACTACCAGTTCTTGCTCAAACCACCGGAACAGCCACGGGCTCAGGTGAGCGTGGACGACGACCCACTGCGCGGGAATCCCGAGGCACCCATCACGATTATTCATTTTGCGAGCTTTTCGTGTGAGCACTGCGCCGAGAGCGCGCAGAAGATCCAGAGGCTCACGGAGGAGTTTCCGGGACTCGCGCGATGGGTTCATCGCGACTTTATCAATATGTTCGACGAGCGAGGACTCAGAGCGGCCGAGGCAGGAGAAACGGCGCACGCTGCGGGCAAGTTCTGGGAATTCCACGACCGCATCTATTCGCTCGGCGGCGATTTTGAACTGGAGGACCTGGGGAAGATTCTTGAGGAAATCGGCGTGAGCGCTGCTGATTACGTAAGCGCGCACGATGACGCGCGATACATCCTCGAGATAAAGCACGACATCGAGGACGGGGTTCAGGCCGGCGTCACAAGCGTCCCCGTGATTTTCATCAATGGCCAATACGTGAGCGGAACATTCCCGTATGAGATGCTCAGGAAGACGATGGAGGAAGAAGCCCGGCATCTCAAGCAAAGCGCTGAACAAGCGGACGGTCAGGCGCCGTAGGCGAGCGTGCCCGGGACGGTTCGTGCGTCGTCGGCACGAAGGCGTGTGGCTGCTCCGCATACACGGCGGAGAAAGGGGGGATGGAATGAAAGCTCGTGGCCAATTGCCTTAGGAGCGGTTCACAGGTATCGGTACAGGGAAAACAAAAAGGGGGGTTACTGATGGCATTGCGAAATGTACGAAGGACGCATGCAGGCGCAGCCGTTTTTCTCGCATTGACGGTTGTGCTCGTGTTCATGCTCACATCGAGCGCCTATGCGAAGGACCCGCAGCTTGTGCCGAGACGCCTGGCCTCGACCGGTGACAGCATCAGCGCGGGAATCGACGTGGAGTATTACGGTCAGAATGCGAATGCAAGCTGGGTCAACGGTTACTACGGTTTCTGGGAATGGCTTTTCGGGTATACCAACGTGAAGAGCCATAATCAGCGAATCACGGCTAATTGGGGAAGCTGGGGACGCGCGAACTACATGGATGCCGTCAGCGGAGCCGACATGTTCGACTTCCCGGGTCAGACCGCTCAGGCTGTGAGCCAGAGCGCTCAGTATGTGACGGTATTCATGGGCCACAACGACGTCTGCCAGAATTATCCGTGGGAAATTCCGTCTGACGCCGTCTTCGAGGCCAACCTCCGTGCCGGTATGCAAAACCTGAAAAACGGGCTCCCCAATGGAGCGACGGTTTATGTCCTCGCCATCGTGGACATCAGGCAGCTTTATGAGGTGGCGAAAGACAAGAAAGCGCTCGGAATCGTGGATTGCGAGGTGCTCTGGTTCACGACGCTGCTCAACTTGTTCCCATGCGGCACGATGCTGAACCCGCTGAACACCGAGGCCGACCGGCAGTACACCCGCAGCCGCAATATCGCGTTCAACAACATTCTGGCGAACGTGACCGCCGAATATAACGCGAACGACCCGCATCACTATTATTACTTCACCAACCTGCCGTTCATCTATCCCTTTACCGAAGGGGATGTGTCCAGTCTCGACTGCTTCCATCCGTCAGGACAGGGACAGAAAACGCTTTCGCGCGAAAGCTGGAATGTCGGACCGTTCTATCTTTATCAGAAGGGAAGCTGAGCGGACATCGTTGCAGAAGCGTGAAGACAAGAGGCGCTGCTCAATGCAGCGCCTCTTTCTTGTTTATTGTTGGCTCAGCAACGCGCGTGAAGGTTCACTTCCTGGCCGTCGCAATGAAGGAACCTTTTATGGGGATTGTCTTGATGTCACGAAGGCCCATTTCTGTCAAGCAGTTTTTCAGCTCGTTCGGAGTGAACGGCCCCTGTTCATCCTTATGGTGAAAAAGGCTTACAATCTTGCCCTGCAAGGAGTCCTTGTTGAAGTCCTTAATCATGACCGAGCCGCCCGGCTTCAAGACTCGAGCGATTTCTTTCAAAACTGCCTTTGGATTCGGGAGTTCATGCAAGACTGCGTTTGAGATGACCACATCAACGGACTCGCCCGGAAGCCCCGATGAGGAAGCCTCGCTCTGTGCGATGCGTACTCTGTCGGTGAGCCCCAGTCTCTCAACCTTCTTCTGCAACCGCGCGAGCATCTCCGGCGAGAGGTCGAGGCAAACAACCGAGCCTGTTTTCAACTTCTGAGCCACAGGGATGCTGAAGAATCCGCTGCCCGCGCCGACGTCAAGAACGGTCTCGTTTCCGCGGATAGATTCGAGAACGAGGTCTAAGAAACGTGCCTCGCGCCGTTTTCTCAATGGATTATCGAGGAGCCATGCGCCTATTTTCCCCCGAATCCCTGTCCATTCGGAATTTTCTCTGGTTGACACGATGTCTCTTTCACTTTGGTGGAGATACAAACCGGGGGCCGTCCCGCCCGAGTGCGATCTCCCTAAAACCTGAAAGGAAGAATTGTGAATCCGTCCCACGGCTGTATAGATGCGAATTCATTCGCATCGTTTTTCAGCCTGTTTCCGCCAAGCGCATGCGAATGAATTCGCACCTACAAACGGTTATCCCGCTTGCCAACTGTGGAAAGGATTTGCTGTAGCTGCATGAGTCACGAAGAGTATTTCTCCTCGAGATACTTGATAATGTCCTCAGACTCATACATGGCGACCTCGTTATCGGTATCAACCAGGAAAGGCACCTGCACCTTTCCGCCGAGCTTCTCGAGGAGAGCTTCTTTCTTGCTGCTCCCATCGCGGACGTTTCGGCAGATATAGTCCAAGTCGAGCTCCGTCATTTTTGCACGGACCTTCTGGCAAAACGGACAGCTTTCCTTCTGATACAATTCAAGCATAGCTCATCCCTCCGCGAGTTTTCCGGCTAGTTATCCGGTTGGAACATTTCGTCGTACATCCGCTCCAGCCGCTGTTTGTGCGTCTGCTCCTCCGATGCGAGCCTGTTGAGCAGGTCCCGAAGCTTCTTATCGTCAGCGTAATTGCTCAAGGATGAGTAGAAGTTGAACGCATCGGCTTCTTCAGCGATTGCGTACCGCAGGACTTCCTGCATGGTGGATTCTTTGGTGATTTTTGGCCGGTCGGAGAAGTCGCTGAATTCGGAACTCGAAATCTTTTGAGCCTTGAAGGTTCCGGGGGTATCGGGATTGATTTTTTCCAGCGCGTGCTTATGCCCCAGCTCTTCCCGTGCGAGCTCTTCGAGCAGTCGCTTGCTCTGCGGCTCTTTCACTTTTTGCGCGTAAATCTCATACATGGTCTTGGCTTCGACTTCCTTGCCAATGGCCCGATTCAGTATCTGACGCGGGGTAAAATTGCGGTCTCCCATTCTCCCCTTTTCCTCCTTCTCTAGAATGATCAGCAAATAAAGCGTTGAGTGTTCTTAGTCCACAAGTTCCATATCTTCGTTGCAGCAGACGAGAGTGCCAACCCCCTCTTTTGTCACCTTCACTTCCTGGCCGCAAATGTTGCATCGGTAGGTCTTGCCCTGTTCTCCCATCTTCCTTCTCCTCTCACAAATTCCCCTTTCCTCGTCCCAATACGTTCCTCGCGGGGTCCGTCAGGAGCATTCACGCTAGATTTCGCACGGCTCTCGCGCCTCGTCGGCCCTGCTTCCGCCGGAGGCCACAAGCAAAGTGGCCGCGCCGGCCTGTTGAATACATGTTCTCCGCGAAATCCGCCGTGTCATTCCTGGTGCGAGTGCCTCTGAAAAATCATATCACGCACGGCATTATGCTGCTACCGCGTGTGAGGGATACCGCTCCGCTGGGATTCTTGCTTGTGATTAACCATAATATCGGTAAATCACCTCGGCCACGCAACTGGGTTTTTCCTCGCCCTCGGCCTCGAAGGTCATCTTGAGGGTAGCCTGCACCCCGTTCGCGATGTCCTCTACCTCCATCAGCTCCGCACGCGCGCGAACCTTTCTCCCGACTTTGAGAGGGGTGGGGAAACGAAGCTTGTTGATTCCGTAATTGATGCCCATCTGCACGCCTTCGACCGAAAGCATCTGGCCCAGGAGGTAGGGCGCCAGCGAGATTGTGTAATAGCCGTGCGCAATCGTCTGTCCCCATGGGGATTCCCGCTTGCAGCGTTCGGGGTCAATGTGAATCCATTGGTGGTCGTGTGTCGCTTTCGCGAACGTGTTAATTTCTTCCTGAGTCACCGTGTGCCAGTCACTCACACCGACCTCTTTCCCCTTCATTGCTTTCAGACCTTCAATGCCTTTGATCACTGTCTTTGCCATTGTTTCTTCACCTCCAGGATGCGCTCTTGTCAGTGTTGAACTTGATACGGCATTCTATCGCCCGCGACGTGGGCCCGCCGTCTAGTATATCGGATGCAGTTCCCATCCTTCAATGGAGGTCAGATTCCGAGGTCCTTTTTCGCTCTCCGGATTTGATGAAGCACGCTGGAACGGGCGGTGCCTCCGGTGAGGCGGCGGGAGTTGACGATGTTGTCGAGACGGAGTGCGTCGCAGACGTCGTCGTCGAAGAGAGGAGAGAATTGGCGTAGCTTTTCAAGCGGGACATCCTCGAGCGCGAGCACCTGGTCCAAGCAGTGTGTGACTAACTTCCCGACCACCTCGTGTGCTTGGCGAAATGGCATTCCCTTCTTGACCAGATAATCGGCCAGGTCGGTCGCGTTGAGGAAGCCGGTGCGGCACATCTCTTCCATCCGGTCGCTGTAGACCGTGACTGATCCCATCATCCGTGCAAACACGCGTAGGGTGCTCTTTACAATATCTATTGAGTCGAACACACACGGTTTGTCCTCCTGCATATCGCTGTTGTAGGCAAGCGGCAGTCCCTTCATCAAGCCGAGGAGCGTCATTAAGTTGCCGTAGACACGGGCCGTCTTCCCGCGCGCGAGTTCGGCAATGTCCGGGTTCTTCTTCTGCGGCATGATGCTCGAGCCGGTGGTGAACGAGTCATCAAGCTCGACGAACCCGAATTCGGGCGTGGACCACACTACAAGCTCCTCGCTCAGTCGCGAGATGTGCATCATGAGTATGGAGCATGCAGAGAGGAACTCGATGAGATAATCCCGGTCGGACACGGCGTCCATGCTATTCTGGGAAATACTGTCGAAGCCGAGTTCCTTCGCCAGCATCTTGCGGTCAATGGGAAAGCTCGTGCCCGCGAGCGCGGCTGAGCCGAGCGGCATTACATTGGCCGAATGAAAGCATTCGATGAATCTGTCTTCGTCCCGGCAGAGCATTTCGTAGTATGCGAGCATATGATGTGCGAACAGCACGGGCTGCGCATGCTGCATATGAGTGAAGCCGGGCATGATGACTTCGGAATCTTCTTCGGCTAAGCGGATGAGCGCTTTTTGGAATTCGTGAAGAAGCTGCACAATTGTCAGCGCTTCATCACGGATGTACATGCGCATATCGAGCGCTACCTGGTCGTTCCGGCTGCGACCGGTGTGGAGTTTGCCTCCGATGTCGGCGCCGACCTTTTTCATAAGCGCGGCCTCGATGTTAGTGTGGATGTCTTCGAGGTCGACTTCGAAGGTGAACGCGCCGTCGGCAATCTTCTTGCCGATTTCGCGGAGGGCCTTCGCTATCTTGTTCGCTTCGGTTTTCTTGATGATGCCACATTCTGCGAGCATGCGGGCATGGGCGATGCTTCCGGCGATGTCGTATGGGTACAGCCTCCAGTCAAACGAGATGGATTGGCTATAGAGGAGCGCCAGTCGGTCGTGCTCTTTCTGAAATCTTCCACCCCACTGTTTCTTTGGCATCGGCGGCATCCTTTCTAGTGCCCGAGCAGCGCGCGGATGCGGAGTCTGAGCGCGTTGAGCCGGATGAATCCCTCTGCGTCGGCCTGGTTATAAACCGTTTCACGCTCGAACGTTGCGAAATCCGGATGGTAGAGCGAGCGCGGTGACTTGCGGCCGGCCACCGTGCAATTGCCCTTGTAGAGTTTGAGCCTGACCATGCCTGTCACATTTTGCTGGGTATCGTCTACGATTTTCCGCATCAGCTCCGTCTCGGGCGCGAACCAGAAGCCATAATACACAAGCTCGGCATATCGCGGGGTGAGCGAGTCCCTCAGGTGCATCACTTCTCGGTCGAGGGTGATGGATTCGATGGCTCGATGGGCGACGTGCAGGACGGTTCCGCCGGGAGTCTCGTAGACGCCTCGGGATTTCATTCCTACGAATCTGTTCTCAACCATGTCGACACGACCGACGCCATGTTTCCCCGCGACTTCATTGAGCTTGCTGAGGAGTGCGACCGGTTGCAGTCGCTCGCCGTCGAGCGCAACCGGGACGCCTTTTTCAAATTCCAGCTCGATATATGTCGGCTTGTCGGGGGCGCGCTCGGGGGAAACCGTGAGGATGAAAATATCCTCCGGCGGCTCTCGCCAGGGGTCTTCGAGGATGCCGCCTTCAAAACTGATATGGAAGAGGTTACGGTCGCTGCTGTACGGTTTCTCCTCGGTGACCGTGATGGGGATGCCGCAATCGCGCGAATAGGCAATCAGGTCGCTCCGCGATGTGAACGTCCATTCGCGCCAGGGTGCGATGACCGTGATCTGGGGCGCCAGCGCGAAGTAGGTAAGCTCGAAGCGGACCTGGTCGTTCCCCTTGCCTGTTGCTCCGTGGGCTACGGCGTCGGCTCCCTCTTTGCGGGCGATTTCGATTTGTTTTTTTGCTATCAGCGGTCGGGCGATGGAAGTGCCGAGCAGGTATGTGGCTTCATACGTGAGATTCGCTTTCACGGCGGGGAAAACGAAATCGCGAACGAATTCCTCTTTAAGGTCTTCGATATATATCTTGCTCGCGCCTGTTTTGCGTGCCTTCTCGTTGAGCGGGTCGAGCTCTTCACCCTGGCCGAGGTCGGCGGTGAAGGCAATCACCTCGGCGCTGTAATTGTCGAGCAGCCAGCGGAGTATTGCTGAAGTGTCAAGGCCGCCGGAGTAAGCGAGAACGATTTTTTTGACATTTTTCTTCATCTTCATGCCACCCTATCCTGGTCGGCTAGTGCAATGAATTGCGCCCCTACACTGAGCATTATCGACGCAGCAACTCTTTTTCAGCTCAACCAGAAACCTGCCCTTTCGCCTTTCGCCTTTCGCCTTTTCCCTTTCGTTTCGTATTCGCCATCAGCGCGGTCAGTATCGCCTTCTGACAGTGGAGCCGGTTTTCGGCCTGGTCGAATACGATTGATTGCGGCCCATCGAGCACTTCATCGATGATTTCTTCTCCACGATGCGCGGGCAGGCAATGCATCACGAGTGCCTGCGGCCGTGCAAGCGCGAGTGCGGCGCTATTGAGCTGGAACGGAGCGAATACCGTGCGCCGCTTTTCCGCCTCGTTCTCTTGCCCCATGCTGGCCCACACGTCGGTGTAGACGGCGTCGGCATCGCTAAGCGCCTCGGCGATGTCGTGGGTCACACAGATGTTCGAGGTTGCTTCAGCCGAAGCTTCGCGGACGATTTCCGGGAGCGGCTCATATCCGCGCGGGCATGCGATAGAGAAGTTGATGCCGAGCCTCGCCGAGGCATATATCCAGGAATGAGCAACGTTATTTCCGTCGCCGAGAAACGCCACTTTTCGACCGGCAAGGGATCCGAGTTTTTCCTGAAGCGTGAAGCAGTCACTCAACACCTGGCATGGGTGAAGCCTGTCGGTGAGCCCATTGATGACGGGTATGGAGGCTTCCCGCGCGAGGTCCACAACAGTCTGGTGTGAGAACGTTCGCGCCATGATGCCGTCAACCCAGCGCTCGAGATTATGCGCCACGTCTGCCGCTGTTTCGCGGACGCCGATATTGATGTCGCTCGGGCCAAGGAATATGGCGTGACCGCCGAGCTGTGTCATGCCTGCCTCGAATGTGACCCGCGTGCGGAGGCTCGGTTTTTCAAAAATCATGGCGAGCGTCTTGCCTGCAAGAGGTGTGTACGATATGTTCTTGCGGAACTTATCCTTGAGTGTTGCAGCGAGAGAGAGGATTCCTTCGATTTCCTCTTTGGCGAGGTCGAAGATGGAGATGAGGTCTTTACGTCTGAGCGCTTTCATCCGTGAATCCCTCCAGAGCAGCTTCGATAATGCCAAGAGCCTCATCTATCTCTGACCGCGTGGTTGTCAGCGGGGGAAGGAGGCGGAGCACATTTTCTCCCGCTGTGCCCACGATGAGACCGCGGTCGGCGCAGTCGCCTACGACCTTTTTCACCGCCGAGCTGAATTCGATGCCGATGAGCATCCCCGCTCCGCGCACTTCTTTGATAAAGGCGTGCTTATCAGCGACTTTCCTGAGTCGCTCGAAGAGATACCGGGAAAGTTCACGAGCATTTTCAAGGAATCCGGCGCTCGTAATAACCTCGATTGCCGCCAGCGCAGCGGCTGAGGCAAGCGGATTCCCCCCAAATGTGCTTGCGTGGTCGCCCGGCTGGAACACGTCGGCCACTTTCGGGCCGGCCAGCATGGCGCCGATGGGGACTCCGCCGCCGAGTGACTTTGCGAGTGTGACGATGTCCGGCTCTATGTCGTAGTGCTCGTACGCGAAGAGTCTGCCTGTCCGTCCCATGCCCGTCTGGACCTCATCGAGGATAAGGAGCAGATTGCGTTCTGCGCAGAGTTTCCGCAGCCCCTGCGCGAACTCGCGCGTGGCCACGTTTACGCCTCCCTCTGCCTGAATCAGCTCGAGCAGGACGCCGCACGTGCCCTCGTCAAGCGCTTCTTCAATGGACTTTAAGTCATTGAGTGATGCGTACTTAAAACTTTCGAGGAGCGGATGAAAATTGCGCTGGAATTTTTCCTGCCCGGTCGCGGTGATGGTCGCGATGGTGCGGCCGTGAAACGAATTCCTGAGCGTAATAATGCCCGGTCCGTTTCCCGACGTGTGTCCCCATTTGCGTGCGAGCTTTATCGCTGCCTCGTTGGCCTCGGCTCCACTGTTGCAGAAGAAACATTTGGCCGCGAATGAATGTTTCACGAGACGCTCGGCGAGCTTCACCTGAGGCTCGTTGTAGTACAGGTTCGAGACATGGATGAGCGTTTTCGCCTGGTTGGTGATTGCCTCGACGACCTTCGGGTGGCAATGGCCCAAGCCGTTCACGGCGAGGCCGGAAAGGAAGTCGAGGTATGTCTTTCCGTCCGCATCCTGCACGCGTGAGCCATTCCCCCTGACAAGCGCAAGGCTTCTCTGTTTTCCGTATGTATCGATAACGAATTTATGATTCAGTTCGATTATCTCTTCTGAATTCATCTGGATTACTCCGGAAACGTGTTTGAGACATCGCCGCAGGCTTTCCGTCGAAAACCTGAGAGTCCGGGCCTGTACTTCAGTCGTCTCCGCTCCCGCGTCAGTTTTCTTTGGATTTCTCGGGCTTTTTGTCCTCTTTCTTCGCCTCGGCTGACGGTTCCTTACTAGCCTCTCTCTCCCCTCTTGCTTCCTTTGGTCCGGATTTCCTCCTGTAATCGGTCTCATAGAAACCCGAACCTTTGAAGATAATCCCGGCTCCGATGCCGATCTTCTTCCTGGTGCGGCCTTTGCACTCAGGACACTTGACACGAGGTTTCGCGGTCATACTGTGGAACACATCGAACACATGGCCGCAAACGGTACATTCATACTCGTAGGTTGGCATAGTATCACATCTCCATCTATATCATGTCGCGCTGCAATTCTTATTGTTGGCCGAGAGAAAACTATATTATATTATGTGCGGCCTTGATTTTCAAACTCGGCGCGTTTCGTTGCTTCATCCGTGCAGCGTGTGCGGTGTATTCGGTAGGAATTGTCCCATGGTCATGATTGCTCAACGGACCATATGGAACCCGGGAGAGCGACGGGTTAAGCTTGTTGAACCGAGGGATGTAGGCGCGTTGAAAATGGAGCTCAACGCCTGTGGCGATGGAACACTTATACATCTACCGCCCTTCCGGGCAGTGTATCACGCATGTTGGGCGTGAGCGAGGCTACGACGGATTCTCGTACCTTCATTGCCTGAATCAGGCCGATTTTTCCGTGACAACAAGAAGCCGGCCGCAGTATTCGCAAGAATGGACGAAATTCTTGTATCGCAGCATCTCATGCGATTCCGGGTACACCATCTTGCATCCACTACATACATGGTCTTTCAATACTGCTACGCCTGTGCCTTTTCTCTGTTTCAATTTCTGATATTGCCTTAGGATGGACGGGTCGAGATTTCGCTCGATCCTCCGAAATGCCTTTGACTTGTCGGTACCGTTCCCATCCGACTCCAACTCATGCAATTTCAGGAGCAATTTGACTTGTTCGTTCGTTTTCATCTTGCTTCTCCCCTCTGCTTGTGCCGTTCAAAGCGTTTGCTTCTCCCGATGCTGAAATTCCGGATCTATCCGGCCCGATGCACATCACGGGATTCTCCTCTCCGCCGACCTGAATATCGAGATGATCTCCGCAGGATCGGAGGCTTTGAGCACGCTTTCCCTGAAGTTGCTGTAACTCAGGAGTCTGGTTGCCCGTGCCAAGAGTTGCAAATGTAAGTCCTTTGCTGAGACGGGTCCTGCCAGCAAGAGCACGAGATAAACCGGCTCGCCATCGATTGCATCGAAGTCCATGCCCGTGGGGATGCGAGAGAGCACAATCACCATACGACGTAGGCCGGAGAAGTACACATGGGGAACGGCCACTCCGTCCCCGATACCGGTGCTGGCGACCCGCTCACGCTCGAGGAGTTGTTTGACCATGATTTCGCTCTGCAGTCCGTCGAACTGACTTGCCATGCGGGAAACGATCTCCCCGAGAAGTCTCTGTTTATCCTCAAAGCCGAAAATATCGAATATGAGTTCCTCGCTCAAAAAAGGCCACACATATGGGGATATACCAGGCGCTTCGCGGTTGCTGGTGAACGTCTCAACGGTGTGAAGCGTGGTTGCTTCGAGCGCTTCCCGCGTTCTCTGCCATCCGAACGAGTTGATGAGGCTCGTAAGCATCATGAAATCCTCTGCGCTCATCAAGTTTACCTTTGCAGCCTTGAGAAAGTCCGCAACTTCTGGAACATTGCGAATAAACAGTGCCACTTCCGATGTAACGCAGCCCGTGGCACCGCGCAAGCAACCCGTCGGGAGGCCGAGGGCTTCCTCAATTTGCGCCACACGCATGTCACTTGGCGGTGGTTGCTTTCCGTTCTCAATCAGGCTCAGGTACGTTGGGGAAACATCGATAATCCGTGACAGTTCCCTCAGACTCATGCCTGAGCAGAGTCTCAGTGTCTTGAGCACATGCCCGAAATTCATGGTGCCTCCTGTTTATTGTTTACTAAACATTATAACGAACCAGGGTCTGCTTGTCAAGCAGCACCTGTCAAAACCCTCAAATTTGAGCCTCTTTGCATTGGAGCGGTGCCGACGGGTCTGAGAGACCCTTCGCGAGCGGTCCTTACAAAGCGCAGACCAAGAACCCGTTAGCGACCATCCCGCAATTCGCACCTACAGAATTACGGGGCAGGCTCGTTAAGGAGTTTGAACCGCTGAATCGAGTCCATTTGGAAGATGAACGACGTGCTTGGGGTGTTTGCAGGTATGCAATTGTCCGCTGGTCCTATGCAGCGGATTCAATTGAGAGGCTTTCATCAATTACCCATACGGGGCATGTCGCCTGACGGGCGAGGCGTACGGCGACGCTTCCGAAGAGGAACTCCTCGGCCCGTGAGAGATTGTGACGCCCGATGACAATCGCGCTGTGATTCCCCGCCTTCTGTTCCATGAGTATCACGTCTGAAATGCGGCCTTCCGTTTGCTCAACGACTCGGGCCTCAAGGCGGGAGTCAGTAAATCCGCTTTGGAACAAGAGTTCGCGGGCTTTCTCCACGGCGTGTTCGCTCGATTCTTGGGCCGAAGACTCAGCATTTCTTTGCGCTCTGTTCTGGCCAGTGAGTTCGGGAGATGTTCTGTTTCTCACACTCAGGAGAGTCACTTTGACATCTGGCACGCGGCCAAAGAGGTGTGCGACGTAGCGCACAGCATTCATGGCGGCTCCTGACTCGTCGAGATAGACTAGCAGCTTTTGCTCCGATGGAAGAGCCGCGGTGGATGGGGGACTAGTCTTGCTTATGGCTTCCTGATATCCGAGCCTAACGTCAGCATACGTGCCTGTGAGGAGTCCGACAATGAATATCAGCACTATCTGAATTGCGTTGCTCACTGCGAGCGTGGACGTGGGCATCATCACGGTTATGGCATGGTGGATGTACACCCCGGCGATTGCAAGAGCAGCCACCAATCCGCCTTTCTTGCCGAACCAAAAACCCGCGAGAGAGACCGGCGCGAAGAAGAGTGCCTGGAGCAATACGTGAAGGTACATGAGGTGGCGGGGTGTACCCAAGTGGAAGAGGGTTATGGCAACGATGAGACACCCGATGAAGGCGGATTTTGCACGTTTTTCTGACCTATTAGACACAAGACCGTCTCCTTTGTTTTCAGCCAGCAGCGACCTCTCTTCTACACTATCGCCGCAGCGTACGCGAGATCTTCTGCGATTTCAGAAACCGACTCGTAGTGGAGTTCTGCGCCGGCGGCAAAATGCATGAGTACCCGGTTAAGTGAATCGGGGACGTATGGATAGAGTTTCTTCCAATTCATCAGGCGAGAGGCTTCGACTACAGAGAAATCCTCGGGCGTGAGGCTCCCAAGCCTCTCGGTGAGTCGCCGGTTTGAGCGGAGATTGTGGATTGTTCTCTCGCCCTTTCCCACAAGCTCGCTCAGGATGTTGCCGATTCCGAGCAGGTCGAGCGCGAAAGGTGCTTCGCTAAACACAAAATCGTAGTCAAAGTCGATCCAGCGCAGTTTTCCCGTTTCCTTATCGAGCAGCAGATGGTCGGACCTCACGTCGCCATGGCGAATGCCCGACCGGTGCAACACGTCCAGGGACTGAACACAAGGGAGGAACAACCCAAGGAGTGATGGGAGGAACTCGTGGAAATATGTCTCGTGAGTACCTGCGTAGTTCTCGATCCTGCTGAGGAGCGTTCCACCGCTAATGTGGTTGATCACGCGGATTGCCTGATTCCCTTTCGCAACGGCTGTGTGTCCCTGCATGAAATGCGGGTGTCCTTTGACGCACTCGAGCGCGCGTCCTTCTTTGGCCGGACTGCGGAAGCACTTGATGACATAATCACCGTATTTCACGCTGAACTGTTCATGGAAGATGAGCTTGATGATTTTTCGATTCCCGGTTTCGACCTCATATGCATATTTCACCCAGTATTTTGGCTCGTCGTCCAGGCCGAGACTTCTTTCGCGTGCGGTTCCGCTGATGACGTAACGGAGGCCATCAACGAAGACTATGTCCCCGCGATTGATTGAGAAGAAATCATCCGGCTTTTCATGAATCTTGACTTCCTGCGGCCGAACATGGAGATATTTCTCAACAGCGTCGCGCAGGTCGCTTGATGTGTCCATAGTGTCCTCTCGCGTGGCGTGAGCCTTTCGTGGGGATTTGAATCCTGGCTTCCATACGAATAGCAAATTCAATGCCTGCATCTTGTCTGGGCATCGCATGTCCGCATCTCTTTGCTTTGCAAGGGATTTGGAATCGTGGGTTGCGCCGCCACGGATTGTCGCGCACCGGATAGCGAGTTGCCAAACATACATCCATTGTTTGGAATGACACATATGATAAGGGGAGCAGAACACGGCACAAAACCGAATTATCCTGTATCCGAAAAGAAACGAAGGCTCAGTCTGATGACTCGGGTTGCGCAGCGGATCTTCGGCCAGGAAAGGCGTTTAGCCTTGCGCCTCAAGGGCATACGAGACAAGGCAGGAATCTGACAACAAGGATAGTGTGCCTGTGATAGACCGGCGCATAAGCAGCGGACTCCCGCGTACACGTGTGCTTGGTATTCTTATTGCCACTCTTGGTGGTGAACGTGAGATCAAATCACGTACCGAAGGAGATGATGAACATGAAACTCGGCACGTCATGCCAGGTATGCGCAAAACCTCTGAGTGAGGGTGAAATGCGCTTCGAGAAGAAATGGAAGGGGAAAGCCTATTTTGCCTGTTGCCCAATATGCTTTTCTTTGCTGCAGAAGGACCCGGAGAGATATATTGATAGGTGGTTATCGAGCGGATTGGAGACATGGGCAAGGAAGTAATTCGGTTAGGGCAGTGTTCTTGTGATGGCTTGCTGGAAGAGACCGGCCAGACGTTCGCCGCTGCTTAAGCCACGTGCAGGATTTTCTTTCGGCTTGGAGTCAAAGTTAAAGAAGCGTATAATGCTTGGTTGGAGCTTGATATCGTTTCGGTTGGTCAGATAGAGGCCACCATTTCCGAAGTCATCGTGCGCGGACCGACCAATGGTGGGTTCTCGCAGTGGCACGGGATACGCGAGGGCCGGAATAGGATGAGTGAGAGATGAAAGGCGCATCCAAGACGCTTTTCCTTGCGCTCTCGCTCACGTTGATCACCGTGGTTCATTACACCACGCGGACAGATGACCCTCATATCTACTTCGTTCACGTAATCTTCGCAAATCTCTATCTTGTGCCCATCGTGTTCAGCGCATATTGGTTCGGATTGCTGGGAGGACTTCTGGTGGCGGCCGCTTCAGTCATCCTTTATGCTCCTCACGTGATTCTGCAATGGCCGGGCAGCGCAATGGACAGGGCAAGTCAAGCGGGAACAATGGCTCTTTTCCTCCTTGTCGGCCTGGCCGCGGGACATTTGTCGAGCATGGAAAAGCGAGAGCGGCTTCGCGCGGAACGAGCAGAAGCCCGCAGCCAGAGGAGAGCCATCGCGACCGCAATCACCACCCTCGAGCAAGCGCTGAAAGTTCGCGACAGCTACACGCGCAAGCACAGCGAGCGCACGGCCACTCTCTCCATGGCTCTGGCAAAACGGCTCGGGCTCCATGAGGCTGAGTGCGAGGCAATATGGCTCGCGGCCCTCATGCATGACGTAGGGAAAATCGGCGTGCGCGATGATATCCTCCTCAAGCCGGAACAGTTGACCGATAAAGAGATGGAGATGGTAAGAAAACACCCCGTGATAGCCGAGCAGATATTGAAGCCCATCAAGGGGATAGAGCCCGTTGTCGCAGCTGTGCGCGCGCATCACGAAAATTACGACGGAACAGGCTATCCGCTCGGGCTGAAGGGAGAGCAGATTCCCTTTGGCGCGCAGGTTCTGGCAGTTGCGGATACGTTCTCGGCGCTCACCGATGACCGGATATATCACAGGCACGAAGAAGTGGGAGAAGCGTTGCGGACAATGGAAACGATGGCCGGAAACAAGCTGAACCCACGCTTGTTCGACGAATTCAAGGAAATGATAACGGAGACTGTTTCGGAGGTTGATTCTCAACAATCCTACGAATCGGGCACGCATGAGAATCGAAACGGGTGATTACTGCGGCGGGGTGGCGCTTGCCGCGGACGAAGTTCTGCTATAAAATAAAATGAGATAAAGTAATAGGAAGGAATATGGCGCCGCGTATCGATTTTTTCATTCGGTGGTAGGATGGGGGCACAGAAGGTGCATGTACGACATCTCACACGGCCGGTTGTGCTCGCGGTTATCATCCTTGTGATAACCGCACAACACTACCTCACGGGTGTGAGCCATGAGAATCTTGCCCTTCATAATATCCATTATTTGCTCTACTTTTTGCCCATCCTGATGGCGGCGCTCTGGTATGGCCTTCTGGGAGGAGCCTTGATGGCCGTGCTGGTAAGCATTTTGTATGCGCCGGTGGTGTTCGGACCTGTGGGGCACCGCGTGTTTGGCTCGGGCATCGAGAAGGCTCTCGAACTCGTCTTGTACAACGTTGTCGGCTGGGTCACCGGCATCTTGTCAGAGCGCGAGCGACGCGAGCGCGAACAATATCGGCGGACAGCCGAGGAGTTGCAGAGAGCGTATCAGAAGCTCCATGAGCAGACCGACCTGATCGTGGAAAAGGAAGAACAATTGCGGCGTGCCGAGCGATTAAGCACGCTTGGCGAGCTCGCGGCGGGAATCGCTCATGAGATACGAAATCCACTGGCGTCGATCAAGGGGACCGCGGAGATACTGCAAGACCCCGCCACCCCCGACCGAAAACGAGCAGAATTTCTCCACGTAATGGTTGAAGAGGCGAACCGGCTGAACGCTGTTGTCGCAAATTTCCTTGAGCTTGCTCGGTTTAAGCGGCTGCACTGTGAGCAGGCGGGCGTGAATGACCTTTTGTGGCGGATGCTGCAGATAGCAGAGTTTCAGCTCACGCGGAAGAATATTGCCGTGCGCACGCACCTCATGCCGGAGTTGCCCGAGCCCAGTCTTGATGTGGGGCAGATGGAACAGGCGATCTTGAACGTATTGCTCAACGCGATTGGGTCTATGCCTGACGGCGGCACGCTCACGCTTTCGACCTGCCTCGACCAGACCAATGGCTCGAGAAAGATCCGGATTGAGATTGCAGATACCGGCGCGGGAATCGCGGCTGAGCATCTTCCGCACGTATTCGAGCCGTTCTTCACAACCAAGTCCGACGGCACCGGCCTCGGCCTGTCGATTGTGAAAAGAATACTCAACGCACACGGGGGCTCGGTCGAGATAGCGAGTGAAGCGGGTCAAGGGACCCGGGTAACGCTGACAGTACCGCTCGATTCGGAGACAGGCGGATGAGTTCTGAAAAGATACTGCTTGTGGATGATGATTCGAGCCTTCGGAAGGTGCTCGAGTTCAACCTCGAACAGGAAGGGTATGCTGTTATGTCGGCCTCAAGCGGGCGAGAGGCGCTGACCCTCTTCGACCAACAGAGTCCCGACGTGGTGATTACCGACATCAAGATGCCGGGAATGGACGGGATTGAACTTCTCAAGGAAATCAAAAGGCGCGACATCGAGGCCCTCGTCATCGTGATTACCGCGTTCGGTACGATTGACACGGCCATTGACGCAATGAAGCTCGGCGCATACGACTATATCACCAAGCCATTCAACCGCGATGAGCTGAAGCTGATTGTGCGCAAAGCCCTCGAATTGCATCGGCTGCGCTCGCGCACGCGGCTGCTCGAGGCGGAGCTGGTGGAACGCTTCAGCTTCGAGAACATCATCGGCGGGAGCGCGCGGATGGCCGAGGTTTTCCAGATGGTCCGGCGAGTCGCTCCCAGCAACGTTACGGTGCTCATCAAGGGTGAGAGCGGGACCGGTAAGGAGCTCGTAGCGCGTGCCATTCATTACAACAGTCCGCGCGCGAAGGGGAATTTCATTGCCGTAAATTGTTCGGCCATCCCTGAAAACCTTATTGAGAGCGAGCTGTTCGGGCACAAAAAGGGAGCTTTCACCGGGGCGGTCGCGGACAAGGTGGGCAAGTTCGAGCTTTCGAGCGGAGGGACCATCTTCCTCGATGAAGTGGCCGACCTGCGGTTCGAGCTTCAAGCGAAACTCCTGCGCGTGCTTCAAGAAAAAGAGATAGAGCGCGTGGGCGACCCGCGGCCTATCAAGGTTGATATCCGCGTGATTGCAGCGACGAATAAGAACCTCGAAGCCATGCTCAAGAACGGAGAGTTCCGTGAGGACCTTTATCATCGCATCAATGTTGTTCCGATAGCGCTGCCGCCGCTGCGCGAAAGAAGCGATGATATTCCGCTTCTGGTGCATCATTTCAAGAACAAATTCAACGAGACCGATTGCCGGATCGAGCCCGAGGCCCTGTCGGCCTTGAAGGGTTACGCCTGGCCCGGCAACGTGCGCGAGCTGGAGAACGTGGTGCAACGCTCGCTTCTGTTGCGAAAGAACCCTGACCGCCTCACCGTTGACGACGTGCCCGACCATATTCGCAGTGCAGGAACCTTGGCTCCTGAGTTTCTGTTCCACATTCCGGATGAAGGCATAGACCTCGAGCAGGTCGAAAGGGAACTGCTGCTTTACGGCCTCCGAAAGCATGGATGGAATCAAACGCGAGCCGCCAAGTTCCTCGGCATCACGCGCCAGGCGCTTATTTACCGGATGGAGAAGTACGGTCTCAAGTCCGAGAAGCCCGGCGAGCAGTCAGAAGAGTAAGATTCGAAGCTTCCCGCTTGTCCTCACCCTTTGCAATGAGGGGCAATCGCGCAACACGCTTTCGAGAAAAAGTGAAGGTGAAACTATCCCGCAATTCGCGGGTGGGGATATCTTTCCCCGGTGCGAATACATTCGCGCCTGCATAATTACGGTACAATCTCAGGTATCGCCGCATTTCATGTTGCAAAAAAATTTTGGAGCGTGCTATAATCGGCAAAATTGACGATGGAGAAAAGGGAGGGGCCTCTTTGGCGTATCTTCAAGGGACGGAACAAGGGACAGTTGTGAATGTCCGCGTGCAGCCTCGCTCTTCGGTAAATGGGGTTGCGGGAGTAGCCGATGACTGTTTGAAGGTGCGGGTGAATGCGCCTCCCATAGAGGGAGCAGCAAATGAGGCGTGCCGCGAGCTTCTTGCCAAGGCGTTCGGCATTGGGAAAGCCCGCGTCGAAATATTGTCGGGGTCAAAATCCCGCACCAAGCGCATTCTTCTGAAGAACCTTGACGAGGGAACGGCTTCGGATCGGATAGCCCGTCTGTTGCAGGAGTATCGCCCGAAGCGTTGACGAGCTTGCGGGATGTGAGAGAGGAGAACCGAAAGTGCTCGAACTGAAGCGAAAGATTGATGAGACCACGAGTGCGATCAGGGAGAAAATCAGCTTGAAACCCAGCATCGGCATCATCCTGGGCACCGGCTTAGGCGGGCTTGCAAAGGAGATTAAGGGCAAAGAGGTTCTTCCATATGATGCTCTTCCCAACTTTCCCGTTTCGACAGTGAAGAGCCATGAAAACCAGTTGGTGTTTGGGAAAATCGGCAATAAGAGTGTTGTTGCGATGCAGGGGCGCTTCCATTTCTACGAGGGGTACTCGATGAAGGAGGTCACGTTTCCTGTCAGGGTGATGAAAGCCCTGGGGATACGGATGCTTATCGTATCGAATGCGGCTGGAGGGATGAACCCTAACTTTCTGGCGGGCGACCTGATGGTGATAACCGACCATATCAATCTCATGGGTGATAATCCTTTGATAGGACCAAATGATGACCGGCTCGGCCCGCGGTTTCCCGATATGGTGGAACCATATGACGTGAAGCTCATCGGGCTGTTTGAAGAAGTAGCCTTGAAGGCGGGAATTCCTCTGAGACGCGGTGTGTATGTTGCTGTTGCGGGCCCGAACCTTGAAACACGAGCGGAGTACCGATTCCTGCGGATAATCGGGGCGGATGCGGTCGGCATGTCCACCGTGCCGGAGGTCATTGTGGCGGTGCATGCCGGTGTGCGGGTGCTCGGTATCAGTTGCATCACGGACGAGTGTTTGCCCGATGCCCTGAAACCTGCAGACATCGAGATGATACTGAAAGTCGCCGCGGAGGCGGAACCGAAGTTGACGCGGCTCATCAGCATGACAATCAAGTCCATGCGCTGAACGCGGGAGCGCTTGGCTGACTGAGGAAAGGGGGTGTGAGTAAGAGAAATGGTTACGTTCATCGCCAGAGTGCTCCTCATTGTGTTTAGCGCGTCTATCGGCTATGTCGTCGGCGGAACGTTCGAGCCCGTCATGCCATGGCATCCGTATGCGGGTTTGGTCGTGGGCGCGGCAGCGGCCTTCGCAGTCATAGCAGTGGAATATCTCATCAAGAAGTTCTCATTCGAGGGGCTTGTTGCGCCGACCGTAGGCGTGATACTCGGAATGGTGACGGCAAGCTTCATCGTTGAATGGCTTGACCTCGTGTTGCCGGATACGTTCACCCTGTTTGACCAGGTCATGCACTTCATTACGATCAGTCTTATGCTTGTTCTCGGCTATCTCGGATTGAGCGTCGGCATCAAACTGAAGGGAGACCTCCGGATGCTGCCCGCGCCGACGTTCGGCAGGGCGGGCCTCAACGCGCCGAAAGTGCTTGATACGAGCGTCATCATCGACGGTCGCATAGCCGACATTTGCAAGCTCGGGTTTGTCGAGGGCACGTTGGTCATTCCCCGATTTGTTCTGAATGAGCTTCAGAACATTGCCGACTCGTCCGAGCCGCTCCGGCGGACCCGCGGCAGGCGCGGCCTCGACATACTCAATGAGATTCAGAAGCAGGTTTCCATCGATGTCCGCATCAGCGAGGTGGATTTTCCCGACGTCCGCGAGGTCGACTCGAAACTCGTGCGCCTCGCCAAGCAGATGAACGCAAAGATCGTCACGAACGATTTCAATCTCAACAAGATCGCGCAGTTTCAGGGAATCACGGTGCTGAACGTGAACGACCTTGCCAACGCGCTTAAGCCGATCGTGCTGCCCGACGAGGACTTCATCATCAAGATTATCAAAGAGGGCAAGGAGCCGGGGCAGGGAGTCGGTTACCTCGACGACGGCACCATGGTTGTGGTGGAGAATGGCGCACGGCTGATTGGGAGAGAAGTGAAGGTCACCGTCACGAGCGTCTTGCAGACATCAGCCGGGCAGATGATATTCACACGGATCAAGTAAGCGAGCTGGGTCGCCTGTAAGCGAAACTCCGGGTTGTCGTTGCAGACATTGAGGTGTCACATCAAGAGACAGCCACCCGCAAGAGCATGCGTGCCGTCGCGATAATTCCCGCAGCCGGACGCGGTGAGCGGATGCGGTCAGACCGACCGAAGGTGCTCACGCCGATCCGGGGTCGTCCGCTTCTCGCCTGGACGTTGGAGCCGATTCTGGGAATCGACGCCTTCCTCGAAGTATTCATTGCATATCCACCCGGCGAGGAACATGTCATCGGCCAGGTTATCGGGCAGGACTTTCCCGATGAACTGCGCGTCCGTCTGGTTCATGGCGGCCAGACACGGCAGGAATCAGTCGCGAACTGTCTCGCGCGGGTTCCGGCGGATATCGACCTCGTGGCGATACACGACGGCGCACGACCTCTCTTGACAAAGCAGCTTTTGCTTAACGTGCTCGAGTGCGCAAACGAGACCGGCGCAGCAATCGCCGCAGTACCATGCAAGGACAGCATTAAGATATGCAATGAAGAAGGCACGGTGACGGCAACCCTTGACCGAGAGAAGCTCAAACTGGTACAAACACCCCAATGTTTTCGTCGCGAGCTAATCGTGGCGGCACACGAGAAGGCAGAGCGGGACGGATATCTTGGGACGGATGACTCGGTGCTTGTCGAGCGCATGGGCGCGACGGTGCACGTGGTCATGGGTTCCTATGAGAACATCAAGGTGACTACACCCGGGGACATCATTCTGTGTGAGGAAGTCCTGAGGCGGAGAAGGCTCTAGTGCGAGTTGGTCTTGGATTTGACGTGCATCGGTTTGCCGAAGGCGATGGTGTCACGCTCGGCGGCGTGAAGATACCGTTCGGGAAGAAGCTCGTCGGCCACTCGGACGCGGATGCGCTCTGTCACGCCATAATCGACGCGCTTCTCGGTGCTGCCTCTCTCGGCGACATCGGCGAGCATTTTCCCGATACCGACCCGAAGTACAAGGGTGCATCGAGCATCGGGCTTCTCCGACGCGCGGCCGCGGAGGTGTCGGCAGCGGGCTACACGATATGCAATGTGGATGCAGTTGTTGTGACTGAGCGTCCCAGGCTCCTCGAGTTCAAGCAGAAAATGGAACGGATGATTGCAGACGCGATAGGCGTTGAATCAGGCTGCGTAAGCGTGAAGGCAAAGACGGCTGAGGGCCTTGGGCCGGTCGGCGCCGGAGACGCGCTGTGCGCACAGGCGGTGGCGCTGATTGCGTAAGGCGGATGATGGATTCGGGGGCTTGAAGAAAGAAGTGGACAAGAGCTAAGGGCGGCCTCCCCAAGATGCCTGGTTGCTGTGCAGAATCCTTTGCAGCTTGGCCTCTCTCGCTTCACGCAGGTGCATCCGAAAAAGTGCTTGCATTCCGTAAAATGCTCTGATAGAATTACGCCGTTTGCGCGGAGGAAGAATATCTGCAAATAGGTATCAGGTTTCCGAGCCTGCTTACTCCTAACCCGAACCATATTGCGTTGGCTAGAGACGGAGGTATCTGCAATGACAAAACAGGAACTCATCGATATCGTCTCAGAAAAGGGCGGTATGACGAAGAAAGACACCGGTGCAGTGCTTGATATAATCCTTGATACGATCACGGAGACCATGAAGCGAGGCGAGAAGGTGGCGCTCGTCGGCTTTGGCACCTTCGAGGTGAAGAGGCGCAAGGCTCGCGAGGGTCGCAACCCGGCCACGGGTGAACTCATTCAGATTGAAGCCCGCACCGTTCCTTCATTCAAACCCGGGCGAGCGCTGAAAGATGCGTTAGCGTAGACATCGGTTATCCACCCCGATAGTCCATCCCTTTCAAGATGCGGAGGAGGGTTGGGGCGCGCACCCGTTTTCCGCGATGCGAACATGGATGGGAAAGCTCCGAAAAGAATCTATTTTTCCATTGGCGAAGTGAGCGACATGACCGACGTGCCCCAGCACGTCCTTCGCTATTGGGAAGAAGTATTTCCCTCACTCAATCCCCCGAAAAGACGCAGCGGGAGCCGCGCGTATCGTGAGCAGGACATCGAGAAGGTGCGTCTCATCAAGCAACTTCTGTATGAACAGGGCTTCACGATTCGCGGCGCGCGGAAAAAACTGCGAAAGGAGATTCTGGAGGAAGAAGAAACGAGAAAGCTGGAGGCGCTTTCCGACAAACTTTCCGATATCGAGGAACGGATACAAAATATCTTAGATATTCTTGATTTGGAGCCGTGATCGTCTTTGTGGCGCCCATACACCGTATGCCGCTAAGCGGCAGAGAACGTACACAAGAATGGTGGCAAGTTTCTTTAGAAGCCCGCCAGAGGGGGGCGAAAAATCTGTTGTTGAGCTTTTTCGCTCTGCTCATGAGAACGAGGACAGCGGACTCTTTACTGGAAGCGTCAATGATACGGCAACTCAGAACGCCCACGTGCGCTTGATATTTCTGTTCTGTTGAAATACAATGAATGAATGAAGGGGCGGTTGCGGATGCTGCCGCAACGCTTTCATACAATCGGGGCGTGGCGCAGTTGGTTAGCGTGCTTGACTGGGGGTCAAGAGGTCGCTGGTTCAAATCCAGTCGCCCCGACTAC
>QZKI01000055.1 GCA_003598055.1 Candidatus Abyssobacteria bacterium SURF_17 | reverse complement strand
TCGTCTATTTTCGATCCCACAGAGCGGCGTCGTTTTTCTTCTTGTTGCTGGGTGCGATTTGTTTTCTGTGGGCAGGTTTCATGTATTCTTCCGGCAAAAAGTTTCTGAAGAAATAAAGAAAAGGCGAATCCCGCCGAGATAATGTGAGTTCATTTCTTGCAGGCCCTCTCTGACTCATAACCCGCCGTTGCGACTTCCTGATTTCACTTCAGTGCTGTCCAAAACAGGTTTTCTCACCGCAAAGGCGCAGAGGGCGCAAAGGAGGGCAAGGTCAAGACGGTTGTCGGGTGTGGATGCGTTTGCCGGTGGATGAGTCGAACAGATGAAGTTTATCGGTTGAGATGGAGAAATCAATTTGGCTGCCGGATTGAATGTCGATATGGCCCAGGGTACGGGCGAGGAGTTTCAGGGTGGCGATTTCTAGATGGACGAATGTTTCGGCGCCCATCGCCTCGACCATTGAGACGTTTGCCGTTCCCGCCAAGGCATCCTTCGTGCTCTTACCGAGTTGAACATCTTCGGGGCGGAAGCCGAGGGTCATTGTATGTGGCACGCTGCCTTGTGACTGTGTTGCGGGTGTTCTTAAGGAGAAGGTGACTTCCTGGCATGTGATTTCGAGTAGGCCGGATTTTGAGCGAGCCTGACATTCGAGGAAATTCATTGGCGGGTTGCCGAAGAAGCGGGCAACGAAGAGGGTTTCTGGTTGCCGGTATATCTCGGCGGGAGTGCCCACCTGTTCGATTGTGCCTTCATTCATGACGGCGATTCTCTGGCCGAGAGACATTGCTTCGGTTTGGTCGTGGGTGACGTATACCATTGTTGCTGTCAGCCTGTCGTGGATATGTTTTATTTCCTGCCGGAGCTGTGTTCTCAGGGAAGCATCGAGGTTGCTCAAGGGCTCATCGAACAGGAATACCTTTGGGTTGCGTATGAGCGCCCGGCCGAGCGCGACGCGCTGGCGTTGTCCGCCTGAAAGTTCCCTCGGTTTGCGCTTGAGGAAGTCGGTGATTCCAAGCATTTCGGCGGCCTCGTTGACGCGCGAGCGTATTTCGTGCTTGGGCGTTTTCCGCATTTTGAGAGGGAATGCGAGGTTCTGCTCGACGCTCAGATGCGGGTACAGGGCATAATCCTGGAATACCATGGCGATGTCACGGTCGCGCGGAGGGACAGGGTTGGCGAGCGCTCCCGAGATGAAGATTTCTCCCTCGGTCGGGATTTCGAGGCCGGCAATCAGGCGGAGTGTCGTGGATTTTCCGCTGCCGGACGGCCCGACGAGTACCATGAGCTCGCCTGCGCGCACCTCGAGGTTGAGGCTGTGGACGCCGACCGACCCGCTGTCGTAACGCTTCGCAAGACTCTTCAAGACGAGCACGGCCATATCTACCTCAGCAGTTCTGTGATGCAGTGATTGAGTCTCGACCTGCGGCGATACGACACGAGCAGAGCGAACGCCCATTTGAGCGCATAGTAGGCTGCAATGCCAATCACTGCCCCATAGAGGGCGGCAAAGATAATGTCGGGGGTGGCTGCCACGAGTGCGCCCGTCATTTTGAACGCCATGTTTGCATCGTCTATTTTTCGACTCAAACTTTCGCCGAGGAAGAATCTGAGGGAATCGCCCAGTCTCTGTTCCTTGCCCATGAGAGGATAGAGCGCTTTTGCGGCACGGTATTCGGCTCCTGCCACCATTCCCAAGAACGGTGCGGCGTAGCGTGAGAGGACTCCGAAAAGCCCGAGCAGGGCGCGGGTTGCAAACACGCGGGGGCGCCGAGGGCCGTACATCCGCGCTATTTGCCTCACCTCATCACGACTAATGGCGGAGGGCAAGTAATCGAGCTCCCGGTCAAGGATCTGATTTCTGGCGATGTTTCTTTTCAGGCGCTTTTCGTTTGTTGTCATTAGAATGGCCCTTCGGAATGGGCGAGAGTGGGTGTCACGCTCGACTATTCTTAATTGCCTTGCACTTGCAGTGGCGGCGGTTTATCGCCACAGCCAGAAGTATGTTAGTTGAGTGAATGCGTGCGTGTCAACCGGTGCGCAGAAAGAGTGTGCGACATAAAGGATGTTTTTGGCGGCCGTGTATTGTAGGGGTCGTTCGCGAACGACCCCTACAATCCAAGAAAAATCCATTGGGGCGATGTCCTGTGGTGATAGCGCTCGGGGCTATCAGAAACGCTCATACTGCTGCGAGAAAATCCCCATATATCACCATCTATGTCGCACACTCCGCAGGAACATCACTGTTGGGCCACGGTCTCGTGCGGTGGGTTTTGGCCGAGCTACAGTGCGACGACATATCTGACAATGAAGAGTGCTGCAAAGATGTAAACGAACGGATTCACTTCTTTCCCGCGTCCGGTCAGGAGCTTAATCAGGGAATAAGAAATGAAGCCGAAGGAGATGCCGTCGGTGATGCTGAAAGTGAGCGGCATCATGATCATCGTGAGAAATGCGGGCACAGATTCAGTGTAGTCCTCCCATTGGATTGGCTTCACGCTTGTCATCATCATGCTGCCCACGATAATGAGCGGAGGCGCGATCACGGGGTAGAGATGCAGGTCACCGTATTGGACTTCTCCCCCGACCATCCTGGCGAGTGGATAGAAGAAAAGGGCGAAGATGAACAGGAGCGAGGTGACCATGTTTGCCAAGCCGGTGCGGCCGCCCTCGGAGACTCCGGCAGCGCTTTCGATGTAACTCGTGACCGTAGAGGTGCCCAGGATGGTGCCGGTGACTGTGCCGATGGCGTCCGAGAGGAGAGCGCGCTCGGCTCTGGGCAGTTTTCCGTGGACCATGAAACCGGCGCGCTCGCTGATGCCGACGAGCGTTCCGATGGTATCGAAAAGGTCGAGGAAGAAGAAGACAAAGATGACGACAAGGACATCGGCGATACTGCCGGAACCGAAAACTCCCGGGATGTCGAGTTTCAGAAGGGTCGGGGCTATGGAGGGGGGCGCACTTATGATGCCTTCGTACCTGATGAGGTTGAGGACCCAGCCTCCGAAGGCAGTGACAAGGATGCCGATGAGGATTGCTCCGCGGATGCGAAGGGCGAAGAGCATGGAGATGAGGAGCACGCCGAACAGCGAGAGCAGAACGGGAGCGCTGTGAAGGTCGCCGAGCTTCACGAGGGTAGCGGGGTGCGCAACGACCAGTCCCGCCCATTCCATGCCGACGAGCGCGATCAGGAGGCCGATACCGACAGCGATCGCGCTCTTCAGCGATTGAGGGATGGCATCGACCAGGCGCGCGCGAAAGCTGAACAAGGAAAGGAATATGAAGAGAGCGCCGGAGATGAAGTTTGCGCCGAGCGCCACCTGCCAACTGTAGCCCATGAGCTGGCAAACGGTGAATACGAAGAAGAAGTTGTGTCCCATGGCAGGCGCAAGTGCGATGGGGTAATTGGCGAGGATGCCCATACAGAACGTTGCGACGGCGCTGGCGATGCACGTAGCAACGAGAACCGCGCCATGGTCCATGCCGCAGATGCTCAAGACGGCGGGCTGGACGAAGATGATGTAGGACATCGTCATGAAGGTGGATGCGCCGGCGATAATTTCCGTGCGGACGTTGCTGCCTCTGGACTGGAGGTCAAACATGGCGGGAAACCTCCTCTCCTTGCGTCAAGCGATGGGGTGTCGAGCCTGTGGAGTGATGCGGCCCGAAGTCATCGCTCGCGGTGGACGTAGAATTTCTCTCTGAGCCTTTTCTCAACCACCTTCGGCACGAATGCGCTTATGTCCCCTCCGAACTCGATCAGCTCCTTAACGAGGCTGGAGCTGATGAAGGAATAGCTTTCATGAGTCATGAGGAATATGGTTTCATGGGATTCGTTGAGCTTGCGGTTGGTCAGCGCCATCTGGAATTCGTACTCGAAATCGGAGAATGCTCTTAGGCCGCGCACGACACAACATGCGTTGACCCGTTTGACGTAATCCACGAGCAGGCAGTCGAAGGCGTCAATGGTGACATTGTCGAAGTCTTTCGTCAGTTCTCGGATCATGTCGAGTCTTTCTTCTATGGTAAAGAGGCCGCTCTTCTGAATGTTGTGGGCGACGGCCACGATGAGCCAGTCGAAGAGGCCGACAGCTCGCTCGATGAGGTCGATGTGTCCAAACGTGATAGGGTCGAAACTGCCGGGGTAAACGGCTATTCGCTTCATATGCCTTCTCCCAGTTGCTGTTGTGCAGCGTTTCTTGCGGTGTCATACACCTGCTTCAAGGGTACTTTGGAGGTGCGTGCGATTCGTTTGCAGTCTTCAAATTCGGGCGAAACGGACAGCACCTTTCCTTCTCCTGTTCCCACCTTCACTCGAACGCGCCCCCATTGTGTGGGCACTTCTATGATGGTCCTTTTGAGTTTCAGACGCGCCTCACGATGATATCTTACACCAAAGGTGGTCGATTCGGAAAATAACGCTGACATGAGAGCGGAAATATGTTGGGGCTCAGCCAGGGCCGTGAGGAGCGTGGCGGGCCTCGTTTTCTTTGCCTGTATGGGGGTGAGGTAGACGTCGAGCGCTCCTTTTTCGAACAGGAGCTCCATGAGATACTCGAAATGCTCCGGGTTCATATCGTCGATGCAGGTATTGAGCACGATAACGTCGTCGGTGTCGTAGGCATCAGCAGGTTCGCCAATGATTGCGCGCAGGAGGTTGGGCCAGTCGGAGAACTCTCGTTTGCCTGCGCCGTAGCCGTGGCAGAGGATTTTTTGGGGCGGGAGCGGACCGAAGCTCGTTGCGAGTGATTTGAGGAGAAGGGCCCCCGTTGGAGTCACGAGTTCATGCAGGGGTCCGCGCGAGTAGATCGGTATGCCTTCGAGCAGCTTGATTGTTGCAGGGGCGGGCACGGGCAGAATCCCGTGTTTGCACTCGGCGAATCCGCCGCCCACGTTGACGGGTGATGCGTGCACCTCGGTGATTTCGAGCCGGTCGAGCGCGATGAGAATGCCGACCACGTCTACGATGGAGTCGATTGCTCCGACCTCATGGAAATGAATCTTGTCCGGCGTTGTGGAATGGATTGCAGCCTCGGTGTCTGCGAGGAGGGTGAAGATTTTCTTTGCCTGTTCCTTCAATTTCGGGGGCAAAGCGCTCGTATTGAGGAGCTCGAGGATGTCTCCAAGTCCGCGCTCCTGAGGATGCGGGTCCCGGACGTCGACGGTGAAGCTGGTGCCGGTCAGGTGTCTGCGGACGGTTTTTTCTGCGTGGAGGACGTATCCGGTGAGCGGGAGTAGTCGGAGGCCGTCTCGCAGGTCGTCGAGTGGAAGGCCTGCGTCGAGGAGGGAGCCGATGACCATATCACCGCTGATGCCAGAGAAGCAGTCGAGATAGAGATGTTTCACCGATTTACTCCGGTGGGCCTATTTGCGTCGGGCAATGAGTCCGGCCACATAGCCGGCGCCGAATCCGTTATCTATGTTTACGACAGAAACACCGGGAGAACAGGTGTTCAGCATACCCAAGAGGGCAGCGAGCCCGCCGAAGCTGGCCCCGTAGCCGACACTTGTTGGAACAGCGACGACGGGGCATTCTACCAGACCGCCCACAACGCTTGCAAGGGCGCCTTCCATCCCGGCGGCCACGACGATGGAATCGGACTTTGTTATGTCGATTCTCCGGTCAAAGAGTCGGTGGATTCCAGCCACGCCTACATCGTAGACGCGGGTGACCCGGCATCCCATCATTTCGACCGTGACAGCGGCTTCCTCGGCAACGGGGATGTCGGAGGTGCCGGCGGTAATCACGGTGACGTCTCCTTTTTTTCTTCGTATTGGGCGCGCAATGATGGTCATCGTACGGGCATCCCTGTTGTAGGTCGCTTTTTTGTGGATGGCACGGACGGATTCGAATGCTTGCACCGATATTCGTGTTGCGAGCACGTTACACTCGCGCTCCACCATCGTGTTCACGATGGCAACGATCTGCTCCGAGGTCTTGCTTTCGCAGAGAATCACTTCGGGGAATCCCCGCCTGAGGTGACGGTGGTGGTCGAGCTTTGCGAAGCCGAGGTCTTCGTATGGCAGCGACTTAAGGGCCGACATTGCTTCCTCGATGCGCATTGTGCCTCGGGCAACGGCGCTCAAGAGCGAGCGGAGTTTGTCAGGATGCATGGTATAGGCTATCTCCAATCAGATTTTTTTGCGTGTGGCCTTCTTGAATATGGTTCCGAAGATTCGCTCCTTCTTGTACTGCTTGGACATTCCCACCATCAGCAGGATGTCGCGTGCGGATATCTCTTCTACTATAGCATGGAGATAGCGTAAAGCGGAATTCGGGAGTTTGGAGACGTTCTCGCAATCGTCGATCAGGACGACGCGTGCCTTGGCGAGTTTGTTGAGCAGGCCGTTCCAGTCGAATGATGGGGCGAGGGCGAGCATTTCGGAGAGCTTGTCGATGGAGAGGAGACAAACGGGCCCGGTGAAGGTTTTCTTCAATCTGTGTGCGAGGGCATGGAAGAGATGGTGGCGGCGCGTCGTGTCGTTTTCGATGACCAGCAGCGGGAAGCTGTTGCGCCACCTCCTGTTCGGGTTCGCGAAGGCTTCTTCCATTTCCGCAAGCGCCTGGCTTCCGCGGAAGTTTGCCGCCGTGAGAGCGGGGTCGGGCTCGAGGAACATGTCGAGAGAGTCTTTCTCGTCGATGACGGGTTTTTCCTCGGCGCTTTTCGGTTCGGTCGTCTTCGCATCTTCGCGGGTCTTTGGCTCTGACGCGTCCTCGGGCGCGTCCCCAGCCGGTTCGGATGCTTCAACCAGCGCCCGAGCCGCGAAGGCGATTGCTGCTGCGGCCTCGCTGTGCTTGTTGAGAACCTCAGGGTGAGGATCCAACCGTGCGAGGAATCCGCTCTCGAGGAAATGGAGGAGATACTCTTGGAGATAGTTCATCTTGATGGGGGGAACGCGTGAGGCTATGACGATTTGAGCGCCTTTTTCCAAGAGGGATTTCAGGAAATGGTACAGTCGTTCCTGGTCGTTGGGGGGCACGTTTGAGACGTCGAAGTCGTCGACAAGGAGCAATCGAAGGAGGCCCGGCCACTGTGTCACCGTTTCGGGACTGGTCTTAATCAAGTCCATCAGCGATTCGAGGGAGACCAGCTCAGCCGTCAGCTCCGGGTCTTCCGAAGTGGAAAGTTCTCCGATGGCATGGAGGATATGGGTCTTGCCGGAGTTTTCGGGGCCGTAGAGAAAGAGCGGATTATACATCTCACCGGGGTTTCGGGCGATCTTGTCGGTCATGGTCACGGAGAATGTGTTGGCATTGGAGACCTGGAACGATTCAAAGGCATAAGACCATTGAATCTGAGACAGGGGTTTGAGAGGCTTTGTGGGCATCTCGATTTCCGGCGTTTGTGCCTCGACCTGTTCGGACGGGACTTCGGGGGCTGCCGGCTCTTGAACGGCGGCGACGGGCATGGCTTGTGCGACCATGGCTCCGGCGGCCTTGAGCTCTTCGTTTTCGGCTTCCACGAGGGCGAGCTTCTCCCGGAAGGTTTCGGCTTGCTCGCGCTGTTTTATTAACTGGTCGTTGAGTTCTTCCCGAACCCTTGCGAGCTCGTTCATGGCATCCCTGACCTGGCGTTTCAGGCTTTCCGCTTGTTCCTTGTGCAGCGCCTTCAGCTTCTCCAGTTCCTCCTGCTTGGAGGTGAGGGCTGCTTCAACGGTCTCCTGCGCGCGAGTCTCCATCGAGCTGACGATGCTGGTTTTCTCTTCGGCAAGTTTTTGGAGCTCTTTTCTGCGCGCCTCCGCCTCGGCTTCGACGCGTTTCTTGTCTTCCTGCGATTTGGATAATTGGCCTTCGAGGGCTGCAGCGTGTTTCTGCAGAGATTCTGCCTCCTGCTGCATCTTTGCCTTTTCGGCCTCGAGTTCTTTGACATGTTCGCGGGCGGTTCCAGCCGCTGCCTTCAGATTGTCGCAGGAGGATTGGAGTTCTGAGTGGCTATGGCGGAGCGTGGTCAGCTCTTTTTCTTGTGAGGCAAGCTGTGCGGAGAGCGAGGCGAATTGTTCCTTTGCGCCGGCTTTCTCGGCGGTCTTCCTCAGGAAATCTTCGCGCGTCGACTCGAGCGTCTTTTGAAGGTCTGCTATCCGCTTGTCCTTTTCCTCGACGAGCCTGACAAGCTTCGATGTTTCTTCGTGTGCCTGAGCGCTCAACTGTTCTTGTTTCTCGAGTTCCTTGCGCGATTTCTCGATATCCGTCTTAAGGCTGGCTACTTGGTCTGATGTCTTCTTCAACTCGCCCGAGAGACGCGTTTTGGCGTCGTGGAATTCCTTTTCTTTTTGAGTCGTCTCGGATTGATGTCGTTCTCTGAGTTCTGTAGCGGAAGTTCGCTCCGCCTCGAGCTGGGCGGAGAGTTGGGTGATTTGGGCCTCTGCCGCGTTCAGACGCTGGCGTGTTTTCTCGAGATTCTTCTCGTTTGTCTTCAGATTGCCTTGTGTCTTCGCGAGGTTGTCTTCGAGGGAGGCGTTTGTTGTTGACAGGGCCTGTTCGCGTTCGAGTCCCTTTGCCTTTTCGCGCTCAAGCTGTTGAGCCAAGTCTGTCCTGGTTTTCTCGAGATCATCTGCCAATGATTGGGCTTTGGCTTCGGCTTTGTCATGTGCGGTCTGAAGCGCGACCGCTTTCTGTTCTGCATTCTTCAGGCGCTGGACGGTCTCTTCGGACTCTTTGCGGGTGTCCGCGAGCCTCAGGTCGAGGGTCTCTTTCTGTTTCTGGAGGTCCTCCAACTCCTTGGACAGATGTGACAACTTGGTTGTAAGAGTCGCCCTTTCGTCGTGACTTGCCTTTGCGTCGGCCTCGCGCTTTGTGAGTTCTGCTCCAAGGTTTTGAATTTCGTCATCCCGCCGTTTGAGCTCATCTTTGAGCTTCCGGATGCGCTCGGATTCGTCTTTTTCCTTTGTAACGAGCAAAGCTTCTCTTTCGGTCAGTGTCTTTCGGAGGTCCTTGAGCTTAGTGTTCAGGGCCTCAATCTCCGAATTTTTTCCGGCGATGCTTTTCTCGCGCTCCGCGAGTGTTGCGGTGAGGGCCTGCGCTTTTTCTTCCAGCGAGCGGTTGTGTGAGGATGCCGCCTCGATTTCGGCTTTTGCTGACAGCAGTTCAGCTTCGACTGCGGCTGTGTGCTGGGAGAGTTCGTGCGTGCGTAATTGCCCGGACTCAAATGAACGCGAGAAGGCGTCGAGTTCGTTGCGTAGGTTGGATTCCCGCTGGGAGACCTCGGCCAGCACGCGCTCTTTTTCCGAGACGAGTTGTTGGAGACGCTCGCGCTCCGCCTCGGCTGATTTCTTGAGGTCCTTGATGGAGGCGGTTGTGGAAGCGAGTTCCGCCTCCAAACTTCTTCTTTTCTCCGTCTCAGAGGTCAGGCCTGCGTTTGCATCGGCGGCCTCAGCCTGCTTTCGTTTCAACTCTTCATTCAGCAAATCGAGCCGGGCCTGGTGCTCTGCATTCTGTCGCTCGACTTCCGCACGGAGTGCGGCGAGTTCGTTCTTCTTTTCGTCCAGTGAGGCGCGCGCTTGCTGCTCGCGCTCGTTATTTTCGCGAAGCTCGGCTTGGTATCGTTCGACTTCTGCCGCGAGCGCTGCGCGAGCTTTCTCGAGGTCGTCCAGGCCCGCGTCATGCTCTTGTATCAGGGCGGCGTGGCTGTCGGAGGCTTTCTTCAGGTCTTCAGCCTGTTTGGACGAATGTTTCTCGAGTTCAAGAACCCGGTCATTGAGTCCTTCGGCTGTCTTTTCCATCAAGAGATTCTCATTGCGGAGGGAGGCGATCTGTTCTTCGAGCTGTGATTTCACGCGGTCGTGTTCCGCCGTGCGGATTTCGCGTTCTTCGTGGAGGAGGTGGAGATTTTGCTCCTTGTCTTCAAGTTGTATCTTGAGGGCGAGCAGTTCATCTTCTTTGTCCTTCTTGATCTGCTCGAGTTCCGCCGTGAAGCGTTGGAGCTTTGTCTGCAAGCGCTTTTGCTCGTCGGCGCTGGCCGTGAGATTATCGGAGGCTATCGCGAGTTTTTTTTCCAGCTCGATGACCTTGGAATCTTTTTCGGCTGTTATCTTCTCTCCCTCGGACTTCAATTTCTGGATGAGCTTGTCGCGATTCTTGAGTTCCTTTGTGAGGGAGTGGATTTCGCCGGAGACCATCTGCTCCTGCGAGAGCATGACGCCCGCCTTTTCATCGAGGTCTCGTTTGAGGCTCTGGATTTCGGCTGAGAGAGCGGAAACCTTGGCAACGGCTGTCTGCTCGCGCGACTTCGCCGCCGCGAGTTCGTCCTTGAGCTGCTGCGTGTGCCGGAGTTGCCCGGCGAGACGTTCTTCGAGTTCTTGAAGGCGTGCTTTGAAATCGCCCTCTCGCTTCCTGGTCTGAGAATGGAGCCATGAGCTGTATAGCTGTTCGCCGGTAATTGCGCCTCCATCTTCGCTCTTCTCGGCTCGGGCGACGGAGAGGAACTCTTCGACCTTTTCTTTGGTCAAGGGTTGGCGGGTCAACGTAGTAAATGTCTTGAGGTGGCCGGGAAGCGTCTTGAGGTAAGCCACGTCCTTGCCCGCATCCGTCATGAGCATTTGCAGGATGTCCAGATTCAGCTCGATGTCGAGTCGTTCGCATTCTCGTCGGAGTATCTTCAAGCGAGTCTCAGGTTGAGGAGAAGACAGTGATGCATCTATTCCTCCTCGGAGCCGGCTGAGGAACCGTTTATCGAAGCCGGCGAGGTTTTCAATGGTCAGCGAGGATGAAAAGAGAACTTGTTTTCCGCTGTCAACGAATGTATCGAAGAGCGCGTAGAATTTTTCTCTGATTTCGGGATCCGCGGCGAAACGTTCTATATCGTCCGCAATTAAGAAGTCTTTTCGGCTGTAGGTCTTGTAGATGAATTCATCCGCGTCGCCGTCGGCGCCGTTGCCTCTGTCGCTGAAAAGGAGTTTTTCGACGGGGAGGCCGTCAGAGATGTAGAGGATTGAGACCTCCGGATGAGCGAGCGTCAGGTCGGCATTTACGGCGGAGAGGAGGTGTGTCTTGCCGCTACCCTTTTCTCCATGAATGAGGAGAGGGGAGTAGCCCTTTTCGAGGTTGACCAGAGCTTTGCACAGCGCAACAGCAAACTTGTTGGACTCGTCCATCTCGAACGAGTCCAGCTTCTTTTCAGGCATTGGTTCCCCCGACCGTGATGCCTTCGATACGGAGCGTAGGTTGGGCATCCGAAACCGGCACTCCCTGTCCATCTTTACCGCATGTTCCGACCGCAAACCCGAGGTCGTTTGCCACCATATCAATTCCAGAGAGCACTCTTGATGAATTTCCGATGAGCGAAGCTCCGCGAACCGGTTCCTTTATTTCGCCGTCTCGGATGAGATAGGCCTCGCTCACCTCGAACATGAAGTCGCCATTTATCGTGTTGACTTGTCCTCCGCCCATCTTGCGAACGAAAAGGCCCTTGTCGGTGGCTGCGACCACGTCTTCGGGCTTTGCCGTGCTTGGCACAATCAAAGTGTTTGTCATCCTCGGAATCGGTCTATGGCGGCACGATTCGCGCCTGCCGTTTCCCGTGGAGCTGCGATTCTCCTTTCGCGCTGTGGTGAGGTCATACATATAGGTTTTGAGTATTCCGTTCTCGACGAGCACGGTGCGCTCGGATGGAGTTCCCTCGTCATCGCAGGCGAACGACCCGCGCCTGCCGGGGAGTGTCGCGTCGTCGTGGACCGACACGATTTCAGAGGCTATCTTCTCGCCGATTTTTCCTGCGAATATGGAAAGCCCTTTCTGCACGAGGTCGGCCTCGAGGCTGTGGCCGACGGCCTCATGAATCATCGTTCCGCCGGCTTCGCTGCTGATGACGACCGGCATGACTCCTGTGGGAGCGGGCGGGGCCTCGAGCATTCTCAACGCCTGCTCTGCAGCGAGTCGGGCAATTGTTGATGGGCTGACCGTATTGAATATTTCAAAGCCCACGGTGCCTCCGACCGGCTCATACCCTGTCTGTATTACGCCATTTTTTCTCGCGACTGCCTGAACGAGAAAAATGGTGTAAATTCGCTCATCGGTAACGAAGAGGCCGTCCGAATTGGCGATGATTACTCGCTGTTGGGAATCGCCGTACCGGACATGAACCTGAGTTATTGCCTTTCCGCAGTTCCATGCAACCTCATTACCTTCAAGGACTTTTGCTACTTTTTCACTTGTGGTGACGGATGAGGGATAGGTGACCTCCTTTTTTGCGAATTTTGACGCGTAACCATCTGGAAACAAATACTTTTCGACATGTGCACTTATGCCCTTGCTCACTCGGTGCGCCAACTCGCGCAGACCGGAGGGAGTAAGGTCATTGGTGGATGCGTAGGCCGTCATATCCCCGACCATGACTCTGAGGCCTGCCCCCCTGTCGGTACCGCTGATAATACGCTCTACTTTGTTATCCTCACATCCTATGGAGGTAGACACTCGTTCTTCGATAAAAATCTCTGCAAAATCCCCGCCATTGCTAAGGGCGGTCTGCAAAATTTTTGGGATTTCTCTTATGGTATCGATGCTTTTCAGCCCCCTTTCCGATTTGGAACTGGTTCAATTATATGTTTGGTGCAGCCCAAAGTCAAGGATGACCAGCCGCCATCTAAGGGCGTAACATATTGTATTCAAAATAGTTATGAATAACACTGATACGGCCGAACGGTAGAATCGTTCCGTCGGAAACCGCCGAACCGTAAAGCCAGATAATCGGCCTTTTTCTTCGAAGAAGTGAACAATCCCGTGTTTCGAATGCCTATCTTTCTGTCGGGGGTGCCGGAAATTCCTTGACACACCCGTGCGGGTGCGGTAAAAATTGTACGGACACATATTCGAAACTGTATCATGATATTTGTGCAAGTAAAGGAAGCTTTTTCCTGCAAGCGGTGCGACTCGTACCGGGGGGTGGCTCTTTGCGGTTGGGTTCCCTCCGCGAGAAATGGCCGAATCTGCGTATAGAAGGAGGCCTGTGTTCGTCATGGGTAAAGAAAGGAATACACTGTGACAAAGAAGATTAGGAGTCAGGTTTTGCTCGAGAATGTTGACAGGACGGCGACGGCGCTTGTGAGGCGCGAGCTGTTCAAGTGCATTGGGCTTACTGAGGAAGAGATGAATCGGCCGCTGGTCGGCATTGTGAATTCGTGGACCGAGCTTACGCCCGGCCACGTTCATCTGCGTGAGGTTGCGGATGCCGTAAAGACGGGGGTGCGCATCGGTGGCGGTACTCCGCTTGAGTTTGACACGCCTGCGCCATGCGACGGATACGGGAACGGGCTCGAGGGAATGAAGTACGTGCTGCCACAGCGCGATTTGATTGCGGATTCGGTCGAGACGATGGTGCTTGCGCACCATCTGGATGCGCTCGTGTTCATTTCGTCGTGCGACAAGATTATTCCCGCCCACCTGATGGCGGCGGCCCGGCTTGACCTCCCATCGATATTCGTGACGGGCGGGCCGATGCTCCCGTTTGATATGTTTTTGCCGAAGGAGGCTCCACGGATACTCAGTCAGCTTTGCTGTCCGAGCGCAGGCGCATGTTCCGGAATGGGAACGGCGAATACGATGCAGTTCCTTACGGAGGCTCTTGGGATGAGTTTGCCGGGCTCGGCGACGACGCATGCGGTTCAGTCCGAGAAGATCGTGCAGGCGAAACAGAGCGGCATGCAGGTGATGCGGCTTTTGGAAGCTGAAATAACTCCCCGCAGGATCATGACGCGAGAAGCGCTTGAAAATGCGGTTTCCGTCCAGATGGCATCGGGCGGCTCGACGAACGCGGTGCTTCACATCCTCGCGCTTGCCGATGAGCTTGGCATTGAGTTGGCGATAGATGAGTTCGATGCATTCTCGAAGCGCGTGCCGCATATCTGCGGGGGGATGCCGTCGGGGCCGTATTTCATCCTTGACATCTACAAGGCCGGCGGCGTGCCTGCTATCATGATTCAACTCGGTGAATTGCTGCATGGCGGCGCGCTCACGGTGACGGGCAAGACGATTGCTGAGAATCTTGTGGGGCGCTGGGTGCTTGATGAGGAGGTGATTCGACCTCGGTCGAATCCGTTCCATGCCGGGGGCGGCATTGCGATTCTGCGAGGGAACCTGGCGCCGGATACGGCGGTCGTGAAGCAGAGCGGAGTGCCGGAATCTATGCTTGTGCATCGCGGGCCTGCGCGCGTTTTCGAGAATGAGGCGGAGTCCATCGTGGCCGCACTGAATCGCGAGTTCAAGGAGGGCGAGGTTGTCGTTATCCGGAACGAAGGCCCGAAGGGCGGGCCGGGCATGCGCGAGATACTGACGGTCACGGAGCAGTTGTTTCAGATGGGGCTCGAGGAAAAGGTGGCGATTGTGACGGATGCGCGTTTTTCGGGTTTCACGCGCGGGCCTGCCGTCGGACATGTGTGTCCGGAGGCGTATGTGGGCGGGCCGCTGGCGGCGGTGAGGAATGGCGACATGATTCGGATTGACATTCCTGGCCGGAAGCTGGAGCTTGAGATTTCGGAGACGGAGATGGACAAGCGCCTGCGCCAGTGGCATGCGCCTCAGAGAAAGCTGACCGGGCACCTCGCCAAGTATGCCGCGCTCGTTTCCTCGGCGCATTTGGGGGCGGTGGTGAGGGCATAGGTCACAGTATTCGCATCATCAATCGCGCAATTGGCTGTTGTCCCAAACGTTTTCTTAACCGCAAAGTCGCAAAGAAAGAGCAGGCGAAAGGAGTAAGACGAAAGACGAGAAAAAACCGGAAACGTATGGGTGTGCGTTGTCCTCTCATTGCAAAGTATCGGACCTCATGGTTCCAGAAAAAATTGATGGTCTTATCGACTATTCTGGAGAGCGATTGTCGTCACTTAATAGAGCGGTGAGAAAGGAGTCATATATGGAAGCGAAGAAGGTGCTGGCGGCATGGAACAAGGTGTGTCCCGGGTGTAATATCGCGCGGAAGTATCCGGATTCGTTCATTGGGAAACGGGTGCGGGGGCACTGGGAGAAGGGCTGCATGGCGCATGATGCGTATGTGGAACTCTCTGGCGCTGATGAGCCGAGCCCGAAGAACAAGAGGAACAAGATGCGAAAGGAGCAAGGTGAAGGGCGAAAGGGGAAGAAGAAGTAAATCTGCAGGGTGCGCTTGATGAATGCGGAAGTTTATATTTTGGATTTTAGATTCCTCCTTCGCATTTCACCGCAAAGGGGTCATAGACCCGAGGGTCGCAGACGCGAGGCGCAAAGCGCGCAAAGGAATAATCAAGAGGGTGCTTGCTATTTTGACCAAGGGTGATAGCAAGTGATGGAGCATGAAATGTCAGTCTACTTGATTGTGGATGTGCAGGTGGTTGATACGGACGGGTATGCTGAGTATGTGGAGAAAGTGGCCGATATCGTCACTCAGTATGGAGGGCGGTATCTGGCGCGCGGCGGAAAGGTGACTGTGCTTTCGGGGAACTGGCGTCCGCAGCGAATCATCTTAATAGAGTTTCCCTCGCGCCAGGAGCTTCAAAAGTGGCTGGCGTCGCCCGAATATGCTTCGGTGTCGCCTCTTCGCGAGCGGTCCACGAGGACGAGGGCGATTGTGGTTGAGGGAGTGAGTGCGTCCTCCGAGGGAACGAAATAGGACCACCGCACTGCAAACAGATTTTTTAACGCAAAGGCGCAAAGAGCGCAAAGAAGTAGTCAAGGCTCTTTGAGCAAGGGCGAGCTCCCCTCTATTCCTCCCGTGCTACTCGTTTTCATTTCCTGAACTGCTGTCCTCACAAGAATGAACCTGATTCGGTTTCCTGCGTTGGTTTCGACTCACTCGAGGAGTTTTCGTTCTTCGCGGCGGGCTTCACGCAATGAGTTGAAATGGTAGATGTGGCCGCCGACGATGTTGTCGTAGGCGGCGCGCATCTGGCGGGCGCAGCGGTCGGCGGGCATTTTCCCGACAGCGGTTCCGAGGCCGGGAATCACGACGGACTTGATTGCGTTCGGATGCGCTTTGTTGAAGCGCCGGATGGCGATGAGTATTGCGCGCATGGCGAGGTAGGCGTTGAGGGTTTGGCTCACGTCGGCAGGCGTGCGCATCGTGGGCGCGCAAATGAGGTAAGGGAATCGCTTTTCGCCCGTTTCCACGACCTCGGCTTGCCCCACCGGCAGCTCACCATGATGCTTCTTCTGCAACACGGCCTGCACGCGCGGCTGAATTTTCCAGTCGAAGAACTCGCTGATGGCGTAGTCGAGTCCGCCGTCCATGAACCCGAAGCTGTTGGCCGGGCTCACGAGCGCATCGGCTTCGACCTCGAAGATGTTGCCGTGATGCACTTCGACGTTCTCGACGCCCTCGAAGTGCTGTTGCCATGCGGCGGTGATTTTCTTATTGATGTCGCAGAGGATGATGTTGAGCGGCATAGCGCGGGCTCCTGAAGCGGGTTTGTTTCACCACAAAGGCACGAAGGCACGGAGCGGATATTGAAGATGCATAGAGAGATTGCTTCGCTTGGGCCTTTGGCCCTCCGCTCGCAATGACCACCAATGTCCCTTTTTCATGTTAATCCATAGGGCAGTGCGGGACCGATCGTTCAGAGTGACTGCATGGTGGAGTTCGGTTCTCATCACACAAGGATGCGCTTGAGCATGAAGTTTATGAATTCGATGCTTCGAGCCTCGGTGGCGACGCGGACGGTGTTCCAGTCGGCGTTGTTGCAGCGGTTGACGACGGTGAGGCCGGTTGTGAATTCGCCTTTCGTCTCGACGGCTACGTTAAGCATCATGGTGTCGAGGAACTCGAGGGTGAACGCCGCGGAGGCTGCGAGCGGGTCGTGCATGGAGGTTTCCTCGAGGTCGAACACCTTGAGCCACTCGATAGTCATGCTGTGAAGCAGATCGGTAGCCGGGGCGCCATGGTTGCGAATGCGCTCGATGTGTTCCTGTTTCAAGAGCGTGGGAAATGTTACGTTGGCGCCGACCATGGTGATGGGCACGCCGGATTCGAACACAGTGCGGGCGGCCTCGGGGTCTGAAGTCAGATTGAATTCGACCGGCCGCTCTCCGATGAGAGCCATTTCCTTCGGGCTGTAGAACGGCATTCCGCCCATGATAACGAATTCCTTGACGAGCGCGGCCAGTTCCGGTTTTTCGGAGAGGAGCTTGCCCATGTTGGTCTCGGGACCCATGAGGAGCACCTTGATTTCGTGAGGATATTTCTTGAGGAGCGACTCGATGAGGGCTGTGGCTGGGATTTCAGACAGCCGCAGGTTTTCGTTGCCGTTGAGCACGCCGCGTCCTTCGTTGCCCATGAGGAATGCTGCGCGTGCGGGGTTGAGCGGAGCGCTTTCGCCGACTGCGACGGGGATGTGTGGCTTTCCGAGCAGATTGAGCAGTTTGCGCGCGATGCGCGCGCGGAGGAGCGGGTCGGCCCATACGGTGGTGACGGCCTCGATGTGGACTTCGGGACAATGTGCCAGGAAGGAGAGCGCGTATGCGTCGTCGACGTCGGTTCCGATGTCGGTGTCGAAGATTATGCGTTGGGTCATGGTGAGCCTTTCTTAAGGGCGAACACGAGGTTCACAACACGTGTGGGCGGCCACACAGGGCCGCCCCTACGGATTTGGGCGACGACAAGGTTCGCCCCTACGAGAAAAAAAGGCTCGATTCGGAGATTCACCGAATTCATTGCCAGTCCATTACTATGGTACGTCACCAACAGAGAAATAGAGCGTAATTCTTTGCTCCCGCTTTTTGTGCCAAGGCTCATCGCTCGGATTATTACAGATAGGAATCGAGGCCGCGTTTTTTCAACTCGTCGACGACGCGGCGGACGTCGGGTGCGCGTTCTTTCGGGCACACGAGGAGCGCGTCATCGGTTTCGATGATGACGATGTCCTTCAAGCCTATGACTGCGACGAGCTTTTTGGTGCTATGGATGATATTGCCCGTGGATTCTATTGAAACTACCTCTGCATGGAGGAAATTACCGTCTCTATCCTTCGGCCATATTTGCTCCATGGCTGCCCAACTGCCGATATCGTTCCAGCCGAAATCGCCTTTAAGGAACAGGACATCCTCTGCCCTTTCCATGACGCCGAAATCGATGGATTCCGGTTTGAGGGAAGCGTAGACCTCATCTACGACCTTGTTTTCATCGTCCTCCCCTATGGCGGTCTCTATCTGCAACAATCCTCTGTAGAGGTCGGGCAGGTGTATCTTAATCTGCTCGAGGATGGCGGTCGCCTTCCACACGAACATTCCGCTGTTCCACATGTAATTGCCGGACTTCAGGAATTTTTTTGCCACGGCGAGCGAGGGTTTCTCTTTGAAAGCGACCACCTTGAAGACATCCTCACCGTGAACCGTATCCACCTTCTTCCCGATTTGAATGTATCCGTAGCCGGTTTCGGGGAACGTGGGCTGGATGCCGATGGTAACAAGATGGTTTCCGGATTGGGCGACTTCTGTTGAGGCCCGAAGTGTTTTTCGGAAGCGGGCATCATTGCGAATGAGGTGGTCGGATGGCAGCACGACCATGACGGCGTCTTTGTCACGTGCCCTGATGTGGATGGCCGCCAATCCGATGCAGGGGGCGGTATTCTTCCCTTCGGGCTCGACCAGGATATTCTCTGTAGGGACATGGACGAGTTGCTCGTTAATGTATTCGAAATGCATGCGTCCTACCACGATAAATGTATGGTTGCCGTCGATGAGAGGGCTGAGTCTTTCGACTGTTTCCTGGATCATCGTCTTGCTGCTGACGATGTCAAGGAGCTGCTTCGGTTTCTTCTTACGGCTTTTCGGCCACAGTCGTGTGCCCGAGCCGCCTGCCATTATGACCGCGTACATGGGGGGATGTTGCTTGGCCATTGTTCATGTCCTCCACATCTTCTCCGGCGGTTCACGATCTTATTTCAAAATACTCCTGTGCTTGTTTGTGCATTCGATTTAATTGGTCTGTCAGGTCCGAGCGCATTTGTTCCATGTCCTCGTTTGTCGCGTCTGGCGGCACGAATATCGGGGGCTCGTAGAAGAACACGATTCGTGTGAACGGGAGTGGCAGGAGTGTCTTGTCCCAACTGTTGAACATAATCTTTCTTTTTGCCCACCACATCACCGGAATGAGCGGCAGGCCTGTTTCCTTTGCCAGCTTTATGATGCCGATCTTGGCGACGCCGAACGGCCCGCGTGGCGCATCGGCGACAAGCCCGCCACTGCACCGGGTGCGATTGATTGTATCAGTCATAACATCGAGCGCCTGCTTCCCTCCGCGCGTGCTCGAGCCTCGCGCGCTTTGATAACCGAACAATGTGAGGACCCTATCGATGATTTCGCCATCCTTGCTCTGGCTTACCATGATAATACCGTTTCGATTGCGGAAATGATACACGTAGTAGAGCAGTCCCTGATGCCATGAAACAAACAGGCTCGGCTTGTCCTGCCGCAGGAACTGATCTTCGTTTTCCTTTCCGATGACGGTTATTCTGCATGTTCGATAGAGTGTGTGGGCAAGAAGGTAGAACAGCCTCGGCCCGATTGCAAGCAGGAGACGAAACTTCCAGTCGTATGTTTCTTTGTCCGGCTTGCTCAAGAGTCGTCTCCGGCAATCTATATTGGGAAGTATCTGTCGTCCGAAACAGTTTTATCACCGCAAAGGCGCAGAGGGCGCAAAGAATCACGGGCAGAAAAGAACATTTCCTTTACGAAAACAGCCTTTCCCGTGTTGCCTCCCGTGTGTTCGGCGGGTTCAGCCGAACAGTGCCTTTCATAGCGTGTTCACACCCTCATGATGTCGAGAGCAATTGCCAGAATGCCGAGTGCCCAGCAGTAATACGCAAAAAGAGAAATTCTCCCGTTCTTTACGATCCTCAGCAAGAGCAGTAGCGCGATTATTCCTGTGATTGCGGCGATGATGGTTCCTGAAACCGTTGCGGCAATTCCGGGAGATTGAGAATCGATAGGAGCGCCACCTATAGTGTCCTTCACCTCAAATGCCAGCGCACCAAGAATCGCGGGTATTGCGAGAAGGAAAGAAAACCTGGCCGCAAGCTCGCGCGGCACGCCGAGGAGGAGCGCGACGGCGATAGTGGCTCCGGAGCGGGAGACGCCCGGCGCGATGGCGATGCCCTGCGCAGTACCGATGATAAGCGCCTGGAGCACGGAGACGTGCTGAGTCAATTGGGAAGACTCCTCACATGCGGGCACGGCGCGCCGTGCCCCTACACAGTTTTCGCCTACAGGGAGAGCGGTCTGATGTGCATTTTCTTGTGCATCCTGTGTCTGCTTCTTCTTCCACGCCGTGCTCATCAGGATAAAGCCGGTGATAAGGAGGCCGACTCCCGCCGCAGTCATCGAGGAAAAGAGGTGTTCGAACTGCTCCGCGAACAGGACGCCGATGACGGCGGTCGGAACGCATCCGGCCGCGATAGCGATGAGCATTCGCCCTCCGGGCTCATCATCTAATGCTCTCATGGAAATCATCCTGAATGCGGTGCGGAGTAGCCCATTGATGTCCTTGCCGAAGACGGCAGCGATGGCCGCGAGCGTTCCGATATGGAGCATCACATCGAACAATATTTGGGGCTCGCTCATGCCCAACAGAGATTGCAGGATTACCAAGTGTCCGGAACTGCTGACGGGCAGGAACTCGGTGACCCCTTGAATGAATCCGAGAATAACCGATTTGATGATGGTGATGGAATTGTCCTCTATTCGAAAACCACAGCGCGAATGGCCTCTTCTGCTATTCCCCTTGCGCGGAGGGGCTTAACTATCTCCGTATCGATGTCCGGCACGAAGATCTTCAGCATCGTGCACCGGGGCGAGGGATCAATCATGTAGCTGCCAACACAAGCGGGGACGAGTATTGAGTCGCCGGTGGAGATGCTCGTTTCGCGCTTGGCTTCCGTGCGAATGGCTCCCCTGCCGCTGAGCACCATCAACGATTCGAATCTCCTTTTTCCGGTTGACTCGACAGTTGATTTTTCGAGCAAGAGCACCTGCATGGCGAAGTAGGGGCATGCGGCCAGGAATGTTCGCTTGTTCTTGCCCTCGGTTATTGCTATGGATGCGACCTTGTCTGGAGAACGGTCCTTGAAGTTGATGGCTGCGAGGGCCTGTTGGACGTGAAGCTGGCGGGGTTTTCCTGCTGCGTCAACTCTGCCCCAGTCGTACACGCGGTACGTCGTGTCCGAATTCTGTTGGATTTCGCAGATAACCAGACCTTTGCCCATGGCATGCACGCATCCTGCGGGAACGAAGACCATGTCACCTGTTTCGACGGGAAACGAATTGAGAAGTGAAGGGACAGTATTGTCGCGGATTGCACGCTCGAAGGCGTCGGGCGTCACACCTGGCTTCAACCCTTTGATGAGTGTTGCCCCCGGATCCGCGTGGATGATGTACCATGCTTCGGTCTTGGCCTCGGCGCCGGGCGTTTTTGCGGCGAGGTTTTCAGTCGGATGCACCTGGACGGAAAGAAGGTCGTTTGCATCGATGAACTTGTTAAGGAGCGGGAATTTCAGCGAGTCGCCGAGCGAGGCCCCCAAGAGCGCTTCCCGGTCCGTTTCAAGCACATCAGCGAGGGTTTTGCCGGCGAGATGGCCGTTGCTGATTACATTGTTGTCGCCGTTGCGACAGGATACTTCCCATGATTCGCCGATGGGTTCTTGAGGGGGCAGCTTTTTCCCCAGCGCTGTTCCGAGTTTTCGTCCCCCCCAGATGCGGTATTTGAAGATTGGGTCGAGCAGAAGGGGATACAGGCTCAAGGTGTCTTTGCCGGGTCGCATCATGTAGTTAACAGTTCTATATCAAGCTTTCCTATTCAACGAAGCATGTGCCGTGTGCTTGACCGACGCCTATTGCATGATTCCGTTCAACCGTCCCAGTATCTGGTGGGCACCGGTGACGATATTATCGATGATTTCCTTCACGGTGAGCACTTCATGTATCAGCCCGACACATTGGCCGGCGGCGATTGTGGCGCTGTCGAGGTCACCGTTCAGCCAAGCCTGTTTTCCGACCATTCCGCTGATATAAACGATGAGTTCGTCAAGGGTCGCGCCCTTGTTCTCCATTTCGAGCACTTTTTGCGCGACTTCATTTTTCATGACACGCACGGCGTTGCGGATGGACCGTTCAATCATCATGGTATCGGTTTCCTGCGCCGCGACGATCCATTCCTTGAAATTCTGGTGTGCCGGACATTCTTTTGCCGCAAGGAAGCGGGTGCCCATGACGACGCCTTCGGCTCCGAGAGAGAGGGCGGCTACGAAGCCGCGAGCGTCTGCGATGCCTCCGCCCGCGACAACAGGAATGTTGAGGCTCTCGGCCGTGCGCGGAATAAGGATGAATGATGTAACATCATCCATGCCCGGATGCCCGCCACACTCGAAGCCGACGATAGTGACGGCATCGGCGCCTATGGATTCGGCTTTCCGGGCGAAGCGGACGGCGGGCACCTTATGGATAATCTTCACGCCCGCTTCTTTGAGTGCGGGAACGAATGGCTCGGGGTTGCGGCCTGATGTTTCGACTGCCGGTACCTTCTCTTCGGCTATGACTTCGACGTATCTTCTCGTTATGTCGCCTTCCATAAGGACAGGCAGCATGGAGACGTTGATTCCGAAAGGTTTCTTGGTGAGGGAGCGGATTTTGTGAATTTCGTCGCGGAGTTCCTCCGGGTCTGCAAACGAGGCGGCGGTGATGAATCCCATGCCGCCCGCCTCGGAGACTGCTGAGGCGAGTTCGGCCTTGCTCAGCCACTGCATTCCACCTTGAAGGATTGGGTATTCGATTCCGAGCATTTCAGTTATCCGGGTCTTGAACATGTCATCTCCTCTCCCTAAGTACTCGCTTTCATGATTACGGTGACGTATTATCTCACCTTTTCTATGGGCGACCCGTCGGGTCGCTCATACAAAGGAAATTTCAGCTATTGTACTGGGAGGGGCGTTCGCGAACGCCCCTCCCAGACGCGTGGGAATACGTTATCAAATTTGTGAGATTCAGCTAAGAAACATTCCCGGCTGTGATTGTCATTGCGAGTCATGCCAAGCAATCTTTGCACAAGCCTGTGTCTGCCAAGGAGATTGCTTCGGTCGCTGCGCTCCGTCGCATTGACTATTACGGGCCGAGTGTTTCTTAAGGGTGACCTCTCCCCCCTTGCTATGTATCCCTCTTGTTTCTTTCCATAACCTTGCTGAGTTCTCCTTCTATAAGCTTTCGTATTTCATCGCGCCGCTTCTCACTGGTGGCCTCGAATCGGAGGACGAGGACCGGCTGAGTATTGGAGGCGCGCACGAGTCCCCATCCGTCGTTGAAGGTGACGCGTGCGCCGTCGACGTCGACGACATCGTAGTTGTTCTTCTTGAAGTATTCGGTTATTTCTTTGACCACGTTGAACTTGATTTTTTCGGGGCATTCCATGCGGATTTCGGGAGTTGAATACATCTTGGGCACATCGGAGAGCATTTCGCTCAAGGGTTTGTTGGAGCGGGAGAGGATTTCCAGCAGCCTGCAGGAAGAATAGATGGCGTCGTCAAAGCCGAAATATCTGTCCTCAAAGAAAATGTGACCGCTCATTTCGCCTGCGACGGCCGCCTTGGTTTCCCGCATCTTTTCCTTGATGAGGGAATGACCTGTTTTCCACATGATGGGTTTGCCGCCGTGCTTGGCAATGTCATCGAACAATGCTTTTGAGCTCTTGACCTCCGAGATGACGACCGAGCCGGGTTTTCTGGCAAGAATCTCGCGGGCGAACAGGATGAGGAGTTGGTCGCCCCACAGGATATTTCCCTTGTCGTCGATGATGCCGAGCCTGTCGGCGTCGCCGTCGTAGGCGATGCCGCAGTCGTAGCCATTGTTCTTGACGCGGCCGATGAGTTCCTCGATATATTTGGGGACGGTGGGGTCCGGATGGTGGTTTGGGAACCGGCCGTCCATTTCGCAATACATTTCCTCGACCTTACAGCCGAGGTTGCGAATGAGTTTCGGCGCAACCGGACCGGCGGTTCCGTTGCCGGCGTCAATGATGACGTTGAGAGGCCGAGTCAGCTCGATGTTTTCGGAGACATATTTCTGATAGGCCGGTATGATATCGTATGTGCTCAGCTTTCCCTTGCTGCCGGCAAAGTGCCCTTTCTCACAGACCTGAGCCAGTTTCTGAATGTCTTCCCCGAAGATGGTGCTTTTGCCGATGCAGACCTTGAATCCGTTCTGGTCCGGAGGGTTATGGCTGCCGGTGATCTGCATTCCGCCTTCTTTGTTGAGGTGGAACAGGGAGAAGTAGAATACCGGGGTTGGGCAGATGCCGATATCGACCACGCTTAAGCCGGTCGACAGGAGTGCTTCGCGCAACGTCTTATGGAGGCGAGGCGAGCTAAGGCGGCAATCTCTCCCAAGGACGACATCCTTTTTTCCGAAGCTCTGGGCATAGGTGCCGAAGGCTTTGCCGATGCACTCTACGACGTCGTCGGTAAGGTCTTTATTGGCGACTCCTCTGATATCGTATTCGCGGAAGATATCCTTATTCATCGGCACGCTCCTTTCTTCGTGTCATGCGTAGTGGGAATGTCAAGCGAGCTTCGGTCTTCGGGAAGCTTCGGGATGGCCTTGCGGGGACATGATATATTATTCTCGCGCGTGTTTTCAAGTCAGATGTGTCCTCGCCGGGAGAAGCATTCCTCGCCGGTTGCAGCGCGTTCATTCCGGCAATTGCCACGTTTCTCGGCCACAGGTTGAATGTCTGCAGTGAGCCGTTTTCTGATTCGGTCGCAAATTACCGGGACAGGCAATTATGTTTTTACTATAATCATCGTGCGTGTTATGCGCTACCCGCGGAGGGCATCCTTGAGTTTCTCCCGGAGGCGTTCCGGTCGAGCGAACAGACCCACCAATCTGATGCTGACCGCGATAATGATTCGTCCCGTTGAGCTATCGGCATGGCAATGAACCTGATACCACGGCATATAGATCCGGAGCGCCATGAAAATCAGCGCCGCCGTGGCTGCGAACCAGAGGAGAGGCACGCCGGGGTCGTACCGGTAACTGAGGACGCTGCTTTGCCTGATGCTGTTCAGAGTCATCCGAGTGTGCATCGCCTCCCTCGTTTGCGCAAGAGGCAGATCGGCGACGGTGGTCCATTTCCGCTTACGCGGTAGTGCGGGGGGGCGGTATTGGAGCTCGGCCGTCGGAGAGAGGACGGCGATCTTGCCGTCGTATCTGAAGAGCGTTCCGAGACGAGGGGTATTCAAGCGAAACTCACCTTCCATCTGCGGTATCGTGAATGGTTCTCCCGCGGGAACATTTGGAATGAGCTCATCGGCAACCGTCAGAGAGCATTCGTAGTCGTAACCGATTTGATAGAAGGTAAGGCCGGCGTATCTGAGCGGGTCGTTCACCTCTATTTCCTTTTTCCTAATCAGTCGGCCTTCTTCATAGATGTTGAGCAGACTGAACCAGTCGCGAACAAACAGGGAATCATCCGTGAGTTGATAGTGAAGGGTTTCGTCCCCGCCCCCCCATACTGCCAGGAGTCGCCTGAATGAGTGATGGGGATATTGAAGGACCGGTCTTTGTGTGTATTCGGTTCGAAAGCGTGCAAGTTCAATTTCAATCTGGCGAGAAGGCGCGTCGGTGGACCCGCGCAGCAGTTTCTTCAGTATTTGATAATTTGTCTCGGGTGATCGAACGCGGATGGCCTTTCTCTCCCCGACAGCGAGGACCAGATAATCCTCGAAAGCGAAGCAATAGGATAAAGCGAATCCAGCAAGAGCGGTGAGAATGCAGAGGTGATACGCCCATGATAGCCATCTGAATGGCAATCCTTTTTCTACTATGAGCCTCTTTAGATGGGCGTCCTCGGAATAGTACTTCAGGCGCCTGAACCCCATGCTTCGGAGTTTCTTCTCGATGTTCGCGGCTGCGTCGGGAAGCGAAGAGGTGACCGAGAATGAGATTTCACGCCGTAGGAGCGATTCGCGCGTGAACAGGCGGAACTTGGGCCTCTTGCGGAGGATGTCGAACCGATGGATGCTGCATAGGAGCACATGGAGGGTGAATAGCAGAACGAGGAGTCCGAAGTACCACGAATGGAACACATTGAGAAGGTTGAGGCTCCCGGCGAGTCCGACAAGTCTCCCCCCGGCGTCGCCGTATTTTTCTAGCCTATCGGGTTCTGAACTCTGGGGGAAGACGGTTCCCATGAGGAAAATGAGCGCGAACAAACCGAAGAAGACCAAGGAAGTCTCGATGGATACCATCGTGCGATACAGCCAGCCCTGGTTGTGCGACTGCTTTCTGTTGACCGGGACATCCGATGTTTGTCTTGTAGCCATTTGAACGCAGTGGTGAATGCGCTTACACGAACTATGCGTGCAAGCTCGGAATGCCGAAAAGTTTCGCTATCCAGTTAACGCCGAGAAATGTCATGATGATGCAGACAAATCCCAGAATGTTGATGGCGGAAGCTCTTCCGCCGCGCCAGCGTGCCATAGTCATGGCGTGGAGGTAAACGGCGTAGACGGTCCAGGTGATGAGGGACCAAGTTTCTTTCGGGTCCCACGACCAGTAACGGCCCCATGCCTGCTCGGCCCACGCAGATCCTGAAACGATGCCGAGGGTGAGCAGTGGGAATCCGAAAAGCACGAGTTGGTGAACCGTTCGATGAAATCGCGCCGCCGATTCAGGCTCCATCCCGTACCTCATGAGTTTTTGAGGGGAGAACAGTCCGGTCAGGGCTATATAGGCGAGCTCTATGGAGAAAGCCACTACGAAAACCGCATACGATATGAAAGCAATGACGACGTGCCAGATGAACCAGTCGCTTTGCAGGGCTGGAACGAGTGGTTCAACGGCCGGGTCGCATCCCAGCGCTGCGTACAGGCACGAGACAGCGGCTATTAAGGACACGGTGAATCCTGCCGCGAATATGTTTCCGAATCGTTTTTCCACAATGAGGTAAGCAAGCGTTGTCGACCATGAGAACCAAAGCACGCTTTCATAGAGCGATTGATAGGGGGGCCGTCCCGCCTCGATTGTCCGAACGATGATAATTCCCGAAAGCAGGAGCGTACTAAAGAGGAGGATGCGAGAAGCGGTTCTGCCCAGCCGTGGGGCGGGTGAAATAAGCCACATAAGGTAGAACAATAAGGAGAGGAGTTGAAGCGCGGTTGCGAGCCACAGGGCGCGGAGTTCCCAAACGATGATTACGGTGTCTCGCCGGAGCATGGTGTCTATCACGTTGCTCATTCGAACCTCTCTGCCGCCAAGAATGTAGGTGTTGAGGTTATAGTGTCCGTCACGATTTGGGGATTGGGAGTGGCAAGATTCACGTATTCCGGGGCAATGAATTCATCGTATGGATGCATAGGAGCCCCGCAACCAAGGCTCGATGGCTCATGAATAGAATAAGTCCTTGCCTTCCTCGGTCTTGATGATCTCCATTGCTTCTTGCGCGTTCTCAGCGTTGCGCACGGCATGCGCAACCTGCTCGTGGTTGAAGAGCCGGGCGATTCCTGCGAGGGTTCTCACGTGCTGCTGGAATTTGTCCTTGGGAATGACGAGCAGGATTATGATTTGAGCCGGCAATCCGTCGAGCGACTCGAATGGGATGCCCTTTTTCGAGAGGCCAAGCGCGCCGACCACGTCAGTAATCAGGGAAGAGTTAGCATGAGGAATGGCGATTCCCCGCTCCATTCCCGTGCTCATCGAGCGCTCTCTGTCGAACACTATTTCCAGGATTTTTGCTCGGTGCTCCGGCCTGACCAAACCAGCGTCCACCATGAGGTCGATCAGTTGTGTGATCGCTTCCCACTTATCCTTTGCCTCCAGTCCCACTTTGATGAGTTCGGGCTGGAGGAATTCCGAGAGTTTCATTGCACAATCACCACCCTTTTTTCGAGTCTAACCTATCGCGAGCGTGTTCGCTCTTCATTTCCCGAGCGGATAAGCCTGAACATATCGACGATATCGCGTTGGCGAATCATGCCAACTACGTTTGGGTTCTTACTCTCGGCAACAACGGGCAGGCTGCCGACTTCATAAGGGATCTCGTGAAATTTTTGGAGGACCACAGCCAGTGGCTCATCCGGCGTCACATAGGCCGTTTCGTGGTCGAGCAGGTCCCGCGCTATCAGCAGGTCGGCCAGTGTCTGGTCGAATATAACATCTCGTATCTGCGGAAACGAGATGTTTCCAACATATTTGCCTTCCTTATCTATGACCGGGAGCAAATCGTAACGCGCATGTGAGATTATCTTGAGCAACTCGTCGAAGTGCGCGGTATCGGGCACAGTTTCCACGTTGCTCCGCATTAGGTGTTTCGCGGCCAGTGGACGGTCAGTCGGGCCCATGCGTTTCATGGGTATACCGAGCGACCTTCTGACCTGATGAAGGACTTTTTCGAGGTTATCGAGGCCTGAGTGACCCGGCGCATGGGGCAGCAGGGAGGCCATCTTCACCTCGCCGGAGCGCACGAGGGAGAATCTCACGGCGATGGGGCCGAGGAGCTCGAACACAACGACTGAGCCGAGGACGAGTGTTTGTGCGATGATGCCGTCGTTTGTGCCCTGTCTGCCAAGCGCCATTGCCATCCCAATCGCGACGCCCGCATGCGAGAGCATGGCCGGACCGAGATACCCCTTCATGAGATGCGAGAGGCCGGCGGAGTGTGCTCCCCAAGCGGTCCCAGCGATTTTTGCGATGGTTCTGGCAGTTATGTACGCTGCGCCCACGAGCCCAACGAGGCGGAGCGTATCAAGGTGGAGATTCGCGCCTGCGATAACAAAGAATAGTACATACAGCGGGTAAACCGCTTCGTCCAGTTTCTGGATGAGCGCCGGCCCGTGAGCTGAGGAGTTTACTTTTGCCATGCCCATGACGAGGGCCGAGAGAGGGGGCGACCCGCCCCACCTATACGAGAGTCCCAATGCCAACGTAACAGCCCCGAGGCCGACAAGGAGCTGCCCTTTTGCGCCCCTGGTGTACTCTTCCAGAAAGCTGACTGCCAGGCCGAGTGCCACTCCCACGACGAGAGATTTCCCAACAGTCAGAGGCGCATGAATGGAGCCTTCGAAGTGTCCGAACAGCAACGCCACGACGACAGGGAACAACGAGAGACAAATGATGTTATTGATGCCCACGAGCGCTATGAGGTTATTCGTCAGGGGGCCTTCGGATTCATATTCTTTCACGACGAGCAGCGTGGCCGCCGGCGCGGTCTCCATTGCGATGAAGCCGGTCAAGCAAGCCAGGACTCCGTTGCCACTGACTGCCCAGATGGCGCATGTTACGAGCAGCCACGTGAGGGTCATCTGAAACAGGGTCACCGTCAGGAGCTTTCGACCGAAGCGTCTCACATGTCCTGCCTCAAATTCTCCGCCGATGTTGAACAGGATCAGTCCCAGCGCGAGTTGGGCGATAAGGTCGAAATTGCGAAGTTCAAGCCCTTTGATGAGACCCGTCACGGATGGGCCGACCAGCAATCCTGCGAGCAGATAGCCGGTAACTCTCGGTATCCTGATGCGCGCGACGAGTTCCCCCGCCACCATGCCGGCTATCAGCATCAAGCCAAGGTGGACGATTAAGCGTATCTCTGTGACCGAAACAGGCGACATATGGGATGCTCTCCATGAGGCGCGGAGGCGGTCGTCTCCTCACTTTGGCCACCCCGTGTTGACAGTGCGCTTCTCCTTATCTTTTCTTCAAGTTCCGGGGATTTCCGGAAACTGTGTGTCGAGCGGTAAGTATAGTGGAAAGCTGCAAAAAAATAAAGCGCTTTCGATAGGCCTCCATCAGACGATTTCGAGGAGGGACTGTTCCGCTGCGCGAACCGTTTTCTCTATATCCTTCTCCGTGTGTGCCAATGACACAAAGGCGGCCTCGAATTGGGACGGCGCGAGGTAAACGCCCCGACGGAGCATTTCATGGAAGAATTTGCCGTAGCGCTGGGTATTGCATTTGAGAGCATCATCGTAGTTGTTGACAGGGCCTTCCGAAAAGAACATGCACAGCATTGAGCCGATTCTCGTATGGTAGGAGGGGATACCCGCCATGCGGGCGGCGCGGATGAGTCCTTCACCCAGCAGCGAGGCCATTTTATCGAGTTTCTTGTACACGCCGGGGCGTGATAGCACCTCAAGCGCCGCCAAGCCGGCCTCGACCGCCAGAGGATTGCCCGACAGCGTACCTGCCTGGTACACTGGCCCGGCAGGGGCCATCTTTTCCATGATTTCGGCTTTGCCTCCGTATGCCCCGACGGGTAGTCCCCCGCCGATTATCTTCCCGAGCGTAGTAAGGTCAGGCCGGATTTTGAACAGGGACTGGGCGCCACCGTAGGCGACGCGGAATCCGGTGATGATTTCGTCGAAGATAAGAACGATTCCGTGTTTCTCCGTGATCTCGCGGAGTGATTCGAGGAATCCGTTCACGGGCGGAACGACACCCATGTTTCCGGCGATAGGCTCTGCGATGATGCAGGCGATGCGGCTTCCGTGGTCGCTGCAGGCGGCGGCGGCCGCATCAATATTGTTGTAAGGAAGCGTCATGGTGCATGCGGCATATTCGGGAGGCACGCCCGGGCTGGTGGGTACGCCGAGTGTGGTCGCGCCGGAGCCTGCCTTGACGAGTAATCCGTCGGCATGTCCGTGGTAGCAGCCCTCGAATTTGACGACAATGGAGCGGTTGGTGAAGGCGCGTGCGAGCCGTATTGCGCTCATGACGGCTTCGGTACCCGAATTCACGAGCCGGACCATTTCGACGGAGGGTACGGCGCGGATAATTGCGCGGGCAAGCTCGGACTCGCGCTCGGTCGGTATCCCGAAGCTTGTTCCTTTCTCGGCGGCTTTCTTCACCCGGCTGACGATTTCCCTATGTGCATGGCCGAGGATGAGAGGTCCCCACGAACAGACATAGTCGATATATTCGTTTCCGTCGACGTCCCATATCTTGCAGCCTTTACCGCGCTCGACGAATATGGGCGTGCCGCTCACTCCCTTGAACGCGCGGACGGGACTGTTTACCCCGCCGGGCATGTAGCGCTGCGCCTGCTTCCACAATCTGCGTGATTTTGTCATTTTCCGAGCCATCTGTGCCCTCACTTCACGAAGTACCGTGGACTGGTCTTTTTGAACTCGCGTGTGCTGAAGACGACTTTGTAGTTCCCGATTCCCACTTCCTGAGCTAATCTGGCTGCGATGCGCTCGCACGTCTTGCGAGTGCGTCCGTGAACCATCGTATAAAGGTTGTAAGGCCAATCGGGGTGTCGCCGTCGAGCGTAACAATGGGTGACTTCCTGTGTTGAGGCGAGCTTGCGCCCGACATCTTCGATGTGCTCCTCGGGGATGTCCCACACGATCATTCCGTTGGCATCCACGCCAGCGACGCGATGGGCTATCATCGCTCCCATCCTGCGGAGCACGCCTGTCTTTTCATAGTTGCGAACCCGCCGCAGCAGTTCGTCTTCGCTTATATTCAATCGGGAGGCGATGTCGTGATAGGGACGGAGAGAGTCCGAGATGTCGCCTGAGAGAGCGTTTATGATTTCGTGGTCGAGCGGGTCGAGTTTCATTCGTCATTGTTCCCGAGGTCGAAATCGACCTTTATCTTGAAGAGATGGGTCGCCGGCAGGTTTATGATTTCCGCACCCGTCTTGTTTCTAATTTCAGCAATCGTTTCTTCAATTGCTTGCTCCGATTCGGCTATAAGGGTGAACCAGACGTTGTACTTGCCTTCGCGCTCATAATTATGTGTGACGCCGGGGTAGCTGTTCACAATGGTGACGACTTCCTGGAGGCGGGTCTTCGGGACGCTGAGCGCTACGAGCGTGCTCTTGTACCCGATCTTTCTCGAATCGAAACTGCCACCCAGTCTGCGGATGATGCCCTTCTTACGGAGGCTCTGGACGGCCTTGAATACCTCGTCTTCGGAGGAGCCGAGCCTGCGGGCGAGCTCTTCGTACGGACGCGGTGTAAGAGGAAAATCCTGCTGGATAATTTCGAGGACTTGTGTCTCGATTTTTCGCAGTTTGGTCATGGCGATGTGTGTTGCCCCGCAAGTCGGTGATTTAGCACGTGTCCCTGTAAGTGCGAACGCATTCGCATATGCCTGGCGAGAACGCTCCCGAAAACCATGCGAATGAATTCGCACCTACAGGCACAGATTCATATTCTCGCAGCGTGTTCAATGTGCAAACGGTTTAGGAATCATGTTTGTAGGGGCGCAGCATGCTGCGCCCTACAATTAAGTTCTGCCATAGAACCGGTTCGGTCACTCATGTCCCGGATACACGCAGTAGGGTTCCTCGGCGAGGTAGTTGCCGGTCCGGGCGTATGCGCGGGCCCGGCACCCTCCGCACACTTTGAGATATCTGCACTTCCCGCACTTACCCTGATAGAGGGAGAAATCGCGAAGCTCTTTGAAGATCGGTGATTGCTCCCAAGCTTTGCGGAAGCCTTCCTTGCGAATGTTGCCGCAATCGAGCTCGAGATACCCGCAGGGAGAAAGTGTTCCTGTGTGGGAAATGAAGCAGAAGGCAACGCCGCCAAGGCACCCACGAGTGACGGCGTCCATGCCGTAGGTCTCGAAGCTGACCTGTTTGCCTTCTTTGGCGGCGCGCTCACGGAGGATTCTATAATAATGAGGAGCGCAGGTGGCCTTGAGCTGAATCGGCACTTTTTCGCGTTGCTCGTAGAACCAGTTGAGGACTTGTTCGTACTGCTCGGGCGAAATTTCCTGTTCTTCTAGCTCCTTGCCGCGGCCCGTGGGGACGAGCAAGAAGATGTGGTGAGCAACGGCGCCTGCTTCAACCGCAAGTTTGAGGAGGTCTGGTATCTCGTCGAGATTGAGCTTCGTGATAGTTGAGTTGATTTGGAACGGCAGGCCTGCTTTCTTTGCGGCCTCGATGCCACGCATGGCGCCGGCGAATGCGCCGGGGACGTTACGGAATGCGTCATGGGTTTCGGCGGTAGCGCCGTCAATGCTTATGCTGATGCGTTGGATGCCGTGTTCGACCAGTCTGCGCGCGGTTGCCTCGTCGAGAAGTAATCCGTTCACGGCCATGGTCATCTTGAGGCCGAGCCCCTGACCGTACCGGAGGATGTCGAAAATATCTGGTCGTAAGAGAGGCTCTCCGCCGGTGAAGATGATGATGGGGTCGCTGAACGACGCTATTTCGTCGAGCACTTTCTTGCACTCGTCCGTAGTCAACTCATTTGGGTAGGGGCCTCGCTCCGCGGAAGCCCTGCAATGGATGCAGGCGAGGTTGCAGGAGCGGGTGATCTCCCATGCAACCAATCTGAGCTCGGACGGTTTGTGGCCGCGGCCTTCAGTGTGCGAGTGCTGTTTTGCGTGTGTCTTCGTGGTTTTCATGTTCGCGTGTATGATGCAGATCACACAATAGTATCTTCGTTATGCTTTCAAGCGTCAATCACCCTCAGTCATTGCGAGGGAGCGGAGAGTCGCAGGCCAGACCGAAGCAATCTCCTTGGCAGACAAGGCTTGTGCAGAGATTGCTTCGTCATGCCCCGCCTCAGGCGTGGCATAACTCGCAATGACGATGAGAGCCAGGAATGTTTCCTAGTCAAGTCACCCCCTCCAACAGCGGGGGTGAGAATGCTCAGAATAGCATCTCTTGTGCTTATGCCAGCCAGTGGGCGACTTCCATTGCGTGGTACGTCAATATCATGTCGGCTCCGGCGCGTTTGATGCTCGTAAGTATCTCGAGGACGAGCTTCTGTTCATCGACCCAGTTACGGGCTGCGGCGGCCTTGACGAGAGAGAATTCTCCGCTTACGTTGTAAGCGGCCACGGGGTAGCCGAATTCTTGCTTGACGCGATAGATGACGTCCAGATACGCAAGCGCGGGCTTGACCATCACGATGTCGGCGCCTTCCTCGATGTCGAGTGCGACCTCGCGAACGGCCTCGTCGGAATTCGGGGGGTCCATCTGATATGAGCGCCGGTCGCCGAATTTAGGCGGCGATTCGGCGGCTTCGCGGAACGGCCCGTAAAACGCTGATGCGTATTTGGCCGCGTATGCCATTATGGGGACATTCTCGAAGCCGTTTTCATCGAGCGCCGCCCGGACGGCTCCGATACGTCCATCCATCATATCGCTCGGAGCGACGATATCCGCGCCTGCCTCGGCATACGAGAGCGCCATCTTTGCTAGAAGTTCCAACGTGGCATCATTGTCAACCGTGAAATCCTTTCCTCCGCGCTTCCTCTTCACGACGCCGCAGTGACCGTGGTCAGTGTATTCGCATAGGCAGACGTCGGTGATTACGATGAGGTTTTCTACTTTACTCTTAATCGCTTTGATAGCTTGTGTGACGATATTGCCCTTTTTGTAGCCTCCGGTACCGAGCGCGTCCTTCTTTTCCGGGATTCCGAACAAGATGATTGCCGGGACGCCGAGGTCTGCCGCTTTCGCCGATTCTTTCACGAGCTCATCGACGGAGAGTTGGTAATTGCCGGGCATTGAAGAAATCTTGTTGCGTACTCCCTTGCCGGGCCGGACGAACAGGGGCATGATGAGGTCGTCCGTGGAGAGGCGGGTCTCACGTATGAGTCGTCTCAGGTTTTCGTTTGCGCGTAGCCTGCGTGGACGGTAGATAGGATATCGCATTTCAGTTTAGCCCTCGCACATGCGCGGGCGCAGCATGCTGCGCCCCTACGATTTTTCAGTCACGTGTCTAAATGAGTTTGGAACCCGTGTCGGGTTCAGCTCATTATTTCCTCGTCGGTGAGGTAGCATGCGGGGTCGTCGCCCCACATGTCGCCGGTCACGGCCTCAGCTCGGATGCGGCAGCCGCCGCATATCGTCTTATACTTGCAGACTCCACATCGTTTTCCGTGGATATGCTCGTGCAGATGTTTCAGTTTCTGGAGAAATTCGTTGTTGGGGTCGGTCCAGATTTCGGAGAATCTGCGTTCTTTCACATTGCCGAGCGTGAGGTGGTTCCAGAATTGACAGGCATGCACGTCGCCCTTCCAGTCGATGTTGGCGAATTTCCTGCCTGCCGAGCATCCGCCGTGCCGTTTCTGGAGTTCGGTTATCTCGAGGGCACGCTCCGGATTGAGGCTGCGGATATGCTTTTCGAGCATGACGCCGTCAGCATGGTTGTCGGTTGTGAGAATTTCCGTCTCGATTCCGCGACGCTGCCAGTCATACGTCTTTTCAATCAGAGTTTCAACTACCCTGCGTGACTGGTCAGCGGTGAGGTCTTGTTGTGCAAGGTCGCGTCCGCGGCCTGAGTACACGAGATGATACATGCAGAACCGGGGGATATTGTGCTCCTCGACGATATCGAGCACTTTTCCGAGGTCATTGTAGTTATGCTGGTTTACTGTCAGCCTGATGCCTGCCTTTACGCCTGCGCGCGCGCAGTTTTCGATGCCGCGGATGGCGGCCTCGAATGCGCCCTTTTTCTGGCGGAAGTGGTCGTGAGTCTCGGGGCCGCCGTCGATGCTTATGCCGACATAGGAGAACCCTACCTCTGCGATTCGCCTGGCCTTCGCCTCATCGATGATGGTTCCGTTAGATGAGATGACCGCACGAATTCCTTTCGAGATTGTGTATTCTCCGAGCTCGAATAGGTCCTTGCGTAAGAGCGGTTCGCCGCCGGAGAAGAGGAGGACCGGCGAGCCCATCTCGGCAAGGTCGTCTATCATTGCCTTCGCTTGCTCGGTGGTCAGTTCTCCTGCGTAGTCTCTGTCCTCTGAATCCAGATAGCAGTGGAGACAGCGCAGATTGCATCTGCGCGTCGTGTTCCACGCCACGAGCGGTCTTTCAGAGGTCGTAAACTGGAGCATATGTGCGGGCACAGCGGAGTCGCCGTGGCGGCTGTAGTTGAGCGCCTCCCCTATGGTTGCGACGCCGCAGAGCAGTTTTGTGAAACCTATCATAACAACACGTGTCCTTTATGCTGTGTGAACCTTACAACATCTTTCAAAACAAGCCATTATAAATTCAGCCGGATGGCACACTCCACCATTTTTGCCAACCGGCGTACCATATTAAATTTAACACAAAAACGCGTTCTGTGTCAACGGAAAGGGGTTAGTTTCAAAGAGATTATGGGGATCATATGGTGTCAGCGTGCTTATCACTCTCTTTCTAATTAAATCGTGAATTTCTGTCGTGGTTCTTGCCTGGAATCTTGCAAGGAAACTATCCGGAGAGATTCGCAGGCGCAGGGCGCAATGAATTGCGCCCCTACAGGCCGATATAGGGGCGCGATTCATCGCGCCCAATCCGTACTTTGGCTGGGGGAGCGTCGCGCTGTGCGACTCTTACGCATTGGTGGAAATTTCTGCCTGAGCCGTGGCTTTTTGGGGCAGAAAATGCCCCCTTCTCCGCTGGCAGATTCATCTGTCTGAGGAATGGAAGGATTGTTTAACTGGTTATTTATCAATATGTTATACATCTTCTCGCGGACACGGTGAACGCATGGCATTCAAATTGACTAATTGTCAATCCAGATGGGGGATGATAGAACCGCAGACGGTGAATGTATCCCACGATTGAGGATTTAACGTAGGAGGTCGGCGTATAGGTCCTTTATAGCCCGAAAAAGCCATTTCTTGTAGGGGCGCACGGCCGTGCGCCCCTACAGGAACAACCGTGGGACAGATTCACGATCTCTTGCAGAGTTCTGGGAGGAAGCCGGAAATGAGCCCGATAGTGATCCAATGCTGTGTTTGTCTGAGGGTGAGAAAGGGTGACGCGTGGCTGGTGGTTGATAAGCCGTATCAGGTCATGCGCGATGCCTCCCACACGTACTGTCCGCGCTGCATGAAGGTGTGGTTTGACCTTCCTGAGAAGCTCTCGCGGCGGGTATCGCACCGGAGGTAGGTCTGGGGCGGCTCTGTTGTACGGGTTTTAGCCCTAGTAACGAACCAGTTCTCTGCAGATTCTGTTCCTGATTTGTTTCACCGTGTAAGTATCTGTGGTGACGTCATTTGCGATGATGGAAAACGCAAGGTCTTCTGATTCCCCGATAGCGTAGCCGGACAAGGCGACCACATCTTTTAACGAGCCGGTTTTTGCTAATATCCTTCCTTTTGGCACTGTGCCTGCCAGCGTCCGCAAGTTGCTGTCGATTCCGACTACTGCGAGTGATTCTCTGAAGGTGTCATGCCACCCGTTCGTGTTCATGCATTTGAGCAGTTGAACTATGGAATGAGCGCTTGCACGGTTCAAGTCAGAAAGGCCGGAGCCGTCGGAGATGGTTGTCGAGCGGGGGTCGGCTCCCGCCATGCGGGCAAACTCATAGACTGCCTGCGCGCCTCCGCTGAAACTTCCTCCCTTGCCCGTCTGGCGTCCAACCTGCTTGAGGAGGAGTTCGGCGTGCAGGTTCTGGCTGCGCTTGTTGACCACTTTTATTATTTCAAACAGTGGGAGGGATTCGTGCTCGTAGAGGGGAGGCGTTATCGGCGGCACGGCAGTCACGTGTGCGTCGCCGAGCGGATACACTTTTCCGGAGACGCGGATGCCGGTTTTCTCGAGCGTTTCCTTGAAAACGGTTGCCGCGTAAAGCGCCGGTGATTCAACAGGGAAGTACAGGACTTCGGCTTTTCTTCTCGACCATATCTTGCCGCCCACAATGACTGCGGAACCGTCTCCACCGGGCGAGATCCATACAGAGTTGCTCTTGCGGCTCGTTGTTGACGCTTTATTTATCACCTTAGGGTACGACGCGCAGGGCGATTGGCTGACTCTTGCCTTCTTTCCGGGGGATGTGCCGGGTGTGACATAGATATCAACGCAGTTGTCATTGAACGAGAGAGCGCTCACACGGGCTGCATACCATCGGTTCGCGTGGTCTTTCCGCCAAGGTCCGTAGTATTGGGAGTCGAAATAACTGTCGTCGCCGATGATGTTGCCGCGAATTTCCTTTATTCCGCGTGATTTCAGCGATTCGGCGATTTCCTCAAGAATGGATGCGGGATTGTCGCTGAATCGGCCCGATATGTTTGGGTCGCCTCTGCCATAAAGGATGAGGTTTCCGTTGAGAATGCCGTCGGAATTCAGGGGGCCGTCGGCATATACTGAAGTCATTATCGTGAAACCCGGGCCGAGGTAGTACAGTGCAGCGGCGGTCGTGAACAGTTTCATGTTGGAGGCGGGTATCATGGCGCTGTGTGCGTTGTGCTGGTACAGTGTTTCACCGGTTCGCAGGGAAACCACTTCGACGGACCACGTGCATTTTTGTGCTTTTTCATCCGAAAGGATGGAATTGATGCGGTTGGCCAGGGAAGCCTTTTTGGAAGTCTGTCCGGCGGCGAATACTGGTGGCACGCTGAGGACGCACAGCAGCCAGAGAATGATTCCGTGAATGGTGCTTCTACGCATTCTTTTTTCCTCGAATCTTCCGTTCTATTCTTCTCAGCCTGTGTTCAAAGTTCTCGATGTGTCGGGCGGGGGGGGACGGGCCGGAGATTGCCTCTGTTACCTCGAGCATGTTCAGGGCGCGCTGGCAGATGGCGCGCGCGGATACGAGGTCTTGCTGACGATGCTCGTAGAATTTCGCGAGTTCCTCGAGAGCGAAAAAAGTGTTCATCTCGTTATTCGCTGCCGTGGTTTCGTGCCATAGTTTGGCGGCGGTTTTCCATCTGCCCTGTCTCTTGCGGGTGAGGGAGAGGGCTCTGATGCAGCGTGACCGTATTTCTGTGGGAAGTCCCATCGCGAGCGCTCTTTCCATGCAATGGGTTGCCTCGTTTGTTCTGCGGTGTTGCTCGAGCAATGTCGCCAGTCCGTACCACTCTGCGCCGTGTGCGAGCGGCGCCCTCTCGGGAGAGTCGAGCGCCCGGAACATGAAGCTTGCCACGGCTGCGAGCGAGACCAGATCATGCCTGTTGTGGAGCAAAATTTGTTCCATCGACTGTTTGTCGCCGGTTTGGAGGTAATCGAAGAATGCCTGAGGTATCATCCATCCTTCGATATCGTCCGTGCGGACGAGGTCTAACACATGTGTTTCAAGGGACTTAAGGCTGCAATCGCCGAGACGGTGTTTCCACACGCGGCGAGCGGGATGCAGGAGGTCAATGTGCGGCTTGCTGGCCAGTTTCGTGCGCATCCTGTTCAGAAGCAGGCGCCCGTCGAGGATGGGAATATCGAAGGCGCGGCCATTATAACTTGAGATGACATCGAAACCTTCCAGTTTTGTACAGACTGTGCGGAGCATATCGGCTTCTGCGGGGAAGTCGTTCATGAGGAACTGTTCCACCACGAAGCCGTCGGAGGAGAGGTATCCGACCCCGACGAGAAAGGCGCAGACGCCGATTCCGCCGGAGAGGCCGGTGGTTTCCGTGTCGATGAAAGCAATGCGCTCGAAGTCGAGGGCGTCTTCGAATGGGTTCTCGAGCAGCATATCGGCCACGGCGCGGAACTGTCCGTGCAGCGCATTCAGCGTGAAGCTTCCGTGTTTATGGTGATGCGGAAAGACGGTGACGAAGTGTTCGCATTGTCTCGACTGATGGTCTGTTGTTGCACGCGGCAGGCGGTTTTCTGACGGGTTCGAGGGCGGGGTGAGTCTTTCGAGCTTTTCCCTGAGGTTCATCGTGCGGGCACCGTTAATGCGATTTCGATGAGCTTGAGCGCGCTCGTTTTGCCTGTTTCGCCGACCTCGAGTGAGGGGCCCACGCAGGAGGGGCACCCACTCTCGCAGCCGCATTCTCCTATCAATTCTCGGGCAACCTCGAGCAGAGTATCATGGAGCCTGAACAGTTTCTGACTGAACCCTACGCCGCCGGGATAGTTGTCGTAGATAAAGATGGTCGCTCTTTGGCTGAACGGAGAGCGCACCATGCTGACGGAGCGGATGTCGTTGGGGTCGCACATGATGTAAATGGGGACCACGTTCACGAGCACGTTCGAGAGCGCTTTCAAGCCACCGCCGAGGTCGGCCTCGGGGATACCTGCTTCGTGGATGGAATCCGGGCGGAAGTCCATCCAGTATGACGTTGTGTGCATTTCCTGTTCGGGCAAGTGGATTCGGCCGCTGCCGATGTTTTCGTGCGTGTGGAACTTAATCTTCTTATACATCACGGGGAGGGTGGTGACGCTCACTTCGCCGTGTGCTTTGGTTCCGCGGGCAAGGTCGGTGTGAGCGGTTATGTCGAGCACCTTGAGGTCGGTCTTTGATTCTGCGTCGGTGTAATAATCGACGTCCACCTCGCGCCCGTACGCTTTCTTGTTTTCGTAGTCGAACCGTTCGATTTCGTATTGCCTGCTTTCGTGGATATAAATGGCTCCTTCATACACCATGAGGGGCGCGCTGTGGAGGTCTATCTCGCCAATGACCTTGGCGTTATCGGAGGTGTCGATGATGATGACGTTTTCGGGGGATGCGCTTCTCAGGCTCACTTCCTCGGCCGGGTAAACGTCGGCCGTCCAGTGCCACCGACCGTCGACGTGTCGGAGGATATGATGCTCTTCGAGATACTTGAGGATTTCTTCGATGGAATCGATGCCGAAGGTCTCGCCGTCGCGGAATGGGAGCTCGAACGCCGCGCACTTGATGTGGCTCATGAGGATGACGAGGTTGTTCGGGTCGATGATTCCGTTTTCGGGCGGCTGGGCGAAGAAGTATTCCGGGTGATTGATGAGGAACTGGTCAATGGGCGCGGAGCTGGCGACCAGGAGTGCGGCGGAAACCTTGTTGCGTCTCCCTGCGCGGCCTGATTGTTGCCACGTGCTTGCAATAGTGCCGGGGTAACCGGCCATGACGCTGACGTCGAGCTCGCCGATATCGATCCCGAGCTCGAGTGCGTTTGTGCTGACCACCGCCATGATTTCGCCGCTGCGCAGGCCGCGCTCGATCTCGCGGCGCTGATTCGGCAGGTAGCCGCCGCGATAGCCACGAACGAGGCGGTCGGGCTTGCGCATTTTTCGCACCGCTTCTTTGAGGTAGGTGACGAGGATTTCGACGCGGAGCCGGCTCCGTCCGAAGACGATTGTCTGGATGTTTCTGTCGAGGAATTTCTCGGCAAGATTGCTCGATTCGCTGACGACCGACCGTCTGATGCCGAGTTCTCGGTTAACAACCGGGGGATTGTACAGAATGAAGTGTTTCTGGCCTGAAGGCGCGCCGTTGTTGTCGACGAGCGTAACGGGACGGGCGAGAGTCTTCTCGGCCAGTTCCACGGGGTTCGCTATCGTTGCCGAGCAACAGATGAATTGAGGCGAGGAGTTATAGAATTCGCACAAGCGGCTCAGGCGCCTGAGCACGTTTGCGACATGACTTCCGAAGACGCCTCGGTAATGATGGAGCTCGTCTATCACAACATACCGGAGTTTCTCGAAGAGCTTTATCCATTTCGTATGGTGGGGGAGTATGCCCGTATGGAGCATGTCGGGGTTGGTGACGACTATGTGGCCTGAATGCCGGATGGCTTTTCGGGCGGACGAGGGCGTATCGCCGTCGTATGTATAGGTGCGAATATCCTCGCCGAGCGCGGTGACGAGTGCATGCAGGTCGGCGACCTGGTCCTGTGAGAGCGCCTTTGTGGGGAAGATGTAGAGCGCTCGCGCGTCTCTGTCGGTGAGAACCGTGTTGAGGACGGGCACGTTGTAGCATAATGTCTTGCCGGACGCCGTCGGCGTGACGACAATGATGTCCTTGCCTGCGTCGAGGAGGTCCAAAGCGGCGCGCTGATGGGAGAAAAGCTGCTCGATGCCGCGTTTGCGGAGCACGGTGCGCAATCGGTTGTCCACCCAGTCGGGGAGCTGTTCGAGGGCGGCCTCACGCGGGGGAATCTCGCGCCATTCGGTGACGCATCTCATGAAGCGGCGCGAGCTTCTGAGGCTATCGAGCACCTGTTCCAGGTTCACTGGTACATCTCCCGAAGGAGCCGACGCAACGGGCGAACACAGCGGGGCATAGCCGCAACTAAATCCCATGAATCACGGATTACACTGATTCACGAGACTTTGAACATTGAACCGTAGACCCGTAAACTGTAAACGAACTACGAACCACGGGGACACGGGGAAGCACGGGGGAAAACCGGCGTTATTGAGGAAATCTTTCCCCTTCAATTCTTCCTCCGCGTTCCTCTGCGCCTCGGGTCTGCGACCCCTCTGCGGTTCTGATTCTTTTGTCTTGGACGGCAGCGACAGAAATTCAAGAAATTAATCGTGAGCAGTACACATGCACATCATGACAGCGAGACAGACTGCTCTTGCTTGATTTTACTCCAAGCGCGCCGAGGCGTCAACGAAAAAGTGCCAGGGAAAATTGTCTTATGGGCGTGCGATACAGAAGGGAGCTCCTTGCGGGGACATGGTACCTCTATCCTCGTCTCATGAAATGGTCAGCCACGCAGCATTCGAGTATCCCTTGCCATGTGTGTTAGTTGCGCCTTGAAAAAATAGGTCACGGAAGAAGTTGTCCCCGGCCGGCATTTTCGCCATTGCCGCGCGCAGGCTCGACTCGATTGGATATTTTGCTGCGCCAATGGACGCGCCGGCCCCGAGTACTACAAGTGTACCTCTTTTGAATCTTTCTGTTTCTGGATCATGCATGGTGTATCTGAGAAGTTCCCAAATCCTGGGGATATGATATCTGTTCTTTTCTTATGTGTCCAGCCATAGCCCCCGCGCATTTCGATGTGCGCATTCGGCGGAGGATTTTCTCCGCAGAGACAGAGAGTCTTGCCTCGCGGTTGCGTTTGTATGGCACACGACCGTGCGTCCCCACAAGAAGCACGGATTTTTTTGGCGGGCACGGCACGCCGTGCCCCTACACTGCTTCCTAAGCAGGTTATCCCGAATTATCAAATGTGGGACGGTTCTCTGTTCCTAGTTCACTGGATGATTGAAGTATTGGGAGTGGGCGTTGACTTGCCAAACGGTTCTGGTCTAATATGAGGGACGTATCGAATGGTGGGTTAAGTGTCTTGGGCGTGTTGCCCAAATGAAATTGCACTCAATAGTTCGATGGGAGTTGTCATTCTGAACAGGCGATCCTACCTGCGGCGGGGTTATGTGTGAAAGAAACATGCGTGCCGTCATTGCGAGCGAAGGGTCTCAGACCCGAGCGAAGCAATCTCTGCGTGCATCTTCAACGCCACCAATGAGATTGCTTCGGTCGCGTTGCTCCCTCGCAATGACGAAACTGTTGTCAGTTTCTTAGGAGGAGTAAAGCGACGAAGAATCTCGCATATTCTTGTGAAATGGGGGACCACGAACAGAGGTTCTTCGCTTTGCTCAGAATGACAAATGGCTATTGCCTTTTGGGCGACAGGCCGTCTTGAGGTGAAACAATGTCTGGAACAAGAAAGAAGCAAGGTCCAAAGTCGGCCCAGACAAGCCGGGGAAGCGCTGTAAGTGGTCCCTGTTTTTATGGGACGTTCGATTCGGAGATCGGGCGAGTTTACGTGGCTGTGAGCGGTGGGGAAGTCGTGGCTCTCAGCTTCACATCAGGCAGCGAAGAAGAATTTCAGGAAGAAACCGCTGTCCATCTTGGGCGCGTTCTCTCTCGCTCGGATGCGGCCGTGCGAGAGGTCATTTCGGAGTTGCGCGAGTATTTCAGGGGCACGCGGACGGCGTTCGGCGTTGTCCCGCACGTAGGCGGATGCACTGAATTCCAGCGGAGAGTGCTGAAGGCGGCAGCGAGCATTCCGTATGGGCAGACACGGTCCTATGCGTGGTTGGCGAAGGAAGCGGGGAGTCCGCGTGCGGCGCGGGCGGCGGGTCAAGTGATGGCCCGCAACCCGGTTCCCATTATTATTCCCTGCCATCGCGTCATTGGTTCGGCGGGGGGGCTCTGCGGTTTTGCAGGCGGTTTGAGGGCGCTTGACCTCAAGAGGATGCTGCTGGCAATCGAGGGAGTAAAGATGTAGAGACTGTCCCGAAGTTCTGTAGGTGCAAATTCATTCGCATATGGACAACGGCAACAAGCCCGAAAAATTATGCGAATAAATTCGCACCTACAGAAAGATATTCCCGCTTATGAATCTCGGGACAGTGTCTGTAAGGCTTCTCATGACGAGGCGAAACGTTCACTATATCTTGATAGCCGTGTTTCTGCTCCTGATAGGAGCAGGAGCGGTGGTGACTTTTCTCGTGCCGAAGGGACAGGTTTTGTATCGTCTCCTTGTCGCTCAGAGGCTCTTGAAGGAAGGCCAGTCGGATGCGGCGATTGCACAGGCGCGCCGAGCAGTGGAGCTGCAGCCGAAGAGCATCATTGCGGTTCGAGGCCTGGCGAAGGCCTATCTCGCGGCCGGCAGATACGATGATGCGCAGAGGGAAGTGGAGCGGCTCATCGCCTTGTCGCCCGATTTGGCTGAGGCCCACCATGATTTGGGCATGTTGCTTTTGCGTCGGGGCGACATCGAGGGCGCGCGAGCGGCCATTCGCAAGTCCATGTCGCTTTCCCCCGATATACCGGGGAATTTTTTTCTGTTGGCTGCGATTGCGGTTGAACAGGATGACATAAAATCGGCGGAGGAATATCTCGCCAAGTCACTCGAGATGGACCCGAACAATCCGAATGCACATTATCTGGATGGTGTGATTCATCACAAGAAGAAGGAGTATAATGAGGCCATCGAAAGTCTGAAAAACGTCACGCGGCTCGCTCCGGAGTATGCGCCCGGTCACGCCTTCCTCGCGATTTGCTATTTTGAGAAGAAGCTGTATATCCATGCGATGGGCGAATTGAAGGCCGCGGTTGACCTTGATCCGTCCGATTATAACTCTATGTACAATATCGCATGCATTTATTCTCTTCAGAACAAGCCCGACCCGGCCTTTAAATGGTTGGAACGAGCGATTGACAACGGGTTCTCAGATTTCGAGCACATGAGTCAGGATAGCGACCTGGACAACATCAGGCAGAACCCGAGATTCATCGAGTTAATGAAGCGCGGCGAGAGTGGGGGGACTCCTGAATCCGTCGAACCGGATAGTATGCCGGAGCAAAGGGAAGAGGAATCTCAGGAGGAACCTCAGAATGACAAAAGCTGGCTTCACAAACCTGCGACGCAGGCTTGAGCGGAGGGCCGGGCAGATCAGGGAAGGTTTCACCGCAAAGGGTCGCAGACCTGAGACGCAAAGAGCGCAAAGGGCAATCGATTTCGGGAAGCAAAGATTTAATGAAGAAGACAGTTCGTCATCATCCGGGGAGTTTTTACGGCAGACTTGGATTGCTCTTTGCGCGCTCTGCGTCTTAGCTTGCAGCCCATAGGGCCGCGTGTCTAGCCGGTGCAAGTCCGGCCACGGGAATTGACTGTATGCCGTGTAGCTATATCCGACGCCTTGCTGAGGCGAC
>QZKI01000001.1 GCA_003598055.1 Candidatus Abyssobacteria bacterium SURF_17 | reverse complement strand
TATGATTGTCTCATGCGGTGCCAGTACATGAAGTTCACGCCGGAGGAGGCAAAGAAGGAGCGGTGGAAGGTCATCCGGGGCGAGGATTCGCGCGTGCTCAGGGAGTGCGCCACGTGCTATGCCTGCGAGGAATACTGTCCCTACGGCAATCATCCGTTCTATCAGATTGTCGAAATGCAAAAGGCACGGGGGTTCCACCCGGCCCCGAAGCCCATCGAGAAGCAGCAGGTGAGGATGATGGCGCAGAAGGGAAAGGTCGATTATAAGGAGCTTCGCGGGCCGGTGCTCAATCTGTGCGCGTTCGGACTGTTCGAGAAGTACTCGATACAGGGGAAGCTTTTTGAGGGCGTCTCGACCATCTCCGGCAACGACATTTTCTGCAATTTGATGTTTCTGCACTTTGCCGGGAATGACGTGATCAAAGAGCGTCTGCCGAAAAGCATCGAGAACATGTGGAAGTACTATCTCGAGCCGAACAAGGTTCGCGAGGTCGCCTGCTTTCACGATGAATGCGTCGGCACGTTCACGTCATGGGCGCCTGCGTTCGGCATCGAGGTTCCGTTCAAGCCGGTTCACTTCTTTGAGTTCCTCATCAACAGGATGAGGGAGCGCAAGGACGAGATTACCCCGATTCCCATGAAAGTCGCCTATCAGCGTCCATGCTCGAGCAGGCTGATACCGCATACGCAGCGTCTGGTTGAGGAACTCTTCGAGCTCACCGGAGTCGAGCGGGTACAAAGGGAGTACGACGGCGAGAATGCCCTCTGTTGCGGCGGGGTGTTGCTGGCTCACGGCAGGGACGATTTCGCCGAGGACATCCGAAGGAGGAACATCGAGGACATGAAAGCCGCCGGAGCGACGGCATGTGTGTTCAACTGCCAGTATTGTTTCATCTCGCTCGGCGAGGCGGTTGCACGGGAAGGTTTGATGCCGCTCTTGATGAGCGATTTGTGCAGGCTCGCACTCGGCGAGCAGTTGAAAGGATGGGAATAGGCCTATGGCACGCATATACGAAGCGCTCGCCGAAATAGTCGGAAAAGAGTATATCTCCGACCAGGCGGAGGAACTATTCATTTATTCGCGAGACCCGGGAACAATGGATCCGAAGAAACCGGACTACGTGGTGCTGCCACGGACAACGGAGGAAGTGCAGGCAGTCATTCATCTGGCCAACCGCGAAAAGGTTCCTGTCGTTCCCCTCGGAGGCGGGCTCGCCCTCTCGGGTTTGTCGCGTCCGCTCAAGGCCGGCATCGTACTCGACATGAAGCGGATGAATAAAATACTTGAGGTGAATGAGAAAAGCCGATATGTCGTGGTTGAGGCCGGCGTATCGCAAGGAATGTTACAAGCATACTTGAAGAAGAATTACCCGCACCTTAAGCACTCCATTCCCGATTCGCCTCCCGCGGCGACGATTGCGGGCAACGTGTTGATTCACGGTTCAGGCCATCTGTCGCAGGCCACGGGGTTTCATTCGGAGATGCTCAATGGAATGGAGGTCGTTCTGCCGACGGGCGAGATATGCAAGGTCGGCTCGTGCTCGGCGACGCCGTACTGGTTTTCGCGCGCGCCCCTGCCGGACCTCGCGGGGCTGTTCCTCGGCTGGCACGGGACGACAGGCGTGGTGACCAAGCTCGCCATCAAGCTGTATCCGAATCCCGCATTGAAGGATGTAATGATATTCCTGACGGAGAATCCCGACCACATGCCGGACATCCTGTTCAAGGTCACGGGCACCGAGATGGTGGAGGACCTAAACGTTTCAGCGACGCAGCTTCCGGACTACATGGAGGGATTACAGCTCACGCTCATCTACGTGACCGCCAACACATCTGATGAACTCGCCTTCAAGGAGCGTACAATCCGTGAGACGCTCCGGAGCTACATCGATGAGAAGGAAGGCGGCTTCATGGTGGTGCCCACGTTCGCGAAGGGACGCTTCCTTGAGGCTCCGCTACGTGAGATGACGAAATTCTCGGACACGAAGAAGGGCGGCGGGTTCGAATACGTCGGTGCGATTATGCCGATTGAGCTTTTTCCGAAGGCATATCGAAAGGGTGTCGAGATAGCCGCGAAATATGACACGCCGTACTCGATGGCGATACGCATCATCGGACGGGCACACTGCATGATGTTTGCATACGCCTATGCGTTCAACAGGGCCGATGAAAATGACCGCAAAAATGCGCAAAGAGCGTTGCACGAGAGCAACACAGTCGCGCTCGAGATGGGCGGCATCCCGTGGAAGGCCGAAGAGCCGGCCCAGCAGCTCATCCTCAAGCAGATGAACCCCGAGACAATCAAACTCATGAACAAAATCCGGGCGGTGCTCGACCCGAACGGCATCATGAACCCCGGCAACTGGGAGGTGAGATAGATGGAATATGCGGACATCATCCATCGGTGCTTCCGCTGCGGCTACTGCAAGTTCACGCGTGAGTATCAGGATTTCAACTGTCCCACCTACCGGAAATTCTGGTTTGAGACGTATTCGCCCGGCGGACGGATGTGGCTCTTGCGGGCATGGCTGAACGGCGAGGTTCAGTCAAGCAAACGAATGGCCGAAATTTTCTACTCGTGCGTGACATGCGGAAATTGCGTCGAGCACTGCGCGCTCGATTTCCGGGACAACCTTGTGGACATCTTTGTTGCCGCGCGCGGCGAGATGGTTGAGAAAGGGCTTGTGCTGCCGCCGGTGCGCGATTATCTCAAGAACATTCGCATTCATGGAAACCCGTACAAAGAACCGCAGCAAGAGCGAGCGAGATGGGCCGACGGCTTGGGCATTGAGCAGTATGCGGGACAGGAGTACTTGCTCTATATCGGGTGCGTCGGCTCGTATGACGAGCGCGGCACAAAGATAGCGCGCGCGGTCGCGAGCGTGCTAAAGAAGACAGGCCTGTCAGCGGGCATTCTCGGCAATAAAGAGCCGTGCGACGGAAACGAAGTGCGGCTGCTCGGAGAATCCGAGCTGTTCCAAGAAATGGCTCGACAGAATATCACCATGTTCAAAGAACTGGGCGTGAAGAAAATCGTTACGCTTTCGCCGCATTCATACAACGCTTTCAAGAATGAATACCGGGAACTCGACGGAAACTTCGAGGTGTTGCATTACACTGAGGCGCTGAACCGGCTTGTCGAAGAAGGCAAGGTTTCATTCTCCGGCCTGAACGAAACGGTGACGTATCACGACCCGTGCTATCTGGGGAGGCACAACGACGTATTCGATGCCCCGAGAAACATCCTCAGAGCCATTCCCGGTCTTGCTCTCGCCGAGATGTCGAAGATCAAGAAAAACGCATTGTGCTGCGGCGGCGGCGGCGGCAATTTCTTCACCGACATCATCGGCAGCGGAGAGGGAGCCCCCGGCCGCGACCGGATTCGCGAGGCCCTCGAAACGGGCGCAAAGGCGGTGGCGACAGCTTGCCCGCAATGCGCCAAAATGCTCGAGGATGCTGCAAAGGCCGAGGGAGTTGAAGACCGAATCAAGGTCATGGATATTGCGGAGATTGTCGAAGCGGCGGGCATGCGCACGGCCGCCGATTGAATGACACCGAGATTGCTGCGCTCGCAATGACCATGAAGAATCTTTCCCGCAATTCCAAATATTGAATGACATTCTTGTAGGGGTCCCGCGTTTCGCGGGATGGCCGCCCGGGCGCCCACAGAGGGGCGCCCCTACAATTACGGCACAATCTCTAAAGGGGCGTCTCGGGGCCGTTCACGAACGGCCCTTACACACGTGGCGGCGTGTTACGTCGATGGGACAGGCCCCCTATTACTGAAACAACACGAGGCAAATAAGGAATCGCAACACGAAATAAGGTTCCGTGAACCCGTCCCACGATTTTGTAAGGTCGGGCATGAGCGCAAAGAGATTGAAACCATTGTGCGAATGAATTCGCACTTACAGACGGGTATCTCCAATTGTCAACCGTGGGACGGACTGTCTGTCACATGTTTAACCATAGCAGCGGTTATGGTATAATCATCTTGGATTTCTCGGATTGCACTAAGAGAAGTCACTATTCCCGGGATGATGTAGTTTCCGCGGTGAGGAGGGGATTGCGGCTACACTTAGCCTAGCGTGTGCCCGCCGGAGATGCGGCGCATCGCGCGAAAGCCGTCGGGCTGCTCTCAATGACTTGCCCTGTCTCTTTTCCTTCCTTGAGCCGTTTCCGATGATCCCGTGCTTGGTTCATGAGGCTCGGCATGGAAAAACATGAAAAAACGAAAGCGCAGCTTCTGAATGAGCTGGACGAGGCGCGTCGGCGTATCGCCGAGTTGGAGCAATCTGAACGCATCCGACAGCTTGCCGAGGAAGCGCTGCAGGAGAGCGAGAGGCGATACCGCGACCTCTACACCATCGCGCCTTTGGCGTTTGTGATTTGGGATCGCGACTGTCGCGTTATTGACTGGAACAAACGCGCCGAGCAGATGTTCGGCTGGTCGCGCGAGGAAGTCGTCGGGAGGAATTTCTTCGAGTTCCTCATTCCGGAGGGCGCGCGGTTCACGGTCGAGGTCGTTGTTGATGCGCTCCTTCAGGGCAGGTTGCCGAGTCGCAGCATCAACGAGAATCTGACGAAGGGCGGACAGATTCTCCTGTGCGAGTGGAACAATTCGATCCGCTACGACAAGGATGGACGTGTAGCGGGCGCAATTTCACTTGCGTTGGACATAACGGAGCGCAAGAGGTCGGAAGATGCATTGCGAGAGACGGAACGCTTCCTCTCGAACGTTTTTGCCAGTATTCAGGACGGAATCAGCATTCTCGACAAGGATTTCACCGTTGTTCGCGTGAATCCCACCATGGAGCGCTGGTACGCGCACGCGATGCCGCTTGTGGGCAAGAAATGCCATAAAGCGTATAGCGGCCGGGACGAGACGTGCCGGGTGTGTCCCACCCGTCGAACTCTTGAAACCGGTGAAGCGGCCCATGAGGTTGTTCCCAAACGAGGGCCTGGGGGACAGGCTGAGGGATGGGTGGACCTTTATTCCTTCCCGCTCTTCGATACCGAGACGGGACAGTTGAAGGGCTTTATTGAATATGTTCGAGACATAACCGACCGCAAGCGTGCGGAAGATGAACTGCGAAAACTAAACGAGGAACTCGAACGGCGAGTCAGAGAGCGCACAGTTCAGCTTGAAGCCTCGAATAAGGAACTCGAGGCCTTCACGTACTCCGCCTCTCATGACTTACGTTCCCCGCTCAACAACATCACAGGTTTCACCGAGGTATTGTCTGACGAATATATGGACAGGCTGGACGAACGGGGCAAGCGCTACCTTCGAAACGTGCGGGCTTCGTCTGTCCAGATGAACCAGGTCATCGATGCCTTGCTGAATCTATCGCTTGTTACCCAGTGCGAAATCCATCGACAAGATGTCGATTTGAGCGCACTGGCGCAATCGATAACGGCCCAGCTTCGTGAACGCGAACCGGACCGCAGGGTTGAATTCACTATTGAACCGAGGATGACTGCCAACGGAGACGCTCAGTTGCTGCGAGTTGCCCTCGAGAACCTCCTGGGCAACGCGTGGAAGTTCACGAAGAGACGCGCCGACGCGAAAATCGAGTTCGGTTCTGTCGCTCATGCGACCACACAGAATGTCAAGGCAGAAGATAGGCCCGTTTTCTTTATAAGGGACAACGGTGCTGGTTTCGACATGGCTCAGAAGGACAAGCTGTTCCGCGCATTTCAACGTCTGCACACGTCTGCCGAGTTCGAGGGCACCGGCATCGGACTCGCCACGGTCGAACGAATCATCCATCGCCACGGTGGCAGAATCTGGGCCGAAGGAGCCATCGATAAAGGCGCCACATTCTATTTCACATTGTAAAGATGTGGGCGAACATACCGCGCCGTGCGGAATGTCTACTCCCTTTCCTGTCCGCGTATTGCCACAAACCTGGCGGCCAGGCTCCGTGCCCGCCTTTTCCTTCTTTTCACATTACACCGCTAAGATTAACCCTCTTGGGCGCACTTTCTTATTGACAACACATGCTCAATCGGTTATACTGTATTAGGTAACTAATACAGTAATGCCAGAGGGCTAAAATCCGATGCTTATTGAAATCGACCATCATGTCGGCGTTCCCATCTATCTCCAGATAATCAGGCAGGTCCGACAGCAGATAATGACCAACGGGTTGAAAGAAGGCGAGCAAATCGAGCCGGTCCGAGACCTCGCGGCGCGTCTGAAAGTTAACCCTATGACAGTCAGCAAAGCCTATTCTTTTCTGGAGGCCGAAGGGCTCGTCGAGAGAAGGCGAGGCGTCGGCCTCTTTGTCGCCAGGGTCGAAGAGAAAAAGAAAGGCATAATACAACGCCAAATGCTGGGGGATGTCGTTGCCAGGACAGTGGTCACTGCTCTGCAACTGAGGGTGTCGGAAGACGAAGTCATCGAACTGTTCAAGAAACATTTCAGAGCACATAAGTCTGGCGTTCGGAGGGGAAAATGGCAGACGGCAATTCGATAGTGCGCATGCGGGGAGTCTCAAAATGGTTTAAGAAAACGAGGGCGCTCGACAAAGTTGACCTTGACATACCGCGCGGAACAATCATTGGCCTGCTCGGCGCCAACGGCGCAGGCAAGAGCACGCTTTTGAGGCACACCATAGGCCTGTATCTTCCCGATGAAGGAGAGATTACAACGTTCGGCACAGACGCGGCCAAGCTGACGCCGAAGGAACTTGCCCGCATTGGCTACGTCCATCAAGAAGGCGAGCTTCTCGATTGGATGACGGTCAGACAGCTGATCCGCTATGTAAGCGCATACTACGACAACTGGAATCATGAGTTGGAGACGAAATTCATTGATGATTTTGAGATTTCTCTCAAAGACCGTGTAGGCGCCATGTCCCCCGGCCAGAGACAGCGACTGGCGATACTTCTGGCAATCGCCTTTGAGCCGGAATTGCTGATACTCGACGAACCCGCGGCTGCCCTCGACCCGATAGCCCGCAGCCAATTTCTCGACTTGCTGCTCGAAATGATCCAGGATAGAAACCGCACCATAATCATTTCATCGCACATATTGAGCGACATTGAAAAGGTCATTGACCATGCCTTGATTATGCATGAGGGACGGATATTGCGCGATTGCACGTTTGACAGCCTGAGAGAGGAATTCCTCAAGGTCATGGTCACATCTCTGGACGGTGAACTGCCTCCTCGGCTGAACCTCGATAACGTGATTGCCTGTGAAAGAAAAGGCGCAAACGCGACACTGGCGGTGCGGAACTATACGGAAGAAGATTTGGAGGCATGGGCGCAAGAGCACAACTGCAAAATCGAAGCCCGGCCCTTGCCTCTCGAAGACATATACAGGATCGTCATCAATCAGGTATCCGAGAAGAAATAATGAAAATCCTGCTGGCCAATCTGAGACATTTCTATCAATGCCGAAGCTTGTGGCTATGGTATTCTTTCCTGTTATTCTGGTCATTCCCTCTGTTTCTCTCCCCATGGGTTCGCTATGGTCCATCGGGAAGCTTTCCCGGATTCTTTCTCATTAGTTTCTTCCTTGGGACTTTGGCGGCTGGTGTGCAGAGAGATGTCTTGGCAAAACCGTTCTCGTATTGCTTGCCAAACCACAGGCGGGTACCAAAGCTTTTCATCTTGGGAATAGGACTTATCTTGAATCTCTTGCTCGGAATCGCTGCGTTTTGGCGACCCGCCATGGATTCCTCCCATTCTCTCTTCGTGATTATAGCAGCGAGCTTTGTCGGGATCACCTCCTACTTGTTGGCTGTATGGTTTGTATTTGCCTCGAAAGGTCCTGCGGGTATGGCTCTGATAGGGTTCTTTTTTGTGGTGATGTTCACGTTCGAGTACCAGATATCGGCAGCGTATGTAATCATTTCTTACACACTGCAGCTAATCGTGGCGGGAATACTGGCATGCGCAATCTCATGGAAATTACTTGACGGCGACACGCTGGCACGCAGGTTTTGCGGCGAGCATCTACTTGGATTTGCTGACACATGGAACACGGCAAAGACACAGAAGTATTGGCAGAGAAGACTCGCTTTGAGACGCTCCGGGAAAAGCCACACCGGTCTTGACCGTGCGGGTGATTTCTTTGTCGCAAGGATGAAAGCGTGCAGTCCTCTCGGCGGAAATCGACATGTACTCGGAAATCTATACGTCATATCTGGAAGATATCTCGGCCCCTGGTGGTGGATGTGGATGTACGCGGCGTCACTGTTAGCGGCAGCCGTAGGGTTTGGCTACATGGGTGACACCCCAATGGCCAACCTGCTGTTTATCTTTCCCGTCTTTGGGACAGCTCAAGTGGACCTGATCCCACACCGCAGCATATTACTCTCAAGCGGGCGCACTGAGAAATATTATAGCGCCGTTGTTTCGGGATTCGCAGTGACGTTCCTGGCGGCAATCGCAGTCGCGATGGTAGCGGCGATGACAATCCCCCTCAGCATGGTAATGCCTGACCTATCTTGGGAGGGCACTACGTACACTTTTCACTTCATTGACCCGAAAAAATCGTACCTCGTTCTCATTCTTATGCCGATAGTCCTTCTTGTTGCTACATTATTCGCAAACAAGAGGATACTGACGATGGCGGTAACGATGATCGCTGTAGCTATGGTGATGCTAAGCGTGCCATTTGGTTTAAGACTGGAGTTTTCTTTTCCGACGACTGTGCTAATCATTGCAGGCATGATCGCTGCTAGTTGGGCAGGTTTTGTGTTGATTCTCGGCCACTATTGTCGGAAGCGATGTCTCGTCGGACAGGGCAGGTAACGTCCCCCACAACGACAAATTGTCCTCCACTCGCGTGAGCCGCTATTGTATCTGCACGTTCTCATCTATGGGAATGTCCACTCGCGTGATTCCTCTGTCCCAGTGTCTCCGTGTCATTGTGAGGCCGCTGCGTTTTAGCACGGCAAACATGCGCGTGTTCTCATCCATGATGTAACCAATAATGACGCGCACGTTCTGCAGTTTCGCCACGTGGGCGAGATGCCAGAGAACCTCGGTGCCGATGCCACGGCCCTGATAGGCGTCTTGAACAACAATCGCGAATTCCGCCGCACCCTCTTCCTTCTCATCGAGAGTGTAACGTCCCACTGCAACCATCCACTCCCTCTCGCCTTCACGAACGAGCGCGACGATGGCCATTTGTTTTTCGTAGTCAACGCGGGTGAACCGCTCGAGCTGCTCTTTCGGCATGTACTTCAAGGTCGAGAAGAAACGGAGTTGGATGGTTTTCTTCGAAAGCCCGTTGAACATCTCGACCAGCAGGGAATCATCCGTCGGCTTTATCGGGCGAAGGAATATCTCCGTCCCATCATTGAGCCGCGAAGTCTTGCTGTATTGCGCCGGATATTCGCGTCCCATTTCCCCAGATTCCTTCAGGCCTTGCGGCTACCCGGCTTATAGAGTGAAATGCCGCGCCGACACAACGGGCACGCTTCCTTGCTGAACGTCGTCACCTGTACTCGCGCCAATGGTTTGAATGGAACGCCGAACTCGACTTTTCCGCCGCTGCGGTCGATAAGCGCACCGACGCCGACGACGGATGCGCCCGCATTGCCTAAGGTGCTGATGACTTCCTTGACGGAGCCACCCGTAGTGGTCACGTCTTCGACAACTAATATGCGGTCGCCTTCCGTGACCATGAATCCGCGCCTGAGAGTCATTGAACCCGATTCGCGTTCCATGAACATCGCCCTCACGCCGAGAGCGCGCGCGACTTCATGTGCGATGACTATGCCTCCAATCGCGGGGCCGACGACACAATCAATTTTCACTCCTGAAAATCTCTGCGCCAGCGCGGAGCCGAGTCGTTCGGCGAGCTGTGGATACTGCAAGACGATTGCGCACTGCAGATACCTTTCACTATGAAGACCGGATGTAAGCAGGAAATGACCGCTAAGCAGCGCTCCCTTCTGCTCGAACAGTTCCAGCACTTCCTTTGGGGACAGTTTTTCAGGTGCCGGTTTTCGTGAAGGCATGAGGAACACGTCCTTTAGCCGATTTCGGCAAGAATCCTCTCGACTGCCTCATGAGGGTTTTTCGCTCTCGTGATCGGGCGGCCGATGACAATACGGTCAGCGCCCATCTTGAGCGCCTCGAAGGGAGTCGCAACTCGTTTCTGGTCGTCGGAAGATGCCCATGCAGGTCTCACGCCAGGCGTGATTATCTCGAAGTCGTTGCCGCAAACGGAGCGCACGTCAGAGACTTCATGCGGGGAAGCGACGACGCCGTCAAGCCCCGCCTCCTTTGCCTGCCGGGCCTTCGCAGCCACGAACGTGCCAATTCCTTCGCCCACATGAATCCCTGCCTCGCGCTCCAGAGCCTCGCGGTCCATACTCGTGAGCACCGTCACAGCCAGGACGGTGGGGCGTTTCACGCCTAGTCTGCTTGCAGCCTCCGAGGCTGCCGCAGCGGCGGCGCGCATCATTGCCATTCCACCGAGCGCGTGCACGTTGAATATGTCGGCGCCCATCGCGACCGCTCTTGCTGCCGCTCCGGCGACGGTATTCGGGATGTCATGGAACTTCATGTCCAGAAAGACCGCTTTCCCCAAAGATTTGAGACGAGTAACGATGTCCGGTCCGGCCGCCGAGAAGAGCTCGAGTCCGACTTTATAGAAGATGACGGAGTCGCCCATCTGCTCGACGAATTTCAGTGCCTGCTCGGCAGAAGGATAATCAAGTGCAACAATCAGGCGTTCTTTGGGTGTTAGGCTCATCCGTGACGAGGCTTCCTATGAGTTGGTACACATCGCGCATTTTATGCTTAACGAGATAGCGCTCGATTCCCTCAATGATCTCGATCGTAACTTTTGGATTGATGAAGTTGGCAGTGCCGACCGCAACCGCGGTCGCGCCCGCTATGAGAAATTCAACCGCATCCTGCCAGCAGGAGATTCCTCCGATGCCGATGACAGGAATCTTGACCGTGCGGGCGACCTGCCACACCATTCTGAGCGCCACCGGCTTGATAGCGGGACCGGAAAGACCCCCGGTGATATTTGCCAGCACCGGCCGCCGAGCGTCTATGTCAATGGCCATGCCGGTAAGTGTATTGATGAGAGACACCGCATCGGCGCCGCCCCGCTCGACGGCGAGCGCGATTGCCGCAACGTCAGTCACGTTCGGCGTTAGCTTAACAATGAGTGGTTTCTTCGGGGCTGCGTTTTTCACTGCCTGCGTGACCTCAGCCGAGAGGTTCGGGTTCTGGCCGAACGAGATGCCTCCCTGCTTGATGTTCGGGCAAGAAATGTTCAGCTCAATGCCGGCAACCCCATCTTGCCCGCTCAGTTTCTTCGCAACTGCAACATATTCGTCTATCTCCCGGCCGACGATGTTCACGATGATCGCGGTATCGAGCTTGCGAATCCGAGGCAGCTTGTCCGTAAGGAAGGCCTCGATGCCGACGTTCTGCAAACCTATTGCGTTCAGCATTCCTGCCCTGGTTTCAACGATTCGCGCAGGGCGGTTGCCGGGCCACGGTCTGCTCGAGACTCCTTTCGTCACGAACGCGCCCAGGCGCGAAAGGTCGACGAATCGCGAGAACTCAAGCCCATACCCGAATGTGCCCGAAGCTGCGACAACGGGGTTCTTCATCTCGATGCCGCCGACGTTTACCCGCAAATTTGGAAGCTTAGGCATGCCACATCACCGTCGCCACATCGAAAGCCGGCCCTTCAGTGCAAATGCGCGTGAATCGCGCCTTCTGACCGGGCTCCTTAACCGCGCACACACAAGAGATGCACGCACCGAATCCGCACGCCATCCGTTCTTCCAACAGCGCCTCGCACGGCAGCTTGTAGCGGCCAGCGATGCCGTCGAGCGCAGCCAGCATCGGTCTGGGACCGCAGGCAAATATCTTTATTGCCGACGAAGGGCCCCATTCTTTTTCGAGATATTCCACAAGCGCCTCCGTGACAAGTCCGCGACGTCCAGCGCTTCCATCGTCGGTGGATACGACGGGCGAAATCCCCATGCGCTCAAATCGCGCGATGCGATTTCCTGCCTCCCCCGTGAGCCGAAAAGGAATCTTCGACGCCGTGACCGCCCCCAGAAATACATGTGCTTCCACTCCGTTTCGCAGAAGTTCGTTGGCCAGGAACACAAGCGGCGGCGACCCGATGCCCCCGCCGACCAAAAGGGCGACCTTGGGAAGCGGAGAGATGGTGAACCCCCTGCCAAGCGGGCCGACGATATCAATCGTATCGCCCGCCTTGTCTCGCGCAAGCGCCGTCGTTCCCGGGCCTTCAGGAAGCCGTCGGTAGATAATCTCGAACTCCGATTGCACCCAGTGGATGAGGTGCATCCACTCTGCGCCGAAATGTGCATCTCCGGTTCTTCTTGTCGAGTGCGGCGGCCCGTAGGATGCGATGCTGAAGGGCCTACGCAGGAATGGTCGCTTGTCGAGTAATTCGATTCCCCGTAACGTGGGCCAGCGTCCATCACTATACCGGTGGCTTCGGTACCGGGTTGATTCGTCGTGAGGCCCGGGGTCGCACAGAACTTGCAGGAACTGACCCGGAGCAGGCTTGTGGACAAACCCCGTTTGAATGCAAAGTGAGAAGTGGTCTTTGACGAACTCGGAATTCTTTCGCACTGTGCCTTTGAAGTGGAAATCGGGATAGGGAATCGAAACCGAAGCAATGTCTCGCGTCAACGAGCGCACCTTCTCTTGTTCGGCAGCCGAGGATACAGCGCTCATATGACTCAAGAACTGAGAAGGCTCGATGATTCCAAGATTTCCCGCAGAGTCCTCGCACACAATCGCATGGACTGCAAAATCGATGTTTCGATTCAAGCGCCGAAGCGTTGCCCGCTCCGGGAATACATAGAATTTCCATACTACCCGCTTACCATCGAGCCAGATGAGGTCGGGCTCAAAGGCCGCGGTCTTTGCATGCGGGATGCGCGTGCGAGCTGAAAGCCTGCTTGCTCTCCTCTTGGATTTCCCTGACGCCCCGGACAAGGGCCGGAATCCCTTTTCCCGCGCATAGAATGAAACGAGTTCGGTGAGTGCAAAGCGGACTTGCTCGCGAGCGGCGCTCACACTGACTCTGGTCACTTCAACGGAACCGCCTTTGCTTAATGGAGGTCAAAGATGAGTTGATTGCGGAGAAGCTTGAGGCCCTCTTTCAGTTTTTCGGCCCTGACCTCGCCCATCCCCTCGACTGCGGTCAGCTTCTCGCGGGGCGCTTGAATTATCGCACGCAGATTGCTGAACGTATTCACCAGGTTTTCTATCACCGGCCGCGGGACCCTATGCGTCTTGGCAAGGATTCGATATCCGCGCGGAGCGAGATATTCATCGACGGCGCTGATGTTGAGCCCAAACCCGAGCGCGTTCGATATGTTGCCAAGGTTCAAAAGCTCTTTTGGGGGGAATTTGGAGAGCCGCCCAAACACCTCTTTCTCGTTCCGGATCTCTTTGTCGCGATAGTAATCCCGTACGACCGTCAGCCCCTCGTTGATGCTCTCCTCGAATTCACGCAGTTGCATTTCGAGCAAGCGACCCTCGATGCCAAGCTCGACAATGTAGTATTCGATTTCCTTGACAATTCTCAGCACCATTTCCGTGTGCTGAACGGTGCGCGCGACATCATAAATCGTCACCAGGTCTTCGAGCTCGCGGACACTCAGTTCGACGAGCAGGCGATCGAGCGTAGCCTTGTATTTCTCCAATGTCTGAAGCGCCTGGACTGCCTTGTTGAGAAGCGTGGCTATGCTGTCCATCACGTGCTTGATGGTGCCGACGTACAGCGTGACTGTCGAGCGTCTCTGCGAAATGGCAATCACGAGCTCCCCCGTCTGCTGCGCAAACCTCTGGCCGGCCCGATGGCGGGTGCCGGTCTCCTCTGAATAGATTGATTCATCTGGAACGAGGAAGGTGTTCGCGGAAATGATCTTAGTGACATCCTTGTCCACGAAAATGGCGCCGTCCATCTTGGCCAACTCATAGAGCAAGGTAGGCTGGAAAAGGGAATTAATCTTTACGCCGCCCTCGGAAAGTGCCCTCACTTTCGGGCTGCTGCTGAGAACGATCAGGCCGCCCGTGCCTCCCTGGATAATGTACGAAAGCCCTTCGCGAAGTGGCGTCCCCGGCGCAACCTTGCGGAGGGCGTCGAGGAATCTCTTGTCCTCATACAGAGCTACCTTATCAACGGGAGTCATAAGCGCACGCTACCTCTTATACAGCCCTTATGCTATCGCACAATGAGATTTCTTAAAACGATTCCAGAGAGACCATCTCCTCATATGTCTGGCGGCGCCGGATTATCATGGTCTGTGAGCCGTCAACCATCACCTCGGCAATGAGCGGCCGGGAATTATAGTTCGACGCCATTGCCGCCCCGTAGGCGCCGGCGCTCATAATCGCGACAAGCTCGCCCGCTTTCAGCTCGGGAACTTCACGTCCGCGCGCGAAGAAATCAGCCGATTCGCATATCCCTCCGACGACATCGGCCACGATCGTTGCCCTGCAATTGGCGCTCTGTTCGACTGGAACGATGTTATGGTATGCGCCGTAGATGCTTGGCCTGATTAAGTCGTTCATGGCCGCGTCAACGACGACAAAATTTTTGTTCCCCGACGCCTTCACGTGCACTACTCGGGTGATGAGAACCCCGGCATTCCCGACGATAACCCTTCCCGGCTCGACGATGAGCATGCACCCTGAATCCTTGATAAGCGGTTTGATTGCGCTGACATAATCTTCGAACGAGGGAGGAGTCTCTTCATTGTACGTGATGCCGATGCCTCCGCCCATGTCGATGCAGCGCAAGTGGACACCAATGCGGCTGAGTTCCTTCACCAGAAGCATGATTCGCTGCAAACTCTCGACAAACGGCGACAAATCAACAATCTGCGAGCCGATATGTTTGTGGATTCCCACAACCTTGACATTCGGCATCGCATTGGCTTTTCGGTAAAACTCGAGAGCCTCCTCGATGGGAATGCCGAACTTGTTCTCCCTCAGGCCCGTCGAGATGTAAGGATGCGTCCGTGGGTCGATGTCGGGATTCACCCTCAGCCCGACGTGGGCTGTGCATCCCAACTCGTTGGCAATTTGATTGAGCAGGTGCAGCTCGCTCTCGGAATCGACATTGAACATGAGGATGCCGCTCTCCAGAGCATACCGTATCTCCGGTGCCGTTTTTCCGTTTCCGTTGTACACAATCTTGCCCGGCGATACCCCAACCCTGAGGGCGCGATAAAGCTCGCCGCCCGAGACAATCTCCGCTCCTGAGCCGGCGTCTGCCAGAACTTTGCAAACCGAAAGGGACGGATTCGCCTTCAAAGCATAACAGATGATGTGGTCAATGCCCGCAAGCGATTCGTCAAGCCTCTGATAGTGTCGCAGGAGCGTGTTTTTACTGTATAGATAAAATGGTGTACCCACTTTTTCCGCGATCTGCGGGATCGGTACACTTTCGCACCAAAAAGTGCCTTCACGGTAGCCAAACAGATTCATAAGAATCATTCTCACTAGTGTTCCATCCCAGGAATATCCGCGTTCATTGCTTGTGCGAAGCCAGGCAGGCTTCAGAACTCCGCATTGCTTCTCGCGCGTATCTGTAAGTGCCGTTCCCGAAGCGCACTTACAACGCCTCACTCCAAAGTTGGAACGGTACTCCCGGGACGCAATACACTGTATCTCAGCGAGGATAATTCGCCCACCCGATTACCCGGTTTGGGAAACGCTCCTCGACCTTTCCTAAGTTCTTTTGTGCTTTATGGTAACATGAATCCGACCGCACTGTCAACGGGAAATTCACGGGAAATTCACTGTCACATCGGGAGTTTCTGTCCGATTTTCCCCTTTAGCGTTGACGAAGTCCCGAATTAAACGCCGGACGTTCCGTTTGCTGGGCATTCTTGCCTTCGCTGCCTTCCCGACCGAGCAACTGTTCGAGCTCCAAGCGTAGTTGTTCAGGCGAATCCGGCAAATCGAGGGCGGCCCTGTAGTGATAAATCGCCTGATCGATGTGGCCAAGCCTGACATAACACCGCGCAAGATTTGCATGTGCCTCTGGCAGGTCACTCTTCAATGCGAGTGCTTTGCTCAAGGCCTCGATTGCCTCGACGATCTGTCCCCTCTTCATATACTCGAAACCGAGATTGTTGAATGCGACAAAGCTTGTGGGAGAAGACTCTGCGGTCTTCGACCATAGTACATACGCGTTCTTCCAGTCGTTGTTTCGACCGATGGTAAGCGTCATCTGAAAGAATACCATAACCAGGAGCGCCCACATCGCAAGAGCTTGTTTCAGGTGCCGCTCTCTCAGCGCGGCCGCGGTCACGAACGCGACCAGAATACAGAAGCCGACCGAGGGCCCGTAGAGGAACCGGTCAGCGACTATCGCGTTCACCGGGATGATGTTCGAGACAGGAAGCAGCGTTACGCCGAACCAATAGAGCGCGAAGGAGAAATATGTCGCACGCCGAAAGGTGAAGATGGCAGCGGCAATGCCGAGAATCACAACAAGGAAGCACGGGATGACGGAGGCATCAAGAATCGAGTACGCAGGCGGAAAATGGCGAGAAAGGGAAAGACCAGTCGGCAGCGCCATCAGTCTCATATAGACGACCACAGCCTTAATCATCATCAGGAAAGTCACATACGCGCTGCCACCGTGGTACTGCACCTGCGCTATCCTGCCCAATACCTGCAGCCTGAGATACATATATGCAAGCGCCACGCACACAAAGGGCAAATACCGCCATGCTCGCTGCAGCATCGCCTTCAAGTCACGGTCGCGGCGAAAATAGAGATCGTGTCCGAAGAGGATTATCGGAAGCGGCAAAGCCATCTCCTTTGCCAGCAATGATAATCCATATGCAGCAGCCGACACCAGAGTGAGCAGAAACCTCCGTCGCTGCGAACCGGAATCGGCTCGCATATACAACACATACGCGAGCAGGAAGAAGAAGAGGAAGAGCATGTTTCCGCGGCCGGCTATCCAGGTGACTGCTTCACTATGGACTGCGTGAACCGCGAACATGAGCGCACCGACGAATGAGGACTGATGCTGGAAGCCAAGTTGCTGAAGGAGAATAAAAACCAGGAACACATTCAGCGCATGAAGCAAGATATTGACAAGATGGTATCCGAATGGGTTGAGTCCGTTGAGCGCATAATTGAGCGCAAACGTGAAGGATGCCAGAGGACGATACACGTGGCCGCTTACAGGATGCGAAAAAGCCTCAGGCGAAAACAAGAACTTTCCGATAGGCGTGAATGTTCGTATCGCTTCATTGTTGTATACGAACGCATAGTCATCATAAATAAAATCAACACTGAGCGAATTCGCGTATACAAGCGCAATTGCCAGAATGAGCAATAGGAATGCGGCAATCGGGAGCCTAGGTTTGTCCATGAGAGCATGAGCGGTAGATACGTATCGATAGTTGTTCCGCAAGCAGAGTGATTCTAACAGAGGCGCGAACCGACCGTCAAGAAATGCAAAGAAAAAGGGTGTGCGAAACAAGAAGTTATCAGTTTAGCTCGTCATACCCCTGTTGCACATATTTCGTAGGGGCAAACCTCGTGTTCCCGCGGCAAGAGAGAGAGTAAGGCAGAGATTCTCGCATGTTCCGTAGGGGCGACCCGGCGGGTCGCCCGTGATTGAAAAGGACAGTCTACAATTTCTTGCGAGTGTGGTCGAGACGGCCCTGCGTGGCCGCCCGCACGTTGCGGAACGGTTTTGCACCTGCGTCAACAGAATATGGACCGTCAACTCATTCATCCTGAAGTCCTTCCTCCTCTTCTGCCACGGCCGCTGCAAGCGCGCCGGCTTCCTGCGGTAGCACCGGCTCGGCTGGTTCGGGCAATAAATGCTTCGGCAGAAACGCGAAATTCGCAATCATCGTCGGCACAACCGCGCTCGCAATCACGACAGCCACAAGGAATGAGTACTGTTCGCGAGAAACGATACCGTGCGAAAAGCCATACAGCGCGGAGATTGTGCCGAAGGTGAGGCCCGTAGACATCATAAGCGTGTAGTACCATCGTTCATTGCGTTCCTGACGAAAAGGCGCGATAACCGGATACAAGCCAAAAATCTTCGAGCCCACTTTACCGCCGAGCAAGCAGAAGAAGATGAACGGCGCTGACAGGATCGCCGGAAGTGAAACCAGGGAACCTGCTCGAATAAAGTAGAACGGCGTCAGGAATCCGATGGTCAGCGTGCGCAGCCTCCGTACCCAGTGATGGTCCTGTGCCGCAGCTCCCGCGAGCACCATCCCTGCTATATACGCGGGCAGAACCGCCTCGCTGCCCGACCACAGAGCGAGCGCGCCAAGCCCAAACAGAACAAGCAGCACCCACTTCGTGCGGATGGCCGCCGTGCGGTGAGCGTAACGACGGGTGAGCATACGAGTAACGAACGGCAACGTGCCTATCACAATCGTGCTGACCGCGAGAAAGATTACGGTCTTCTGGGTAAACGGCGCGAAAATCAGGCCGAGCGCAATCACGGTGCCGAGGTCGTTGATAAAGCACGCTCCGAGGATTCCCTTGCCGAATTCCGTGCGATTGAAGCCGGTCTCGAGCATCACCGCATACACGACGGCCATCGAAGTGGTCGAGAGTGCAACGCCTGCCAACAAGCTCGCGTCCCGGCCCCAGCCGAGCGCATAATAAGCCACTGCCGCACACCCGAGGAATGGGGCCAGAAATCCCACGAGTCCGACAACAGTCACCTCCTTCAGCTTGACTCGCAGCACCGCCGGCTCAAGCTCCGCTCCGGCCAGAAATGTCAACAAGACTGCTCCCGAAGTGGCGAGGAATCGCAGCCAATCAACATTTGCGCCCAATGACTCAGGCCCAATGAAATACTCGCATATCGCACCGGCACAAACCCCGACACAGATTTCCGTCAACGCCATTGATATACGCAGGTGATTCGCCAGTATCGTCGCAGCCATGGCGAGTGCAAGCCATAATGCAGCAATAGAAAATGTCTCCGTCATGAATTTCTCCTCATCAAGGAAATGTCAATGTAAGGCGGGCACAAAAAAACCCACCTCACGGCGGGTCGCGCCTTCACTCTGATGACCCTACCGCTTCAAACCTCTTCATGGTAGGAGTCATCAGCCTCTCAAAGGCATTTATGCGGGGGACTCCATCCCCAAGAATTCCCAGTCTATATACCATATTCCGCCACCAATCGTCAAGCGCACCCAGACAGACCGCCCGTTCGCCGGAGTTGACAAATATCGTTATGCAATATAGAATAACGCACGGGTGACACAGCATGAAATTTAGATTTAAGATATGGGGTGAAGTAGACGAGAAACCTGTTCTCGGCCCCGGCCGTTTCCGGTTGCTGGCCGCAGTGAAATCCTCGGGTTCCATAAACTCCGCGGCAAAAGAGATCGGAATCTCCTACCGGCGTTCCTGGGCTCAGATCAGGGAGATGGAAAGGCTTCTTGGATATTCACTCATCGCCTCCAAACGCGGCGGCAAATCCGGTGGAGGAACCACTCTGACCCCGAGAGCGCTAAAGCTCATGAAACAGTATGAAAGACTATGCCGCAGAATTGACAAGGCAATAATGGCCTTGGGAGTAGGCGTCACGGAATAAACAGATGCCCATATAGTGCTTGCGCCCACATAAGGGAAGCAGCGAATACTTGCCGCACAAAGGAAGAGCGGTGTCTCATTGCTTCCTGTCTCGAGAAAACTTCCAGCGAATACGAGGCGTCAATTTCGTGATGGCTTAAAGGCGTTCTGGATTGGTACCGCGATGCTCCGGCTTTCTTCTCTGCCTGTTTGAATGAGAGTGGATTATGCATTTCCCGGTTTCCGGTGTTGACGTTCATCCGTTTGTTCCGATTGTCGTTGCTTTCTTTGTTTCATTCTTCACCTCCATCGGCGGCATTTCGGGAGCGTTTCTCTTGTTGCCTTTTCAGATGAGCATACTCAAGTTTACCGCGCCATCGGTGAGCCCCACGAACATGATATTCAACATAGTCGCGATTCCGAGCGGCGTGTACCGCTTCATAAAGGAAGAGCGGATGACCTGGCCTCTAGCCTGGATCATCGTTTTGGGTGCGCTCCCGGGAGTATTAATCGGAGCAATTATCAGAATACGATTCTTGCCCGATCCACGGGCATTTAAACTCTTTGTAGGATGTGTATTACTTTACATGGGATACCGCCTCATTGCGGACCTCTTTCGCAAATCAGGCATGGGTGTCGAGCAGGCAAGAGCCTTGGAGGAAAAGTTCAGGCAACGTGTCGCTCACACTTTGGCGGCAAGAAAGGGGAGGCTTGCCGCCGGTCTGCCTCCGGATGCCGTCGTCCGAACAATCTCTTGGACGTTCAACAAGGTTTCATATGAATTCTATGGCGAGAGATTCAGCTTCAATCCCTCCGTCGTCTTCTCGCTCGCATTTGTCGTAGGGATTATAGGCGGTATCTACGGGATCGGCGGCGGAGCCATCATCGCTCCCTTCATTGTCGCGTTTCTCAGGTTGCCGGTCTATACAATCGCCGGTGCGGCCTTGCTGGGGACATTCGTCACGTCGGTGGCCGGAGTCATTGTGTATCTGGTACTCGAGTATTGGTATTCGAACACCGGTTTAGCAATTGCGCCGGACTGGCTGCTGGGATTCTTTTTTGGAATTGGCGGGTTTGCCGGTATCTACTGCGGGGCGCGGGCGCAGAAGTACTTGCCTCAAAAAGTCATTAAGTCGATAATAGCGACCTTGATCATAACGCTTGCCGCTCGCTATGTCATTGAGTATTTTGCCTAAGGGGCCCCGCGGAAGTGTTCACATCTTCCTGCGTTTTGGACAGTGAATCATTCGCAGCACTGACAGATGCGTGAAAGGGGACAAAATGGATTTCGAGGCTTTGCTTGAACAGTCCGTCAGAGTTCACGGACACCTTTGTCCCGGGCAGGTTCTGGGAGTGAGAATGTCAATAGTCGGTCTGCGCGAAGCGGGCATATCCGACCCCAAAGGCGCCGACAGAAAGAACATCATCGTGTTCGTCGAAATGGATAGATGCGCCACGGATGCAGTTCAGTCGGTCACCGGATGCTCTCTGGGAAAGCGGACCATGAAGTTCATGGACTACGGAAAGATGGCCGCGACGTTCGTAAACCTGTGCACTCGGAAGGCAGTGCGCGTGCTGGCGCGCGAGGAGTCGCGCGAGCAGGCTGTGGCTCTCTTCCCCGAAATGAGCGACAGATACAAAGCGCAACTCGAGGCATACAAGGTCATGACGGAACATGACCTCTTCGAGGCGATGCAGGTGGAGGTGAAACTCAAACCCGAGGACATGCCCGGAAGACCACTCAGCCGGGTACAATGCCAGCAATGCGGCGAATGTGTGCAGGACATGAGAGAAATTCGGACCGAAGGACGAGTGCTTTGCCGACCGTGTGCGCACGGAGGCTACTATCGTATCGGAGAAAAAATTTTGTTATGACGCGTTCTGCGAACTTGTCATAAGTCGGCTAAGACAGCCGATTGAAGCAAAGGAGACAACAATGTGTGAAGGCGATGTCACAAGCGCGGAATCTCCCGTGAGGCACACTTTCAGAACGCTACCTGTCACCGATGCAGTGGGGATGCCATTGGCGCATGACATTACTGAGATACGCCCGGGAGAGTTCAAGGGCAGAGCATTCAGGAAGGGGCATATCATACGGCCTGATGATGTCTGCCACTTACAGCGGCTTGGCAAGGAGAAGGTCTATGTTCTGACCATCTCAGATGATGAAATGCACGAGGACGAAGCCGCCCACGAACTGGCCAAAGCGCTCATGGGGCCGGGCGCAGTGTCGGACGGCGAGCCGAAAGAGGGAAGAATCAACCTGCTGGCCGCGTGGGACGGGCTCCTCAAGGTGAATGTCGAAACCCTCACGAGATTCAATATGCTCGGCGATGTTATGTGCGCGACGCTGCACAATAATACGGTCGTAAAGAAAAACCATCGAGTTGCAGGCACGCGTGCTATTCCCCTTGTCGTCAAGCGAAGTGTCGTAGAGCAAGCCGTCTCGGTCGCCGGTGAGGGAATCGTTGAAGTCAGGAAAATGCGCAAACCTCGTGCCGGCATAGTCATCACCGGAACCGAAGTGTTCCATGGAAAGATCAAAGACGGCTTCGCGCCTATTATTCGCGAGAAGATAGAACAGTTCGAAGGAGAGGTTGTGGCCGTTCGCTATGCGCCCGATGATGAAGCGCATATCGAGCGCGAGCTCCGCTCGTGCCTCGAATCCGGAGCCGACCTCCTCATCACCACCGGAGGAATGTCGGTCGATCCGGACGACGTGACGCGGTTCGCCATCCGCAAACTGGGCGCCCGAGATATCGCATACGGCTCGGCGGTATTGCCGGGCGCAATGATGCTGGCGGCGTATGTCGGAAACGGTGATGCGGGCGATTGCGTGCCCATTCTGGGCGTGCCGGCATGCGCGCTATACCACAAGGCGACCGTATTCGACCTCGTCTTGCCGCGCGTTCTTGCTGGAGAGCGAATCGGCGCAGAGGACCTCGCCCGGCTAGGACACGGCGGTTTGTGCCTCAATTGTAGCGAATGTCGATATCCGGCCTGTCCGTTTGGCAAGTAGGCTGCTCCACGCGAGTCCGGGGTTTGCGCCTGCCACCGGAATTTGGGGAGTGAGGGCCTTGACAAATCAATGGTTGTATGGTAATATTGAAATGAAACGATAAAGGAGTCAAGCTCCATGAACAAGAAACTATACGAAATGCGGGCGCATATCCTCAAAGCTATGGCCCATCCAAGCCGTCTCATGATGCTTGACGCAATGAACGAGCGCGGTGAAATCTGCGTGTGCGACCTTGTCGACGTCGTCGGCAGTGACCAGTCCACCGTGTCGAAACATCTTGCCATCCTTAAGCAGGCCGGTCTTGTCGAGGACCGAAAGGATGGACAAAGATCGTTTTACCGCCTGGCGCGGCCGTGCGTGCTGAACTTCTTCGAGTGCGTCGAGCAGGTAATGGAAGAAAATTTGAAAGAACAACACGACATTCTGTCGGCCCGCTAATTTTTTTGTGCAAACCAATGGCCGTTTGGCCATAAGTCCATAGAGGTAAAACCGTGAAAGAACGTACCAAACTACTCTTTATCATCGCGGTGTTTATCATCGCCTATTTCTTGCCTGTCGCGCACCCGCGCTTCCAAAGCTCCCTTGTTGAAGCATTTTATATGACCAAGGAATACGCGCAGAAGCACGTGCTCTTCTGTCTTGTGCCCGCCTTCTTCATCGCGGGCGCAATCGCGTGCTTCGTCTCTCAGGCATCCGTCATGAAGTATTTCGGCGCGAACGCCAAGAAGGTGTTGGCCTACGGCGTCGCCTCCGTCTCCGGAACAATCCTCGCCGTGTGTTCCTGCACGGTGCTGCCTCTGTTCGCTGGCATTCACCGGCGCGGCGCAGGTCTGGGCCCTGCCATAGCATTCCTCTATTCCGGCCCGGCCATCAATGTTCTCGCTATCATTTTGACTGCGCGCGTGCTCGGCTGGCAGTTGGGACTTGCGCGGGCCGTCGGCGCCGTCATTTTCTCCGTTGTCATCGGCCTCATCATGGCGGGCATTTATCGTAAGGAAGAGAATGAAAAAAAATTGAACGGTGGAGTGGCGATGGCGGTGGATGATGGCCGCCCGCTCGGCCAGACAGTCTTCTATTTTGCGACGATGGTGCTCATCCTGGTGTTCGCTGCATGGGGCAAGCCGGCGCAGCCCGTCGGCTTCTGGGACGCCGTCTATCGCATCCACTGGCCGCTCACCATCGCGTTCCTGGCCGTTCTTGCCGTCATGTTGTGGCGCTGGTTCACGCGGGAAGAGCTTGGCGAATGGGTCGAGTCCACGTGGGGCTTCACCAAGCAGATTCTGCCACTGTTGTTCGCCGGCGTGCTCGCCGCAGGCATGCTCATGGGGAGGCCGGAATACGACAACGGTCTCATTCCCGCGCGCTACGTGGCCGGTTTCGTTGGCGGCAACTCGCTCTGGGCCAACCTGTTCGCCTCAGTTGTCGGCGCATTCATGTACTTCGCCACATTGACTGAGGTGCCCATTCTGCAGGGACTGATCGGAAACGGCATGGGTCCCGGACCCGCGCTCGCGCTTCTTCTGGCCGGCCCTGCGCTGAGCCTGCCGAACATGATTGTGATTCGGAGCGTGATTGGAACACAGAAAACGATCGTCTACTGCATACTTGTAATCATCATGGCAACAATCAGTGGAATGATATATGGTGTAATCGTGACATGAACCGATTCTATTCACCGCAAGGACGCAAAGAAATGAATTCTAACCACCAAGACACCAAGTCACCAAGGAGAAGAGAAACCAAGACCTTCTTTGTATCTTTGTGATACCTTGGTGGTTCGCTCTCTTTCATAATACGTGTAATCCGTGAAATCCGTGGTTAAAGAGGAAGGAATGAACATGAAAATTGAAATTTTCGGCCCCGGCTGCGCGAAGTGTCAGAAAACTTCGCAGGAAGTCGAAAAAGTCGTGAAGCAACTTGGGATCGATGCGACCGTCGAACACGTCACCGACATAGACACCATGGTGAATAGAGGCGTAATGTTCACACCCGCCGTGTTCATCGACGGTGAGAAGAAAATTGAGGGCAAAGTGCCGAAGCCGTCGGACATCGAAAAGTGGCTCAAGAAATAGGGGACCTACCATGCTTCTCAAGAATTACAGGCTGGCTGTGGCGCCGCCCGAGTGCTTGCCATCCGAAGTACGAGTTGCGGCCTCTATCGAATTCGACGATGACCTGACCGACCTCTTGCCGTACCTGAACGCGGAACTAGGCCCGGGCATCTATGAAAAAGACCCGCCGTTCCTCCGGTTTCGACGCGACGGCAGGCTCTTTGCCATGTATCCGAAACAGATCGGCATTGCCGGACTGCGCGACGAGGACGAAGCCAAGGAAGTATTTGAATGGCTTCGCGAAACAATCAACTCCGTTGCCGAAAGAAAGGCAGAGATTAAACCCTCGTACCGGAGCATCTCCGACGTTAAGCCGCTCGACATCTTCAAGCTGCTTCCCAGAACCAATTGCGGCAAGTGCGGGCTAGCAACCTGTATGGCGTTCGCTGCCGCGCTTGCCAATGGAGAGACAGTTCTCGAGAAATGTGTTGAGCTGCAGGATGCGCAGATGAGCCAAAACAGCGCGCAGCTTCTGAAATTATTGGGAAAGGTGGATTGAAAAAAAGTATTGCTGATAGAGGGAGTTCGAGAGCAAGATGCCGAAGGCTCCAGACATCGATTCAGGAAACAGGAGGAATGCTCGGATGGATCAGCTAGAATGGGAAGGTATTCCGCGACAAGAAATCCCGTGGTATCCAACCGTGGATGCCGAAAAGTGCGACGGATGCAAGACATGCTTCGAGTTCTGTCCGCATAACACCTACGATTGGGACGAACAAAATACGCGGCCGGTCGCAGCCCGGCCCTATAATTGCATCGTCGAATGCAGCACATGCGCCGGTCTCTGTCCTTCTCAAGCCATAGGGTTTCCTCCGCTCACCATGCTGAAGGAGTTGAAAGACCGCTGGTACGGCAAGAGCGGGACATGAGCTTTTTGAACGATATCATTCGAGAGTTGTGCACATTTCTTGCCCGGACCGATCACCCAGGACTCTGTCTGAATGATGGGATACTCAACATCTTTCTTCAGTAGTCACAGAGAGCTCGAGGAGGTACGCGAATGCCTCCGGAGAGGGAACGTGCCACATCAACGGTTCGTTCCATCGCCCGTCGAGCCATCCATTCAACTATGGGCCGTATCCGTGGCAAGCGAAATGTCGGGCAAAGCCAGAGAACTCATCATTGGCAATCGCATCGAGATAATGGGGCATTACGATTTGCCTCAGCCCGAAAGGCGGCTGCCCGATGACCGAAGCACAAGCGCGTACGACCCCCCGAATCATCCTTTCATCGAAAAGATGTGGCTCACGTTCATCGCCCAGTGTTTTGCAGACGCGAGCAAAATCCGCCTCATCGCCCATCACGGTCAGGACATCGCCTCGTTGCTGCCCTATCTCAATTCCACACTCAGGGCGGCCGAATATAGTTCGGAAATACCGGTCTTGACCTATAAGAAAGGAATCCGGATGATAAGCCTGTATCGGGACAAAATCGGGGTCGCAAAGGCCGACGATTTGCTCGATGCATGGCTTTGCATGAAAGAGATAAGGGAGAAAATTCAGTGGGCGCATGACCACAAAGATGAGATTACGCCGGACTTCGAGATGCGCGCGGCGCCTTCAGCGCTCGACATATACAAATTGCTTCCGAGAACCAATTGCGGAAAGTGCGGAAAGCCGACATGCATGGCATTCGCGGCGGCCGTTGCAAACGGCGAGGCGGAAGCAGACAACTGTCCAACTCTCATGAAAGCTGAATCGGCGGAGGGACGGAATGAACTGCTGGAACTATTGGGAGAAGCGTCATGAGCTTTGCAAAGCTTCGATATATGAGAACTCCTCAAGTGCAATACTCGGCATTCGTACAGTGCTCCTTCAGAACGGCCATTTTCTCGACAATACTCCTAATCTGGGCAGTATCCGGCCCCGACCTTGCCGAGGCAACAGAGATGAGGAGCCTATCCTCCACCGAAATGACCAAGGGAAAGACCAGCGCGGTGGCTGTGTGCCCTCCGTTTCACCTGAAGGATGAGAATGGGACAATCATAGACCCCCTCAATGAAGTCAACTCACAAGTTCCATACAGCCCGAAGCAAACCTGTGGCGCACAGGGATGCCACGATTACGCCAAAATCACTGAAGGCTTTCATTTTCAGGCTGGCAGAGGTGAGGCTCTGACCGATGAGCTTGCGCGCCGCTACGACTGGGTCACAACACCCGGATATTACGGAGGCCGGTGGTGAACGCCCGCTCCCATCTTTCGCCAGTTGGCGAAAAAGCAGAATTCAAACGCCAAAGCAATAGATATGACCTCGTTCGAATTCACCGTCCAATGCGCGGTCTGCCATCCAGGCGGTGGCCCGATGGAACTGGACCGGAACGGAAACAGGTATGACACATATATGCTCGACCCGGCGAATGAAATGACGTCGGGCGCAGATAACAATTTCGATGGCGACTACTACAAAGCTCGCTGGGCCGAAACGGGTGTGCTCGAAGCCGACTGTTTGATTTGCCACCTGCCCTCCTATGACAAAAAAGATCGCGATCAGCAAGTGGACAGGCTGAATTTCAAATGGGCCGCGACGGCAGGCGCCGGATTTGCAGAGGTTTCGGGTGCGGTCAAAGATGGGGTTCCCGCAACGGTCAAATACAATCGCAATCTCTTCGATTCCGATGGATCCGTCAAAATCCCGATTGTGAAAGAGCCGCCGAGCCGTGTATGCATGCAGTGCCACCACGAAACCGATTGGAAGAAGAAAGGAACTGCCTGGACAACGAGAACCGATGTACATATCCGAGCCGGACTGCGGTGCGTGGATTGTCATCCAGCCGGCAGCAACGCAACCGACCTGCGAATCGCCGGAAAAGAAGTGCACCAATTCGCAAAGGGCGATGACCCCGGCGCACTCGTGCGCGATGACCTGGACAATACCATGATGAGTTGCGAAGAATGCCATGCCAAAGGCCACTTGGGAGCTCCGGTGCCACAACATGCAGCATTCCCACCACTTCATCTGAAAAAGATTTCGTGTCAGACTTGCCACATGCCCGAAAGACAGATAAAGGCTGCTCTCGTGCAGGACAGCACTGTGTGGAACTCAGGTCCGTTCATCCCGTTCGGAAAACGAATATGGTCCTACTATGGTCCCGATATGCTTCCGTGGAACTTTTACGGAGAAAAAGCAAGATTCACATCTGAATTCCAGCCCACAGCGCCATACAAACCGTTCCTTGAATGGTACAAGGGGAAGATATATCCGCTCAGCAAACTTTACCCGGTTTGGGTCGGCATCGAGGCCGAAGGACAGACCGCGCTCGGCCAGCCGCTTATGAGGCAAATGGTCAAAATGTGGAGCCGGCACAAGGCTGACCCTTCAAGTTACCCCAAGCTCTCTGTCATCCGGGACGATAATGATGACGGTTACGCCGATATCAACAGACCCGAGGAGATCAGCGCAATCATAGACTCGGTCACGGAGGCGCTGCGAGAAGAAGGCGCCACACTCGAGGGAAAACAAGTGGTATTCGTAAACGGAGACAAGCTCTACCGGTCTCCCGGACAATACCGCGTATTGGAAAAACATTCGTATGAATACAGTCCCTACGGATCGGTCTTCAAGTTGAGCCATGATGTGGCTCCCGCCAAAGCCGCGCTCGGGTCAAAAGGATGCACGGAATGTCATACGACGAATTCGCATTTCTTTGCCGCTGCGGCTCTCCGAGACCCTTTCACGACGGAGGGCTTTCGCATTACCGCGCCAATGCATGAAGACCTCGGGTACTCAACACTTACGGTTCAGGTTGGCGCATGGCGTGAGAACATTCTCAGGCCGTGGTCTATCGGAGCCTTTTTCATTGTCGGATTCCTCCTAATTCTGCATTACATCGTGTTCGGGCCGAAGCCGGCGGATTCTGTTGTGGACGACATCGAAGTCGTGCGATTCGGCGTTCTCGAAAGAGTCGCTCACTATTTCTCGTTCGTGAGCTTCGCGATTCTCACGGTTTCAGGAATATGCTTCCTCTTAGGCCGGAACAATCCACTGGCGCTCTATCCCGAAATGCAGAAACTTGCGCAGACTGTTCACCCGCTTGCAGGAGTTGTGTTCGCCATTGCCGGACTATTGACAGGCCTCTTATGGATTCGGCATGCAGCCCTAAAGCCGCACGACATAGAGTGGTTGCGGAAACTTGGCGGATACCTGGGGGGCAAGCATGCCATTCATGCTGGCAGATTTAACGCCGGTCAAAAACTCCTTCTGTGGTGGGTCATGGTATGTACTGCTGTAATGCTTGTGACGGGTATCGCGATGTGGTTCCCCGATGCTTTCGCCGCCGGGCTTGTGCGGGTGAGCTATACGATTCATCTCGCCATGGCCGCTTTGTTCATCATTGCCGGAATGGTCCATTTCTACGTTGTTGTTCTCCTTGCTCCGGTGACTCTGAAAGCAATCTTCACGGGTCGAGTCCCTCGCTCATGGCTTGAGCAACATCATTCCCTGTGGGTAAGAAAAGCAGTTCCCAAAAATGAGAATGAATAAAGTGGGGGCAGATTGTGGACAAAGTCGTTATCACGCTTGAACCGAGCGAGGTACAAGAGCTTCAGCAGATACTCCTCGATGAGGACAAGGCCGCAGCGCTTGTGTACCTCCGGGATTGCATCGGACAAAAGGTTGCCGTTTATACCGAGGCCAGGCACTGCAAGCCAACATTCGAATGGGGAGCGGCGGAACCATCGCTCCTGAAGGAATTCAAGCGAAAGGCTGAGAAGGATGAGTGAGCACAGACAGCCAAAAATTACTCAAATCAATGTCGGCGGACATCGCATCGGACTGCGCGACCTCGAAGAGGCGCTCACGAACGTGCGCTCGAAACGCATAACGGATGAGAGCAGCCTCAAGCAAGCGCTTCTCGAGGAAGTGCGAAACATGAAAAACTATATCCCGGCGGTGATGGAATCAAAGTATGAGCAGGCGCTCGTGCGCGAATATCGCCGCTTCCTCGGTGAGCCGGTCGAGGAAGAAGAGGAAGAGGGCCTGAACATCCAGATTCTCGGAATGGGATGTCCCAATTGTCGTCGTTTGACCGATGAAGTCGTGGCTGTGTTGCTTGCTCTCAACGTCGCAGCCGATGTCGACCACATTACCGAAACAGATGAAATCGCAAAATATGGCGCGGTCGGCACGCCCGCGCTTGTCATCAACAAGAAAATCGTATCCGTCGGCAGGGTGCCGACCCGGGACCAGATAAAACAATGGCTCGAGCAAGAGACGAAAAGAGGGAAAGAATAATGCGGCCAATTCGATTCGCTCTTCGGCTGATAACGGTTTTGGCCCTTCTTCTTGTCGCCTCAGTCGCTTGCAAGCAAGGCGCAGGGCAGGTAAGCGCCATGGAAACCAACTCGAACCATGGAAGAGAAAATGAGTCCGAGGCGGGCCTTTCTGCTATCTTGTTCGTAAACGAACTGAGTTGCCCATGCACGCGTGAGCAGTGCCGCGTCGCCGAGGGAATCGTGCAGACATTGAAAGAAAATTTCTCGAACCGTGTCCGTTTCGACAAGATTGACTATGAACTGGAGAACGAAAAAGCAAAGCCGCTGCTACAAAAATACGAAGCAATCATGATCCCCGTTCTCGTGCTTCTCGAGGGCGACCGCGTGCTGTGGAAATGTGAGGATTTCTCAGACGAAAATGCGGTTCGCTCCCGGTTCAAGGAAATCGTTCTTAAAGGTGACGACGAAAAGTGATAGGATGAGGAACCATAACGCCGCCATTCATAGGCATGGTCTTAGCGCGTGAATGCAGTCTCGTCCGAAAGGAGCAACAACATGATGAAAATCAAATCAATTACGACACTCTTCTTCCTGGTTGCCTGTACAGTCTTCATCTATCTGATCTTCTCGGATGGGGACCACCAGGCTATATCAGCCGAACAATCCGTTCAGTCAAAGCCATTGGGGGACCCCTCGCTGGCAGAGGACGAAGCGATATCTCAGGGTAAGAGCGCATCAGAACAGGTTATCGCGTATTATTTTCACGGAAACAGGCGCTGCAGAACGTGCCTCACAATCGAGGCATACACCGAGGAGGCGTTGAAGGAAAAATTCGGGGATTCTCTGAAAAGCGGAGAACTCATTTGGCGCTCGGTTGACGTTTCAATTCCCGACAACAAACATTTTGTGAAAGACTATCAGCTATATGCGCAATCGGTCGTTCTCTCCGCAGTTCAGGGTGGCAAGCAGGTAAGGTGGAAAAACCTCGACAAGGTGTGGCAGATGGTTCGGAACAAAGAGGCTTTCCTCTCCTATATTCAAACCGAAACAGCGGCTTTTCTGGAAGAGAACAAATCATGACCGAACTGGTTTTAGGCGCGCTTTCGGCGTTGTGGCTCGGTATACTCACATCGATCAGCCCCTGTCCGCTGGCGACCAACATTGCCGCGATGTCGTTTATCGGCAGGCGAGTGGGCAGCCCGCGCCATGTGTTCGCGAGTGGCATTCTCTATATGCTTGGGAGAGCATTTACCTACCTTTTTCTGGGTGCTCTCCTGGTGAAGAGCCTTCTCTCCGCATCCAATATTTCCTTTGCGCTACAAACGAACATGAACAAGGTTCTCGGGCCGGTTCTCATTCTGGTCGGTCTATTCCTCCTGGGCGTGTTCAACTTTTCCCTCCCCGGTATCGGCCTGAGCGACTCATTCAAGCGCCGTATAGAAGGAATGGGCGTCGCGGGAGCGGCTTTACTGGGAATCATTTTCGCGCTGTCATTCTGCCCGGTGTCGGCTGCACTGTTCTTCGGCAGCCTCATTCCCCTGGCCGTCAGTTCCGGTTCGGCCGCTTTGTTGCCGTCGGTCTATGGGATAGGCACGGCTCTGCCGGTGGCGGTGTTTGCGATCCTCATCGCATCGGGCGTTCATTCGGTCGGAAAGCTGTTCAACCGAATCACCTCCTTCGAGCTGTGGGCACGCCGCATCACGGGGGTCCTCTTTATCGCAATCGGAATTTATTTCTGCCTCATCTATATCCTTCACTTATCGTTATGAACGACGAATGGAAAACCTGCAGTTGCCGCAAGACCCCTCCGCGATGCGAGAGAAACAGGGGACGGGGAACGGGACACCTTCCGGTATTCGCTGAAAAAAGTCCCACTTCTGCCAAAAGGGACAGGAGACGCCGCAGGTTCGCGAGACGAGCGCATATCGAGCAATTCAAAGCTACGCAATACTATAAGCAATTAACTGTGTCAGAATGAACGCATGAAAGCGAAATGACAAGATTTAACCTTGTGCCGGTTCTCATAGTCTAATGAGGTGAAACAAACACTCGGAGCATTTTTCGGCGGCTCGGCAGTTCCTTTTCCGGAATACGACTGGACAAGGAGAAGCCCGCTCGACTAACCTCTTTTGCGAGAGGCCCCGGTGTGATGGCGTTTTTTTTCATGGAAAGGAGAATTTGGTCATGAAAAAGGTACTCTTATGTGTGGCAGTTATCTTGATAACCGCAACGTTCTTCACAAATGCGTTTGCGCAGGGCATGGGTGGCGGCTGGGGGCGAAATGCTGAATATCAGCGCATGTATGACCCTGACACCGTCGAAACGCTCAGCGGCGTCGTCGTGAAAGTGGCATACATCACCCCGATGCGAGGCATGGGACAAGGCGTCCATTTGCAGCTCAAGACCGACGATGACACAATCTCTGTTCACCTTGGCCCCAAATGGTACCTCGAAAATCAGGATGTCCAGATTCGAAAAGGCGACCAGATAACAGTAAAGGGCTCTCGCATAACCTTCAATGAAAAGCCCGCACTCATTGCTGCCGAAATCGAAAAGGGCGACGAAATACTCACGCTCCGCGATGAAAACGGCTTCCCCATGTGGGCCGGCTGGAGACGCAGATAAAATACGTGATCACGCAAAGCAATATGCCCTGCTTGCCGTAAGTCGGATCACAGAAAAGGCGTTAAGACGGCCGGTTTCCTGTATCTCGAACGGGTGCACGACATAATAGTAGGTCTGTGGTTTGGATTGTCCTTTGTGGGGGCCGTTCGCGAACGGCCCCTACATAATACGGCGGTCGCCTGCTGCAACAAATACGAGGGTGAACAGAATCTTGCCGCCCCCCCTTATATCGCAGTCCCATCTCGTCCCCGAGACTTGACACAAACGGATATCCATGATATATTACTATATAGTAATATATCATGGATGAGATTCAGGAATACACAAAGGTCTTCAAGGCGCTCGCCGACCGCAGCCGCGCGCGCATCCTCAAGATGCTCGAGGAACAGGAACTCTGTGTCTGCCAGATTATGGCGGTGATCGGGCTCAAGCAGCCCACCATCTCAAAACATCTCTCCGTCCTCAAGAAAGCCGGTCTCGTTGAGCCTAGACGCAATGGCACATGGATTTTCTACCGTTTATCACCCCGCCGACAGAACAACTTTGACCAGGCGCAGTTAGGTCTCTTGCGCAACTGGCTCAATGATGACCCCATCGTCCGCGCCGACCGCGCCAAGCTGGCGAAGGTAGTGAAAATGGATGTGCGCCAAATCTGCCGAGGATGAAGGCAGGAAGCTGATATATAGCCGAACGGTGATAAGGAATCCTGCTCGGTTTGGAAAATCGGAGGTTGTTTTCATGGCAAAACAGAACAACGAACGCAGTCGCAAAGGCCTGAGTGCGTTTGAAAAGTATCTGACCGTTTGGGTCATCTTGTGCATCGTTGCAGGGATCGTACTCGGGAAGGTTGCACCCAATGTGGCCACGTTCCTCGATGGGCTTGCCATCTACGTCGGCGATGCACCGGTAGTATCCATCCCGATTGCCGTCTGCTTATTCTTCATGATGTATCCCATTATGGTCAAGATCGATTTTCGCGAGGTCATGAAAGCCGGCAAGAGCGCCAAGCCCGTCGGCCTCACGCTCTTTGTAAACTGGGCCATCAAGCCGTTCACGATGTACGCGATTGCGCTCCTGTTCCTCGGCGTGCTGTTCAGAGGATTTATCGGCGCGGAGGCAATTGACCATGTGAAAATGCCGTTTGGGCTCGATTTGTCCTTGGGCGCTACGTATGGCGCGGGCAAGGTAGTGCTCGTCGGAGGGGTCAAGATGCTCGAGGTTCCGCTCTGGCGCAGCTACCTTGCGGGTTGCATCCTCCTCGGCATCGCGCCGTGCACTGCTATGGTGCTCGTGTGGGGCTATCTCGCTCGCGGCAACGACGGGCACACGCTTGTCATGGTCGCGATAAACTCTCTCACGATGCTTGTGCTCTATGGTGTCCTCGGAGGATTCCTGCTCGGTGTGGGCCGATTGCCCGTGCCATGGCAGGCGCTCCTGCTCTCCATCAGCATCTACGTGGCCCTGCCGCTGGTGGCGGGATACTTCTCGCGGAGATGGATTATCGCGAGCAAAGGCGAGGAGTGGTTTAAAGAAAAGTTCCTGCACCTGCTCACGCCTGTCACAATTGTCGCCCTGCTCATCACGCTCGTGCTCCTGTTCTCGTTCAAGGGCGAAGTCATCCTTTCCAATCCTCTGACCATTTTGTGGATTGCCGTCCCATTGTTCATTCAGACGAACCTGATTTTTCTGCTCGCGTATGTGCTCGCCAAAGTGTTGAACCTTACCTATGAAGATGCTGCCCCCTCCGCCATGATCGGGGCCTCGAACCACTTCGAGGTCGCTATCGCGACTGCCACCATGCTCTTCGGACTCTCTTCCGGCGCCGCGCTCGCCACGGTTGTGGGCGTCTTAATCGAAGTGCCCGTGATGCTCATGCTCGTCGGCATCTGCAAGCGCACTGCCGCCTGGTTCCCTTCGGAGCAGTTGGCGCCGTCTGCCGTGGGAGTATTCGCAGGAGAATCCACAGGTCATCCGACGACCAGCGCACGTGAATATCCGGCCTCGGGGGAATGATATACCGCATTCAACATTCTCCGGAATTCAATCGGAAACCCGAGACTCGAAACCAGAAATCACTTCGTAGAAGGAGGAGCGATGAAACGAGTATTGTTCGTATGCGTCCAGAATTCGTTCCGCTCGCAGATGGCCGAGGGATTCGCACGACAGCTTGGCAAAGGTATCGTCGAACCCTACAGTGCCGGCTCGCAGCCCTCCGGCATCGTCAGCCCGAAGGCGATTGCTGCGATGAAGGAACTCGATATAGACATCTCATCGCACAAATCAAAGGGATTCGACGCCCTGCCCGAAGGCGAGTGGGATGTAATCGTGACCATGGGCTGCGGCGATGCCTGCCCATTCCTGCCCGCGAAGATGCGGCTCGATTGGGACCTTCCCGAGCCTCGTAACATGCCTCCGACTGAGCTCAACAAAGTCCGCGACGAAATCCACCGCCGCGTGACCCAGCTCATACAGGATCTCGCGCAGAGAAAGAAATAAATTTTAACCACCAAGACACGAATAAAAGAAGCTAAGATTTTCTTTGTGACGTGGTGCCTTAGTGGTTCGCCGTCCTGTTGATCCATAGAATCCCCAAAATCCGCGTCCATCTGCGGTTCCATGGCCTTCTTCTTGCTTGCGGCCATACCACTCGCACTCACTCCCTCTGCCTTCCCTTGAAGTGTTTCAAGATATGAGCTATACTTCTTCACGCATCCCATTCTCTCATTTCGCCCCACAGTCCAGGATTGGAGCACAACCGTGACCATTCTGTCACTCCTGCAAGAACTAACTCACATTACCTGCGCGATCTCATCACACAAGGAGGACTAGCAATGAGTTTGAAGGAGTACAAGCCCGGAACCGCATTCCCCGGCGTGGTCGGGCGAACATTCGAGATATCCGAGCCTGCATGGCCGATGTCGGTGCGCGCAAAGGAAGGAGCTCCCAACATATTATTCATCATTCTCGATGACACCGGTTTCGGCCAAATCGGCTGCTATGGCGCGCCCATCGAAACACCGAATCTCGACAGCCTGGCCGCGAACGGTCTGCGTTATCGCAACATGCACACCACCGCGCTATGCTCGCCCACACGCTCCTGCGTTCTGACCGGCCGCAATCATCACTCGAACGCGATGGCTTGCATCGCGGAAGGCGCAACGGGATATCCGGGCTCCCATGGATACATCCCATTCGAGAATGGATTCCTCTCGGAGATTCTCTTGCAGCACGGCTACAACACGTTTGCCGTCGGAAAGTGGCACCTGACGCCGCCCCAGCAGACATCGGCGGCGGGCCCGTATGACCGCTGGCCGCTGGGACGCGGGTTCGAGCGCTTTTACGGTTTCCTCGGCGCAGACACACACCAGTACTATCCTGACCTCACATACGACAACCATCATGTCAGCCCGCCCAAAAAGCCGGAAGACGGCTATCATTTGACCGAGGACATTGTTGACAAGGCCATCAGCTTCATCGCAGATGCCAAGCAGGTAGCCCCGAACAAGCCGTTCTTCACCTACTTCTGCACCGGCGCCACGCATGCGCCGCATCATGTTCCAAAGGAATGGGCTGACAGGTACAAGGGCAAGTTCGACGACGGCTGGGAAGCGTACCGCGAGAAGGCATTCAAGAAACAGAAAGAGCTGGGCATCATTCCCAAGGAAACGGAGCTTTCCCGCCACGACCCGGATGTGAAGCCGTGGGCTGAATGCTCGCCCGACGAAAAGAAAGTGTATGCGCGCATGATGGAGGTATACGCCGGATTCCTCACGCATACCGATTACCACATCGGCCGCCTGCTCGATTTCCTGAAGCGCATCGGCGAGTTCGATAACACGCTCATCATGGTGCTCTCGGATAATGGCGCAAGCGCGGAAGGCGGTCCCATGGGCTCGGTGAATGAAAACCTCTTCTTCAACAATGTGCCCGAAACCCTCGAGGAAAACCTGAAGCTCATCGACAAGCTCGGCGGGCCCGAGGTGTTCAATCACTATGCCTGGGGATGGACATGGGCGGGCAATACGCCGTTCCGACGCTGGAAACGAGAGACCTATCGTGGCGGCATCAGCGACCCGTTCATCGTGCATTGGCCCAAAGGCATCACGGCGAAGGGAGAGATTCGCACGCAGTACGTTCATGCGATTGACATGCTGCCGACGGTCCTCGAAGCCTTGAGCATCGAGCCGCCCATGAGCATCAAGGGAGTCGCGCAGTCGCCGCTCGAGGGCGTAAGCTTTGCCCACACATTCGACGACGCGCGCGCCGCCTCGAAACATCACACGCAGTACTTCGAGATGATTGGCCACCGTTCGATTTATCACGACGGCTGGCGCGCGGTGTGTCCGTGGCCGGGCACATCGTTCACGGAGGCAGGCACGTCGTTCGGCGCGCCCATGTATGCCGAAACGCTGGCCGAGCTCGATGCGAAGCATTGGGAACTCTATCACGTCGCCGAAGACTTCGCCGAGAACCACAACCTCGCCGACAAGGAACCCGCGAAACTCGCCGAGATGATCTCTCTCTGGTACGTGGAAGCGGGCAAATACAATGTTCTGCCGATTGATGGCCGCAGCATCGTGCGCGCGCTGGAAGAACGGCCGCTCATCGCGCCCGACCGCTCGAGGTACGTGTATTATCAGGGCACGCAACCGGTGCCGACCTTCACCGCCGTGAGGGTGCTCAATCGCCCGCACAGCATCACCGCCGACGTCGAGATTCCCAAAGGCGGCGCGGAGGGCGTGCTTCTTAGTCATGGCGACAACGAAGGCGGTTATGTGTTCTATGTGAACGGCGGGAAACTGCGCTACGCTCACAACTACGTCGCCAGAACCATTCATCGTGTCGAGTCGAACGGAACCGTTCCCGAAGGCTGCCACCAGTTGCGCTACGAATTCGAGGTCACTGGTGAGCCGGACTTCTACGAAGGAAAGGGCTCGCCGGGACGCGGTCGGCTCTATATAGATGGCAAACTCGTCGGGCAAATCGAGATGCCGTTCACCATTCCATTCGCGATGGGGTTGTCCGGCGGAGTCACCGCTGGCGCCTTCCCGGGCGCTCCCATTGTTCCTGAACTCCCGGCGCCGTTTGCGTTCACGGGCACGATTCACACCGTCACCGTTGACGTCAGCGGCGAGCTTACCAAGAGCGCCGACGCCGAAATGCGCATGAACATGGCCCGGCAATAGTCCGACAAAGAAACTCTTGGAACACGAATTACGAATTACACGGCGCAGCGAAACCGCAACCAGTAAGAAGAAGATGGATCACGAATGCCACGAATTGAGCGAATTACACGAATGAACAGTTCCTTTTTGTCATTCTTGCGAAAGCAGGAATCCATGCGTCTTTTCCCAACCGCCGATACACGCCGATATGTAGGGGCGAACGTCGTGTTCGCCCAATTCATACCACCGGCAATGTAGGGCAGGGCGTGCCGTGCCCGCTTTCAGTTTTTGTAGGTGCGAATTCATTTGCATAGTTTCAATGAACGCCGATACTCGCCGATACTTCCCCTTTTCCCTTCATTTTTCCGCCGGGTGACGCGATGACGCGTTAAGGGCGTTTTTCGTGTTACCCGTATATAAGACAGCGGACCGAACGGTCGGTTTTTGATTTTGGATCGAAATAAAAGAGGCAAACCACCTCGTCTTGTAACATGGCGAATAAGAGCGTGACGCAAATGACGCATCGTGACGCATCTTCGGGATGAAAAAAACAGGCGAAAGGGGTCGCAGACCCGGGCGAAGGGGAAAACACAAGTAATTGAGTGAAAATAAGTTGTGGAAGCGGTGTGATTCGCCTTTTTGGGAATTGGTGACGCAAGTGACGCAAGTGACGCATCTTTTCGCGTTTTTTCTATAGGAATTGGAGCACGAATGTAACGAATTGAGACGAATGAGACGCATAAAGACAAGAGGGTCGGAACCACGGATTCCACGGATTCCACGGATTTGAGAAGAAGAAAAAGAAGATTTGATAGAACACGAATGAGACGAAGAGAGACAAGACCCGGAAACCACGGATGCACACGGATGAACACAGAACGGCATAGCCGCAACCAAAGAAACAAAGACTTGGAACACGAATTACACGAATTACACGAACGAATGGCACGAATGAAGATCTCCTTTTCGTCATTCCCGCGGAAGCGGGAATCCATTTTATGCCAACGAATTACCAAAGTACGTCAATGAGAATCACGACAAAAATTCAAGAAACTGAACGATGGTAGTACAGAGCGGCATAGCCGCAACCAAGAAGAAAGAAGATGGATCACGAATATCACGAATGGAACAAATCACACGAATGAGCATCCTCTTTCCTTTCATTGTTGCATCCTCTTGTCGTGGAAGGGTATGACCGTCACAAAGATCAACGAAACTCTTGGACCACGAATTACGAATTTCACGAATTACCGCGCGCACATGGTGCCTATGATGAAGGGTGGGGACGGGCGGGTCAAGGAAGTTTTTGTTAACAGAAAAAGAAGCTCAACGGCAGGGGTCGCAGGCCCGGGGCGCGGAGGAAAAGGAAGAAGACGGGAACACGAATGGCACGAATGGAGTCCGAATAAGACGAATACAGCGAGAGTTTTCAACCGCAAAGGCACGAAGACAGATTTCGCCTCGGGGTCGCAGGCCCTAGGCGCGGAGGAACGCGGAGAGTCTGAACCGCAAACCGCAAACTTTCTTGTCAACCGCGAATTACGCGAATTACGCGAAAGAACTGGCGAGAGACCGGGAGACAAGAAACCAGAAACCGATTTTTCACCACAGGGGACACGGGGCAGCACGGCGCGGCATAGCCGCAACCAAAGAAGAAGAAGAAAATGGATCACGAATATCACGAATGGAACAAATCACACGAATGAACCTCCTTTTTTCTTTCATTCCCGCGAGGCCTGTCCTCGACCTGATCGGGGAACGGGAATCCATTTTACGACAAAGACTTACGACACTATGCTTCTGAAAATCACGACAGAAATTAAAGAAAATGCAATGGAGTAGTACAGAGAACACCGAGGAACAGAAAAGAGAAAACGACTGTGTGGGCCACGAAATGGCACAAAAGACACGAAAGGAAGACAGGAACTTTCGTGAATTTCGAGTTCTTTCGTGGCGAAAAGAATTCTTGGGTTGCGGCTGTGCCGCCTGTGCGCCTCTGCGATCCTTTGCGGCTCGGGTCTGCGACCCCTCAAGCCGTAAAACCTTTCTGTCAACCACTGAGGGCAAGAAATAGTTTCGGGTTTCTTGTCTCGGGTTCCTGAATCCGTGAAATCCGTGAAATCCGTGGTTCCCACTTGACTTTTTTGCACCAAAAGCGATAGAATTCCCCTGTCTTCGATGCTTTTTCACGACATGGGAGGGGGCCATGAGAAGACCAACTAAGACCGCTCCGCTAGCAGTCATTTTCCTGTCTTTCTGCTCACCTGCCTTTGCCCATACTCACTATGTTCCCGACAACTTCTCCACAATCCAAGCCGCATTAGATGGAGGGCGTCAGTGACGCGAGGTCTTTTATGGACTATCCCCAAACAATCCCTCTGAGGTTTATTCACAATCTGATCCACGGCAAGGCGCGGGTAATGAGCATCGAATGCCCGGTCCACGGCGCCTTTAGTGTTTCGTATAAATCACCCCCGGAGGGCACGGGAATCCCGTCTGTCGGGGAGTTGAACGCGTTGCTTCAGGACAGCAAGGTTGCTGAAGCATTTCAACAACTCGCCCTCCTGTCGGTAGGCGCCAGAGTGACATTGGGAATATCCTCCGAACACGGCTTTCCGTTGCTCCCCGCAGGACAATACGGTTTTGACGTCGGTCCGCCGGAGCGATGGAGAAATCAGTTGATGATAGTCTCAAAGTCACAGGAGTTTCTGAATCAGATTCGAACAGACCCCTTATCCATGCTCGAGATTGCGCGGCTCGGACGTATGCCTCAGGAAGAGAAGATATACGATGATGGACTGCTGCACCCTGCCAGTGAGTCAACGGTCGTACCGAATGCCGCACTCCTCGCCCTTTCCCACCAGTTCGATGCTCAAGGAGTCGCCCGAATCCTCTGTCCGCTTCTTCCTGACAAGGTGATATTCAGGGCCCGAAGTGATGAGGCGGCCGACCTCCGCACCGACGCAGAGAACAACAACCTGTGGTGGCTTCTGGCCCAGCGAAGGGCACTCGACCGGGAATTCGACAAGGCTGTCGATTCAATTGCAGTCAATGCTCGAGCGCCATATGTTCAAGACATTACTGAACACGTGTGCATTGATTATCCCGCTTTGTCTACCAAGACACCTCCGTCCGGGAGCCCACTCGAATCGCTCGAATCAAAATTGTGCAGAATTGCCAAACAGTATCATACAGAGGTCGCATATGGTATCTTCCTTAATACCAGCTTCGCACCAAAGTTGTACAAAAGTGCTCGAAAAATAAGAAGGTTCACGATTCGGCTCGAACAAGAAAGAGCGGGACTCACCCCGTCAACTCTGCTCGACCGCATTCGCGCATGGTTCTTGTAGAAAACCAGAAGGATCGGGCTGCGAAAGGCGAAAGACGAAAGACGAAAGGGACACTAACAAGGGGGAAACGGGGAAAGGGCGAAACCGTAGACCGTAGACCGTAAACCGTCAACCGTAAACGGATCCTTGGCCGCGATTGTTTCAAAAGACGTGCTGGCTTTGTCAATATGTAGACGCGACCCCTCTGTTTTTATTATAATACAGGTTTCTTGTTCCGATGTGAGATGCCATGATGACATCACCGACTGAAGCACTTGATAAATATGCAGAAGCCTTCAGGGAGCTCATAGACGAAAAAATCTCGAGCAGTTGCGAGAAAACCAAAGACAAAGGGGTCAGGTCTACACATTGGACAAGATATCTTTCAAGGGAAGCTCCAGAGGATTTGGCTTTGTCCAATGTGTAGACCTGACCCCTTCATTTCTTTAATAGTTATAACCGGAACGGCCTTTCCCACGCGAGCTTATAATTCAACACTTGACATCGGTCGTGAAAAGAAGCCAATAAAATGACGCATCTAGCGGACCACAAGCCCTCGCAAGTACTTGTGAAGAGATCATTGCACAAATACGAGCAGCTTAGGTATGAGCTTTGGAAAAATATAGCGCTACTCAATTCAATCGTAGTTATTCTTGAGGAATTTCATAGACTATCTCCAATCCTGCAAAGAACTAGCAGTTGGCGATATCTAGATATAAGCGCACTGACATTATTCGATTATGGGGTTCTTATTGTGTATAGGATATGGAAGCCGACTTCGAAGCCGACTTCTAGGGATGATTCTGACCTCACTCTCGGCTACCTTCGAAAATATATTGAGGGCTCAATAAGGCGAAGGGCCGAGATAGATTATAGGAAGGAGTTGCAGACTCGCATAGAGAAACTTACCAAGGCGCAGGATGATTTTAGTAACATCTTCAAGAAGTTGGAGTCAGAGCGCAACAAGCTTGTCGCGCATTTGGATGTCCATGTTCTTCTAAACGGAAAGCCGAGGAATCAAAATCAGAGGGATAAAGAGAGGCGCCGACTTGCGAGGCAAAAGCGAGATTTGAGATACCTCAAGCAGGCAGCTGACTTTCTCTCCGATTATTTTCTCGCACTATCCATCGGCTCCTCAGTTCCGCGGTATGTGTACGGCTTAGATAAGACTAAAGACAAGGACGGCAGGTTGGTGATATCACCCGACAATATTGCGACGCATGTATTCCGCCAACTTGCATCAGAGGTATTTGAAGTACACTTGTACCGAAGGGATAAGGGAAAATGGGAGAAACTATACGGAAGGGTCACAGAGGCCGCGGGAGGTCCGGCACCAAAAGCTCTCATTGATGAAGTAATAGAGCATATTGAAAAACAGGAAAGACGCGCGCGCAGTTGATTAGTTGTCATACCATGGGAGAATCGGTTCAAGTCTTGACTTATCAGGTTTTGATGGTTACGAGCGGAAGAACGTTTCCCACGGGAGCTTAGAATTCAGGGATTGAGCGCAGCCGACTATTCTTCTTAAGAGATTTCCAGACTTGTATCGGTTGATTTGACTTTGCTGGTTTACCGAGGCATGATTTTGTCCACCATCTTGACGAATTGTTTGGTTAACGGGAGGAGGGGACAATGAGAGGAATGTATCTGGCAGCTGTGCTTGTGGGTCTCGTGTTTTTGTCCGCCGGGTGCTCCGTTATGATGGCTATGAGCGGCGAAAGAGAACCAGAGCTGGGAGCGTTCGGATTAGGATCACATCGCAGCGAAGTAGAAATGCAACTTGGTCCTCCAATCGCATCAACCACGACGCCAGAAGGTATGCGGTTGGACACATATGAATATCAAATAGGAAACGAACCCAGTGCTGGGCGCGCAATTGGTCATGGAGCACTTGACGTATTGACCTTGGGTGCGTGGGAAATCATTGGTACTCCCGTAGAAGGATTTCAAGGCGAGACGTGCCGCTTGACAATCTGTTACGACTCAAACGACAAAGTGGCCGCCATTAATAGAGTAGCCCCACTGAAAGTGGAGGAAGCTGAAAAAGAGGTATCGGAGGAAGCTGAAGAGTAAGGCCGATACGAAAATAGGGGTCACCCATCAGTAGTTCTTGAAAGTACGGGCGGAACAGCCTTTCCCACGCGAGCTTATAATTCAAGACTTCTGCCGTTTCCGCTCGGCACACCCATAACAGTAGCAACAGGGAGCGATTGAAGGAAGAAACGTGGAACTCCGGAAATTCTTCTCCGCAATCTGGAAGGTGCGGAGTCTGCGGATGATAAGATTAGTTCCGGGTTCGGGGTTCCGCGTTGAGAAAAGGTGAAAGGGATAATCCCCCTCTGTCCCCCTTTAGGAAAGGGGGAAGAAGGAAGCGTCTTTCGTGGGCCTTCGTGCACTTCGTGGATGAATCGTTTTAACGTGGCCTCCAGACCATGCGAATGAATTCGCACCTACAAAAACTGACCGGGCACGGAACGCCATGTCCCTGCATTGCCGATGGTATGAATTGGGCGAACACAAGGTTCGCCCCTACATATCCGCGTGTATCGGCGTCCATCGGCGGTTGATATTCGGTTTCGGGTTCCGGGTTCCGAGTTCCGGGTTACAAAATCTCCATGTCCTTCGTGCGCTCCGTGGTGAAAAAATAGTTCCGAGGTCCGGGTTGTCAGTCCGTGCAATCAGTGAAATGAGTGGTCGGCCAAGATGGTTTCTGGTTTCTTGTTTCTGGTCTCTGGTTGAAAAATCTGAGCGAATCTGCGGAGTCTGCGGATGAAGAAATGGTTCCGGGTTCCGGGTTCCGAGTTCCGAGTTCAAGAATCTGTGTTCATCCGTGTGAATCTGTGGTCGATAAGTAGTTTCGGGTTCTGAGTTCCGAGTTCCGGGTTGAAGTAGGTTTACGGTCTACGGTCCACGGTTTACGGTTGCCACCGCACGAGAAATATTTTTTCACCGCGGAGACGCAGAGGGCGCAGAGGGATAAAAGGCGAAAGGGGTAATCCCCCTCACGAGACTGTCCCGTAATTGTAGGGGCGCCCCGATGTTGGGCGCTCGGGCGGCCACGCAGGGCCGCCCCTACAAGAATATCATTCATTGTTTGAGATTGCGGGACGGATTCTCACTCCCCCTTTAGGAAAGGGGGAAGAAGGAAGCGTCTTTCGTGGGCCTTCGTGCACTTCGTGGATGAATTCTTTCAACGCGGAACCCGGGACCCGGAACTCGAAACCCCGCGCTTTTCGTGTGACTGCTGGTAGTGGCGTTTGAGGAGGTCGGCGCCCCAATCGTCGTGGATATCACGCCAGACGGAATGGATGTGGTTTGCATTATTCTGCGTGTTGTCGTATTCGACGAGAAAGCTGGGGCCGTGCACGCGGTAGTAGTGAGGGCCGCCGGGCTGTGTGTCGCCGGCCCACGCAAAATGCAGGTGTTGCCAGCCTTCTTTTTCGATTCGCTCGATTCGCATGTCCGCGACATCGCGCGGCACTCGATGGATATATTCGGATATGAGATTCATGAGATGCGACTGCTGCGTCTCGTTCATCGCGGAATACGGAAGGCCTGCCGGTTCATCGAGGCGAACGCGAGGGTCGTTATCGGTGAGGATGTCGGCCGGCGCGTGCGAACTGATGACGGCCTTCTTCAATTGATTGGCATCCATCGAGCCGATAAGCGTGCGCGCGAGGTCTTCTTCGGCGGCGAGCACACGAAGGCCCTCGAGCGGGCCGTTCGGGACGCGAGCGGGGTTCGCCCCAAGAAAATTCGGAGTGGGAGCTATGTGCTTGCCCTCGAGCACGAGGAAGTTGACCGAGAGATGATGGCCCTCGATACGCCACGCCCATGGCGCGTCGTCTGAGGGCGAACCAAAGACGGTCACGTAATAGAGGTCGGGGTCTCGATTGAAAGCGCGCATCGGTTTTTCGAGTTCGGCGAGCACGGCCTCGAGACTCATGATGGTGAGCGCTTTGGCGTTTCCGTGTCGGCTCAGGCCGCTTGCGAGCAGAGCATACGCGAGCTTCTGCTGGCTGCTATCGAGTTCCTTGAGAGAGATGCCGTTTCTCTCGCCGGGGCGATAATCCCACACCGAACGGAATTCGCTTTCGAGAGGGAACTGCGCGCGTTTCCTGTCGGCGGAACCGAGCGACGCGAGAAATGTGGTTGCGGCCTCGGCCATTCGGAGAGCGGTTTCGGAAGAGAGTTCTATTGGCGCGTGGATTGATGGAGATGGTGATTTGATGTGCATGAGTGTCTCCTTCGAGAACAGGTTCTTTCACCGCAAAGGGTCGCAGACCCGGGGCGCAAAGAGCGCAAAGGAATAACGGCCGAAAGATGCAAGACGAAACCGAAGCGAAATCCCCCTTCATCCCCCTTTCTCAAAGGGGGAAGCAGGTTGTTCCCCCTTTCTCAAAGGGGGAAGCAGGTTGTTCGCCCTTTCTCAAAGGGGGAAAGAGGGGCGGTCCCGCAATT
>QZKI01000023.1 GCA_003598055.1 Candidatus Abyssobacteria bacterium SURF_17 | reverse complement strand
ATTAAGGCACAAAGACAGAAAGAATATCCTGTCTTCCATTTGCTCTTGATGCCTTTGTGGTTAAGGCTCTCTTCCTTGCTCTTCTCGCGTCTCGGGTCTGAGACCTTTTGAGGTGAATCTTATTTCCTGAACAGATTGAACAGATTCAGCAGGATAGTGAGCAGGATGCTGAGGATGATGCAGGTGACGATGGGGAAGTAGATGCGATAGTTCTTGCCTTTGATGTCGAGGTCGCCGGGGAGCCGGCCGAGCCATGGAATCTTCGGGGCAACGAGCACGATGAGGCCGATAATGAATACAACCACCCCGACAATCATGAGAAATTTCGCGAGCTCGGCACGCATGCTTAATTCAGCCTTGGTTTTGCATTGAAAGCTCTCAACGGGGCCAATAGAATCTGTCCTGCCATTCACGATTGGGAATAGCCGTCTGTAGGTGCGAATTCATTCGCATGGTTTTTCTGGTCTTTCTTCGACACGCGTATGCGAATGAATTCGCACCTCCAGAATTGTGGGCCCCGAAGGGGATTACTCAGATGCCCCAGTGTCTCATGCAATATCCGGATTCAACCTTTCAAAGGCCGGAACGATTTCATGTGTTCCTCGATATACGCGAGCAATCTCGCATGGAGCGATTTGCTCGACGCCGCCACGCACGAGCGCAGGTTCGCGGGTGAAGTGTCGAGCAAGAGCATGTCATCGAGTGGATTGCCATAGGCATCGCTTATCACCACACCCGCCTGTTTCGCAATGAGATGTGCGGCCGCAATATCATATGAGCTGAAGCCGGTAATGCGACCGCCCGAGATCGCGCGGAATTTCTCTGCGGTCTCCGGAAAATCGCGCACGATGCGGTTCGCGATGTCCACGTACGCATCAAGTTGGCCGGTCACTATCCTGCTGATAGAATAGCAGGTACTGTTGCATGAAAAGAAGCCGCCGCGTATGGACGACGCATCTATGAGGTCGGCCATCACGCCAAACACGAGCGCGGCGGGCCTTCCCGGCATCGTGAGACTCCAGCGAAGCAGGCCCAAGTCGCCGGTGCGAGAGAGTGCGAGCTTGACGGTCTGTCCTCCTATCATTATTTCCGACGGCGCGTGCTTCTCCACATAGAATATGCGCTCACCGACGATTTCACGCAAAATGCCGTGCGTTACGTCCGCAAGTGTAGGCCGCTCTGCGTAACGCGCGAGCGCCACTGACACCATGCACGCCTCGAATCCGCTCTTTGCATTGCGGGTGCCGTCGATCGGGTCGACGATGAGCAGCCATTCGGGTGTGCCCGTGCGCGGCATGACGAGTCCTTTATCTTCCGAAAAGTATGCAATCGGCTCCGGCGTCGCCGCAAGGAATTCCGCGAGGTGCCGTTCGGCGATTTCGTCTATCTTGAATGTGGCATCGCCGCTGTGCGAGCGGCCAACGACCTCTCCTCCGCGCGCGCCGAGCACCCATGGCCGCACGGCGTCTCGTATTGAGGCGGAGAGTCGAAGGAGCAGGTCTTTCATATCGCGGGGTCAGCGTTTCTTGAAGTGTTCGTATGAGCGGACCTGGAGCGGTTGCTCGCGGCCGTCGGGCGAGACAATATTGATGCCCTTGATGGCCTTGTCCATCTCGCCGATGTGCGTGAGCGGAAGCTCGAACTCTTCCGGCCACTCACTCTTCAGGCACGCGAGTTCCTTGGGCGAAAGCGTGAACAGCAACTCGTAGTCCTCGCCGCCCGTGACGGCGTACGCAAGCGGGTCGAGCCGAGCGGCACGGCAGAATTCCTTCAAGGTGTCGGACACCGGAATCTTATCGGCATGAATGCGCGCGCCGAGCTTGCTTTGCTCGCAGATGTGGCCGAGGTCGCCGGCGAGGCCGTCGCTGACGTCTATCATCGCATGGACGTCGAAGTTTTCGGCAAGGAATATGCCCGGCTGACACCGCGGCTCGGGCGCGAGGTGCGCCTGGACGAGCTCGCTTCTGCGTTCGCTGTCGCTCTCGGAAACCTTCTTGTTGAGCAAATCGAGTCCGGCCGCCGAATCGCCAAGGTAGCCGGTGACGACGATGGCATCGCCCGATTTCGCGCCGGAGCGCAGGATGAATTTCCCTTTCGGGCAGTCTCCGAGCATCGAGACGTCGATGACGACTTTGTCGGGCGAGCGAACGGTGTCGCCTCCGATGAGGGCGACCTGATGGTCTCTGCACATGGATCGGATGCCGACGTAGAGGTCGGTGGCAAACTCTTCGGGCGTGGTCTCCGGCAGGCCGAGCGAGATGAGCGCGAACAGCGGATGCCCGCCCATCGCGGCGATATCGCTCAGGCTGCACGCAATCGCTTTGCATCCAATGAGGAAGGCGGACGCTGTCTTGCGCGTGAAATGGACATCCTCGATGAGCATGTCGCAGGTAGCGAGGAGATATTTCCCTTTAGAGATTTCGTAAACGGCGCAGTCATCGCCCACGCCGACAATTGTCTGCGGAGTGTAACTCAGGCCGTCGGTCAGGAGTTTGATAAGGTCGAATTCGCCTCTATCGCCCACGAGCACCATGGTAGTATCACCCCTGTCGAAAAGCTATTCTAACCGCAGATGTCACTATTTTGGATTTTCGATTTTGAATTCTGGATTGAGAAGAATCAGTTCACGGTCCACAGTTCATAGTGGCGTCCGTTGGTGATTGTTCCTTTCGCCTTTCGCCTTTGTTATCTTTTTTCCCACGTGCCGTCGGGTCTCTGGAGTGGCGTTCCCGCCCATGCCTTCCTGTAAATCTGCTCTCTGAATATTCCGCGCACGATATTCAGACCTGAGCTGCCGAGGTCATTTGCATCGGTCACTTGCTCGTAAATGGTCATGCGGTTGCGGTTTTCCATGAGGACGATGTTGGCGACCCTGTCCTTTGCAGCCCGGTCCTCGGCACATGCGCGGCTTTTCAGGTTCTTCAGCAACCCGCCGCGGTCTTCGCCGACGCATCCGTTCTGCTGAAGGTCATATACCGCTGGCCGCCGCAGAATTCTTCCGCGTATCGCCGAGACCACAACCTCGTTGTCCACATTGAGCTCGGTCAGCGCCGGCACCTTCTCCCTGACCTGTTCCGTATTGAGGAGCAGGCTGAGCGGTTCGAGGTCGCCGGTGACCTTGCCGGTGCGCTCATCAATATTGTAATCAGACGCTGAGGGTCCGTCGAGGCGGGTGTTGATGACGGCTTCCTCGATTTGTTCACCGAGCGCCGCGATTTTGTCCTCCGGGATTGCGCGCGGCTTGCTGAAGAATAAGCCACTCGAACATGAGGCCAGACAAATGAGCATCATTGAAAACGCCGCTATGCCGATTTTTGCTGTCATTCGGGGCATTCTTAACTCCTTTTCCTTTGGCGCTTGAGACATGAACCAGCGCAGCTCTCGGGAAAGTCTTGTGACGGGATTTCGCTGGCAAAGAGGCGTATCTCATACCAATAGAGAAAGTTAGCTGTATTATGCAGATTCAACATCGCACACTGATAGGAACTTCATATTCCGCTGCCGGTGGCACGACTTATGCACCGTTGACGCTGAAACATATGAATGACAGAATAGTAATGAAGGAAGTAGCAATCCTCCGACAGCCAGCGCATCATTTCGTGCCGGATAGAACGTCGGAGTGCAGGGTTCACGCTTCGCCAAAGGGGATGATGATATGAGAATCTTTTTCGACATATTCGATTTCCGGATAATATTCTCGCTTATCGTGCTCATGATATATCTAACCGCATTCTGGTTTGTCGTTTCCCTCTGATGCACGAATCGTCCGCGAAGCGACCGGGAATAACATACAGATTTCAGGGGAATTTTTGATTTCAAATTATACCATCCCCGAGGGGTGAATTCAACCCCGCAAAACCGGAGGATGCAGTTTTTTTTGCCTCCCCCCTTGAAGACGTTGGAGCACGAAGACGCTCCCCAATGTGCAGCAGTTCAGCCGTTGGCTGCTGGAACCGTCGAAATCCTATAAGCGGCTGGTGGCGACTAACGTCCGTTTCACAACCGAATTCGCCGAGACGGCGCTTGCCTTTCTTGGCCTTTTTTTTGGCCTTCGCCCCATCCTCCCAGGTGGCGAGTGCAGAATGCTGCATCAGCTGCGATGGCGTATTTGCTCCAGATCGTCTTGATTTCGTGAAAGACGGGAATGAGTCTATGATTCTCGCTCATATGTCAGGCGCCTGAGAGAGGACACACTTGACAGGCAAGAGGCAATGGGGTAGTATAACATAACCTCTTTTGGCTCCGGGACGCCGAAAATTCTTCGGAACATGCGTTTTGCGAGTTCCTTCTTTGCGCCGCCGATCTGGCAATGGCTCGTGTAACAGGAACAAAGTGCTTCCGCCGTCGGCCTCAGAGGCGAAATGTTGTCGTGGTGTTGGGGTAGGGCTTCAAATATAATTTTCTTGTTGCTCTGCCCATTTAAGGCTTGACAAGTGATAACTTATGGGATATAATCAGTTTAAATGCATGCGGGATGATGGCTTTCGACTACCCCAAAGTATATCCGAATGGGTAGGAAAGGGGTAATTGTTCTTTTTGTACCCGTTTGGCGGCAGGGAACACCATATGTCGTGGTCTTCCCTCTCACTGTCGAAGGTTTCAGCGGTAGACAGCGCGTTCGGCGTCTTGGCCCCAGCAGCGCTTTTGTTTATCTATAGATTAATAGAATTCTCGTTGAGCCACTTAGTGAACAGTTCGAATTAACCCGTTAAGACAGGAAAGATTTCGGCTAAGGTACCCTGGCCCTACATAGGTTCATAGGTTCTTTATGTTACTTCATGGGTCATTCCTATTGCCGATGAGATGCAATCACTCGTCCCGTATGAGACGAGAGATGGAGATTGGGAATGGAAGCACAGTGTCACCATGACGTAAAGGCCGTAATCGCGGCAGGAGGCTTAAAGAGCCGCTCTATTTATCCGCTTCGATTGCCGGAAGCACTCTTTCCGGTGATGAACAAGCCTTCGCTCAGCCACGCGCTCGGTGTGCTGGGCACGGTTGGAGTGCCGGAGGCATTTATCTCGATTGGAAGCGGAGACGTCGAATCTGCTCAGCGGTCTCAGGAACTCAATGGCTTGGCAGTGCGTTGGGTCGTCGAGGATTACCCGAGGGGCACCGCTGGCTGCCTTAAGCAGGTTGAGGAGCATCTGCGCGGGATGACTATCATTCTTATCTCGGCGAACCTGCTCTATTTCACGGCTGAAGACCTGCGGGAAATGATCAAGTTCCATCGCGAAAGTGGAGCCGACCTGACTGTGGGAATGAACGCAATAGGTCATGACAGGCCGAACAGGGAGCGCGTTTTGCTGGGGGCCGATGGCGGCATTGATAGCATTGTCCAGATTCTTCCTTCGATGGACCAGCGTTCGAACCTGCGGACATCAGGCATGTACATCATAGAATCTTCCGTGCTCGATCACGTCAACTCGAATGGGTTCGTTGACATGAAAGAGCAATTGCTCCCTCGCCTGCGCAGTTCGGGCATGAAAATAGTGGGCTGGAAGCACACCGGGTTCAATGTCGATGTTCGGACCATGGGTGACTATTTGCGAGTGAATTTCGAACTCCTCAGGAATACGGAACTCGCGAATGGTCATCTTCACGGACGCTACACGGAAGTAACCAGCAACGTGTGGGTCGGCCAAAACGTTTCTATCGACCCGTCCGCCACGCTGGTGCGACCGCTCGTCATCGGGGACGACTCGCGGGTGGAGGAAGGCGCAACGCTTGTCGGTCCGGCGGTCATTGGCGAGCGGTGTGTCCTCGGCAAGGGGAGTTTCGTCCGCGAGAGCATTTTCTGGCCGGATAGCGTGGTAGCGCCCGCCCTCGAGGTCGAGCGTTGCCTTGTGAGCGGAAAAGTCAACGGTTCCGGCAATGGTCGCTGCCGAGAGATGCTCATGCTTGATGGGGAGCCTTACCTCGACGGCATCAGCACGTGGACGGACAGCGCAGTCATACGAAAGGTCGTCCGAAAACGCCCGCTGAGCCTGTCGGGTATGGACGGAAGAATATATGAACTTTTCAAGAGAACATTCGACATCGTTTTTGCGGCTCTCTTCATGATTCCTGCGCTTCCACTCTTCGCGCTTATCGGCCTGGTAGTGAAACTCGATTCGTCGGGGCCGGCATTCTTCAAGCAAACGCGATGCGGCAAGGACGGGAAGTCATTTCGCATGATAAAGTTTCGCACTATGGTCAAGAATGCAGAAGAGTTGAAGGAAACAATCCGGCACCTCAACCAGTCAGACGGGCCGATGTTCAAGATACCGAACGACCCGCGCGAGACCCGTTTTGGCAGAGCACTCAGGGCTACAAATCTTGATGAGATTCCGCAGCTTATCAATGTGCTTCGGGGCGAAATGAGCCTCGTAGGACCACGTCCGCTTTCAACGGAAGAGATGAGATACAATCCTCATTGGCGAGATGCGCGCCTCACGGTGAGACCCGGAATCACCGGCCTTTGGCAGATTTACGGCAAGGACACGAACCTGTTTCATGATTGGATCCGGTACGACATCCAATACGTTGACGAGCGTTCTCTCTGGCTGGACGCAAAGATTATCTTTGTGACTCTTCTCAAGATGCTCAAGCTCCTATGACCTCCAGGAGCAGGCTTTCTCTTGCCCGTCAGAGATATCCCATCCTTCAGATACGCGGGGATGAGTCGCAATGACAAGCCGCATGAATTCGGTTTCCTCCCCCCACCGCTCTTCCCAGCGGGGTGTGCTGTTCGCCATGACGGTGAGAGGTCGTCGTTGAGCATGAGCAATCCGGCCTGGATAATCTCATATCCCTTGCATGCCCTCAAGCGAGCCACCATCTGAATTCTTCCGCCTTTTGCGTTCTGTGCGACTTTGCGGTAATATCGTGTCAGAGGCTCATATCGCGGTGCCACGTCCCGTCGGCAATGGGACTCGAACGTACAGAAAGCGAAGCAACAATTGCAGAGCAGCATGGACCCCAATGACATTTCAGCCCTCATTGACGAGGCCAATCAATGGGTGACCCTGCAGAGAAACAAGCACAGGCCGAGTGCGCGTCCGCTGTCGAATTCTGAGAAAATCGACCTCGGGCGTTTTTTCGAATGCGATACTCTGGAGCGCGTGCGCCTGGAGGTTGTCTCTCAGGTTGAACCCCCGGAATTCTCACTCCCGCTTCCGGATAAGGCAAAGACGGACCTTCGTCTCACCTTCGGCAGGCTCGCAGGAATAGCCTTCGAGGATACAATCGTAATTTCCAAGACACAGATGATGTTTCGGTCCCATATGCTCCCCCTTTTGTTCCATGAATTGATGCATGTCGTCCAATATGAGACCCTCGGGTCGTACGCATTCATGGAGCGATACGTTCACGGATGGCTCGAAAACGGCTTCAGCTATCATGCGATACCGCTTGAACGCGATGCATATGAATTGCAGGAGTGGTATGAGGTGAGCCCCGAGGTGAGTTTCTCTGTTTCTGAGGAAGTCGGGCGAAGACTTGGGCTTCTCCCACGAGAAGGGACAGAATAATTGTCCCATGGTTGACAATTGGGGATGACGATCTGTCCCCGTTTCGCCCGGTTGCGTATATTGATCGGAGGAAGGAAATGAAAATAGTCAGCTTAGTGGCAAGTCCGCGCGGGATGAGGGGAAACACGGCGGCGCTGCTCCGACTTGTGCTGGAGGGCGCAGAAGCCGCGGGAGCAACAGCCGAGACGATCGTTCTTCCGGGCAATACCGTGCTCCCATGCAAGGCATGCGACTCCTGCCACAAGAAAGGGGCGTGCCCCCAGAAGGACGACTTCGAGGCCATCAAGGCGAAGATTTATGAATCGGACGGCCTCGTGCTCGCCAGTCCCAACTACATTTTCAGCGTGAGCGCCCAGATGAAGGCCTTCATGGACAGGTGCTGCGGCGTGATTCACTGCATGTCGTTCGAGGGAAAATACGGCGTGTCAGTCGTCACTTCCGGAGGCGGAGATGAACAGCCCATTGCCGACTATATGAACCACTTCCTCATAACGACCGGCATCACACCGGTGGGTTCCGTGTGTGCCACCATGGGCGGCGTCTCCGAGCCGGCGTTTGCCGACGAGACGAAGCGGGAAGCAATCGAGCTGGGCAGAAACCTCGTGAACGCGTGGAAGACGAGGGCCGCGTTTCCCGAAGTTGACCGGGCCAAGGGCGAATTCAAGAACCGGATGCAGCTTCTCATGACGTATCGAAAAGAACAGTGGCCGTACGAGTGGGAATATTGGCGGAAAAACAGGGGACTTACGTAAGAAAGAGGGAGGAAAGAGGCGAAAGGAGCAAGGCGAGAGGGATAATCCCCCTCGCGAAACCGTCCCGCAATCGTGATCGTAGGGACGCACGGCCGCGCGCCCTACAACAGTAAACTCATTTCTTAGGCCTTTCGGCAGTGACCAAGCTGTCCATCTCAGCGTGGTGGAGCAACTTGACTTTCCTGAAGCCGGCGGCCTCGAGACCCCTTTTGATTTCCTTAAGAGAATATGTGCCCCCGCCCTTCGTATTCACCAGCATGTTAATGGCAAAGAAGGCGCCATCCGGCGGCCTGGTGTGGTCGTCGCTCATGACGTAATCCCTGACAACAATCGAGCCGCCCGGCACGAGCGATTTGAACGCCTTGCGGAAGAGCGCGACGTTCTGCGCCGGACTATTCGAATGGATGATGGCCGAGAGTAGAGCGACATCGTGCCCGCCCGGCAGCGCATCTTTCTGGTAATCGCCCCTCACGAGCGTGACGCGGTCAAGGAGCCGTTCTTCGGTCAGTTTCTTTCGCGCTATCTCTATCACCGGCGGAAGGTCGAAGAGGGTCGCGCGCATGTGCGGGGCTGCTTTGAGCGCGGCGATTGTGTAAACTCCCGACCCTCCCCCGATATCTATCAGGTTCGTGCGCGGTGAAAAGTCGAGCCTTGTCATAACGCTCTTTGCCATTCCCTGTCCGATCGCGTGCATAGCGCCGATGAATGCCTTTGTGCTCCGTTCATCCCATTTGTGCGCACCAGCGGTTTCCGCTGCTTTACCCTTTTGGACGATTCTCGTCAGTTGACCCCAGGCTTCCCACAAGTGCGCCATATGCTGGACGATTGGAAGAACCGTATCCGGCGACGAGCTGGATAGCGCTCTTTCCATGCCCTTCTTCACTCTGAACGCATTATTCTTCTTTTCGAGCATTCCCATCGCCGCGACTGCGTTCAAGAGGAATTCAGTGCCCCTCACATTGCTCGACAACTCTTTGGCAACCTGTTTGGCTGTTTTCGGCTTGTCCTGCAGCACCGAGAAAATATCCAGCTCGGCTGCGGTCATGAGTACTCGCGCTTCCCAGAAAGCACGGGCCTTACGAAATATGGCCATGATTTCTTCTTTTCCGCTCATGTCTTGATTTCCTCGTTCGCTTTCCACCTTTAGATTTCGGGACATCTCATCTCGCAAGTTCAGATACTATATCACACGTGCGTGCTGGTTGCGCTACTGCACAATCCGGCGCGGCATAGCCGCAACCAGAAATTGTCATTGCGAGCATATTCACCCCCGCCGTTGGCGGAGGAGACTTGACCAAGGAACGTGCTTGGCTGTGACCGTCATTGCGAGTCATCCCGCGTTTCGAGGGATGACGAAGCAATCTCTGAGTGCATATCTTCACTCCTGCTAATGAGATTGCTTCGCTCGGGCCTGCGGCCATTGGGTCTGAGACCCTTCGCTCGCAATGACCTCGTACAATGTACAATGTTCGTGTCACCTCCCTGACAGAGTGACCGAGAGGTGCACGACACAAGAGGAGGCTTGGAATCCGAGCGCTTTTCTGTAGGGGTCGTTTGCGAACGCCCCCTACAAGGCGTGACCGTCTTCTGTTCCAGCACCCGGCACATATGCGAGCGACCAGTCCTACTTCTATGTCGTGCACCCCTGACCGAGCCTCATATTGAGTGAGAGGCGGGCAGATGCTATAATTGTGCGTGCGCGTACCATGGCTGCAGTTGAAGAATTGCGCGTGACATGAGGAGAAAGCGTGCCATCGGCGAATCGTAGCAGCCTGATCACACCGCTCGTGCTGGTCGTGCTCGTGCTGGCGTTCCTTCACAATTCGCTCTTTCTCGGCGAGCAGTTCTTCGCGGGCGACACATACAGGTTTTTCTATCCGCTCAAGAAAATGGCTGCGGAGATGGTCCGCGGCGGCGAAGCTCCTCTCTGGAACCCACTCGTCCACAGCGGCATGCCGCTGCACGCGGCGTTGCAGGGCGCGGTCTTCTATCCGTTCTCCGTCCTCTTCTATTGTCTGCCGTTCGATTTTGCGTACACGTGGTACGTTGCGCTCCATGTTCTGCTTGCCGTGCTCGGCGCCTATTTCCTGATGCGTCGATGGCATATGGAACACGTTCCGGCCGCGCTTGCGGGCGTGACGTACGCTTTCAGCGGATATGTAATCTCCTTCATCGACGGGCTCAACATCTTCTCTTCGATTGCGTGGGTTCCGGTGGCTTTCGGTCTGTTTGAACTCGCCATCGAACGACCCGGCGTTTCCACGGCTGTCCTGGCTGCGGCTGCTCTTGCGGCCCAGACGCTTGCGGGCGACCCGGTGAGCAGCTACTATACGTTCCTCATGTGCGGAGCATATTGGATGGTCATGCTCGTGTGGTCGGCGGCGCATCGGAGACCGCGCGCCGAGATTCCGGCGCGCATTCTTGTCTTTCCCGCGATTGCATGCCTCGTGCTCCTGCTCTGCTACGCACAACTTGAGCCGTCTCAGGAGCTCACGCGCTATTCGACGCGCATGGTTCCGATAACGTACGAGAGCGCCACAGTGCACTCACTTGCTCCGCAGCGGCTCCTGACCCTCCTCGTGCCGTATCTGTTCGGGAATCCGCTCGAGGACCTCAATGACTGGGGGTGGCTCTTTGCGCCACGCTTTGCGCTTGTGCGCAGCCTCTATCTTGGCGTCCTGCCGCTCGTTTTGATTCCTATTGCAGTTGCAACGGCCAGGGAGCGAAGGGCTCTCTTCTTCGCGGGAGTGCTCGTGGTTAGTCTTGTGCTCGCTTTGGGCAACTACACGCCTTTTTACGAGCTTGCGTATGCTATTTTGCCAGCGTTGAGCAAGTTCCGGTATCCGGTCAAAGTCTTCTTCGCGACGAGCTTTGCCGCGAGCGTGCTCACCGGCTACGGCATCCAATGCCTGTTCTCGCGAGGCGAAGCGAGCGCCTTCCCGATTCGGCGGAATTGGGCCGCCTTCACCAAATGGTTCCTCATAGCTTTCATGATGACGGCCGCAGCATGGTTCATATTCGCACTGTGTGACAGGTTCGTATTCGGCCTGACAGATGGGCTGATCTTGCGGGCGTCCACCGCCGAAGCGCCGCTCACACAGCGATTCATCCCCTATATGAAGAACCAAATGCTGCATGCAAGCCTCATGCTCACTGCATTGGGCCTCGGGCTGTGGTCGTTCCGACGCGGCGTTCTTTCGGTTCGTTCGTTCGTCGTTTTTCTGATACTCTTTGTCGGGCTTGACCTTTTAGGGACTAACTACCGCGCCATGGCAACCATACCGCGGTCCTTTTATACGCCGCCGCGCATTGATTCCGTTCTGCGCTCGGACCCTGAGCCCCACAGGCTCTACCGGACTCCGTTGAATATGGAGCAGAACATACAAGGCCTGGACATCAAGGATAATATCGAGTACTACCTGTGGAATCGGGAGATTCTGTCGCCTAATTTCGGAACCCTTTTCGGACACGCGTACACAGACGGCTATGAAAGCGCGAATCTGCTTTGGCACAACCTCTTCATCCGATTTGTTGAAGAAGCGCCTCCGCTCATACGCCCGAGACTCTTGGGACTTGTGAACGTGAAATATATTTTTTCTTCGCACCCGCTTGCACACCCGGACCTGAGGCTCAAAACCTCACTCACGCGGAATGTGTTCCTCTATGAGAACTCTCGCTGTCTTGAGCGGGCATATTTCGTTCCCGATGCGCTTGTGGTTCGTACCGAGGGCGACGCGCTTGCCGTGATGGCCTCCGAATTGTTCAATCCGCATGAGGCTGTCGTTTTGGTTGACCGAGGAGGACCCGGCTCGCTCAATCCTCAGGCGGGAGTCGGGGGATTCGAGGTCGCGTTCCCATCGGGTTTCAGCTTTCGGACGATGGATGTGCCGGAGGCCGCCCTACCGGGTCAGCCGCCGGTTCGTGACGAAACAAGCAATCCTGTGCGCATCCTGTCGTATTCGCCTCATTCGATTTCCCTCTCCCTCGAGGCGCCTCTCGATGGATATGCGGTCTTGTGCGATGCGTATTATCCCAAGTGGCGGGCAACTGTGAATAGGGTCGAAACAAACGTGCTGCGGGCGAACTGCACGGTGCGAGCGGTTCGAGTTCAAAAAGGGAACAATTCCATCGAGTTCTCCTATGATAGCGACTCTTTTCGGCGGGCAGCGTGGGTAAGCTTGGCGACCCTAGCGTTGTGCGTTGGTGGCATCATCTTCGAAGTAGTGAGAAAATTCATGCGCCGCAGCCGGCGGGCGTCGCTTCAAGCTGAGACGAAGATAGAGCAATGCAAGCGCGACTGAGATGAGCGTCAAAGAGCTGATGACTATGCCGACGAAGAGCGAGCGCGGTGCGAAGAACAACTTCACTCTGTGCACTCCCTGTGTCATTGGCACTACCCTGAGCAGGAAATCGCCTCGAAGTACCGGTGTCGGGGCTCCGTCCACTTCCGCCTGCCATCCGGGATAGTACACTTCACTCAGCACGACGAACCCATCAGAAGGGGCAACGACCGATAATTCAATCTCATCGTTACGATAGGCCGTGATCGCAACGCGAGCTGCATCCAAGCTGTGGACCCCTGGCGGTTCCGGCGCAACGGGCGGTTGTTCGTGCAGCATTACCATGGCCTCAGGGTCTATGCCCGATGCAAGGAACTCCTCCGGCGACCCAAGGATATAATCGGACACATAGAACGCGCGTGGGAAAAATGAATCTGCCCGATAGAACGCGAGGTCATCGCTTCCGCGTTGAATCGAAAAGTACTTGACGTTGAGAATGTTATTGACGAAGAAAGACTCTTCCATGAATATCCGCTCGTCCATTTCGTAATCGGGGGGCTTTCGCACGGGTCTTATGCCCGTCAATGCCGTCAGGTATTCCTCGAAGACTCTGATGCCGAGCGCATTGTGACCGTTCACGTCGAACAATCCGAAGAGCTTTGCGCGACTGCCGAAAAAGATGTCTTGTGGAAACCAAACCCTGAACGGCTCATCTGCCGGGTCGCTCTTGACGGACTGAATGAGTTTGTCGTCACGGGTCAAGTAATCCACATCCATCATTCGTATCCGTCCCGTGCTCATGACGTACAGGTCGGCAATGGTCAGTCCTATAAGCATGTATTTCATGCCGGTGTCGCACGTGCTCCGGAGCAGCAACGACGCCACAAACGTGACGCAGACCGCAGCTATCGGCAAGAAGGCCATTGGATGCCACAGTGAGCTTATCGAGGCCCTTTTAGCAACAAAAAATCCAAAGGGCGCACTCGGCGCGGGCGAATCGACGGTCAGCATGAGCTTGCCCGACCAATAGAGAACCGCCGCGACGGCAATCACAATGAAAAACGCGCCGGTGATACATGCCATTCGCCCGCGCATCTTCCGGGACTCGGCTGCCGGAGCGTAGAAAATCCTCTCCCATGCGAATCCGGCAAGCACGGCAGAGACCATCAGGATTCCGACCACCGCCGTGACATGAATCCGGAACAGGTTGAGACCCGGCGCTATCCTCAGAAGCACAGAGAAAAGCGGCGTGCAGGCCCCAAGCATCACAGCGAGAGCGACGATAGCGACCGCAGCCATTGCGCGTTCTTGTGGTTCCTTGAGGGAAGCTAGTCCACTCAGCGCAAGCGCGAGAGGAAGAACTCCGACATAGCAGGCATACTCCACGGTGCTTCTCGCGGCGCCGACATTCAGATGCGGCAGCAGGAAATGGATGAAATTTTTCGGTGGGAATGAGAACGCGCTGACGAATTCGGATGGCGCCTGCGCCCGCACGCCGTTAAGGATCAACTCGATTGAGGGAATCGTCTGGACAGCCGAGAGCGCGACGCCCACGCCGCCCATCACGAGCAAGCAGCACATTCCATCCAATAGCGCCTTCAATCGCGTTCCCGAGCTTCCTTGCAGAGTCCTGGCAATGCAATATACAAACACGAAGATCGCGGTGCAAAGGACCAGGTGGAAAGCGCCGGTGAGTATTTGCAGCCCGACGAGCACTCCGCCCAGCAGAGACCAAATCAATCCATTGTCGCGCCCTTTCTCGTAACAGAAGAATATCCACGGCACATAGGCGGAGCACATGACGAGAGTCTCTTGCCCGACGGAGATTCTGTCGATGAAATATCCGCTGAACATAAATGTGACAGCGGCAATAAGGCCGCCGGTACGCTGCATTCCCAATGACCGTGCCAGCAAGAGCATGCCCGCGCCTGCAAGGAGGACATGAAATACCATATTCAGACCAATGGCCTTCGCGACTGGCATTACGAGGAAGAGCTTGTTGAGCGGGTAGAAGACGCAGTTGCCCGGGTCGGCAGCGAACGGCATGCCTGCATACTCATATGGGTTCCATTTGGGCAGGAGCCCCTTGAGGAGTGATTCGCGGGCGAACACGCGCGCATAGTAGTGATGGACGACGATGTCGTGGCCCGCGACTATTTTTTCGAAGCCGGAAAAGAGGATATTCGAGAAGAAAATCGTGCAGAGAATCGCGAGGAAGACAAGCGTGGTGCAGGGGCGCTCAAGGCTCAGGCGCAATATCCGCCTCCAATCCCGTCTCCGTCACGACATCACCCATCTGGTAGCCCGATCGTAGATTCGGTTCCACGAGGTCGCTTCACCCACATCGTACACATTCAGGTCATACGTGTTACTGCTGATAGTTTCGGCGCCCGAACGCATCTTCGCTCGCAGCAGCCATTGAGGACGGTCGGGCAACCTCAGGACGAACTGAAAAAACGCCTGTGACGAATCCGGCGGCACCGTTCCGATGTCAAAGTTGAGGTTCATGAATTTCTCGTCTTGGCTCTCCATAGAGATTTCCAGCTTGCAGTCGGCGAGTTCGCGGGACAAATCATTGACGACCCAGACCTCGATAGGAACCATCTCGCCCGGCATGTGCTGCTTCAGCTCGTATTTGAGGCTAATGAGGACGGGGTTGTAGAGTTCCTTCAACCTGTGGTAGGCAAGTTTTGGCGTTCGGTAATAGTCGATGACGCTCCAACTGATGGCGGGCCACGGGTCATTGAATTGCCAGAAGATGGTCCCGCTGCACGCGTACTTCCGCCTTCGGTAGTGCTCGATCGCCGTCTGAAGAGCGAACGCCTGGACCTTCTGGGCTGCCTCGACAAACTGCTCGAGCCGGGCGAAGCCCGTCATCGGCCCTACGTAGCGTTCGAGCTTCTTTGTGTCAGCCTTGTGATACTCCCATTCCTCCCCCACCGGCCACAAGGCGGATTCGCTCAGAAATCGTTTGAGTGAGTCCGGAGCGGGAGGCGCTTGCAGCCCGAACTCGCTCGCAAACTGGCAATCGTCCTCACGATACTCGCGTATGTTTGCGAATCCGTGCCATACAAACCAATTGTGCCTGTCCCCTCGCGCGGGTGAGGCGGGAAGAAATGGCCGGTCACCGTCGACGCTTCTGACTGCCTGCGCCACTCTCGTGAGCAGCTTCGAGTTTCTCGTCGGGCTGAACTCATTGCCGCCGCAGTAGAGGGCGACGCAGGGATAGTTGGCGATCGCTTTGACAATGGAGGCAACCTCTTTCTCGGCCAGCCGGAGGAAAGGCTCGTTCGTGGGGAAGCGGCCGAGGAAAACGCATGAGAACGGGAATTCCTGCCACACCAGGATTCCCTGCCGCGAGCAAATTTCGTAGAAATGCCTCTTTTCGCGCAATCCGCCTCCCCATACTCTGAACAGATTAATGTGGGCTTCCTTGGCGAGTCGAATGAGATCCTCATAATCTTGTTCGCGCAACCGTCCCATCAGCGCGTCAGCCGGAACCCAGTTGGCCCCTCTGATAAATTCGCGCTCGCCATTTATCAGGAACGTCCAATGGGATTTCCGCGCCGCACTGCCCGGATTCGGCGCAAGTTGTATGTCTCGGAAACCGACAAGGCCGGTGACCTCGTCGCTGAGCCCATCATCATCATGCAGTCGTATGCGCAACTCATACAGGCACGGCTCGCCCTTGTCCCAAGGATTCCACAGACGCGGTTTCTCCACAACGATACTCCGCTCAATTGTCTCCATTCCCTTCTTTATGAAGGCGTTAAAATTGAATGTATGGGACGGCCCCTTGAAATTGGCCGGGCGCAATCGAAAGGTGATTTTCAACGGACCTGCGACGAGCGAATTCAGGTAAAGCGTGACCTGCACTCTTGCGCTGTCAAGCTCCCGGAACACGGATGCCTTCACCTGAACGCGCCCTATGAATACCTTTCCGCTCCCGATGAGGTTGACTTCGTCCCAGATGCCCATTGTCCTTATATCAGGCGCGAAATCCCATCCGAAGCCCATCTGGCACTTGAGCGTCGAGGTCCGCTCCGGAAACACCTCCGTGCCATCCTGCAACGGAGCGCCGACTTTTTCCCAGATGCGCTGCAAGGGTGTCAGCGCCGGCTTCGGCAAAAAGGCCGACCCCATCACGCGCACGTTCAAGACGTTGTCGCTCGAAATGATTGAGGAGACATCGTAGAGGTGGCGGGTGAACATCCCTTCATTCTCGCCGAGCTTGCGTCGGTTAAAGAATACCTGACTGATATAGTCGATGCCGCGAAGCTCGATGAAGTAGCGCTTGCACTTCTTTACCGGTGAGCCGAACCTCTTCTCATACCACCAGACGCAGTCGTTCACCCATTCGGTATTCTGGTTCTTCAGACCCACAAACAGGTCGGGCAACCTGCCCGCCGCCATCAAGTCGGCCCTCACATTGCCCGGCACGGTCGCGTTGACCCATCCGGTCATCTTCTCGATTTCCGCGATGGTCCCTGAGGAAGAGCTACCATAAATTTTCTTGTATCCCAGCCGCCAATCGCTTCCAGCAAGTGAGATTGAACCGGAGTGCTCCACTGCGAATATCCTATGGTTTTCTACGCATCCCGATGTCAACAAATCGAAGGGTATACATTTCACCGCGGCTGCCGTGAGGCTGCAACCCGATAAAATTGCTCGGTCAGCGCGATGATATTGCTTGAATCTTTGAGGTCCGCTATGAGCGCAGCCGGAACGGAGGAAGTTCCGTTGAAAGCCCCGCTGATTGCGCCCGTGATTGCGCCAATCGTATCGGTGTCGCCGCCGGCGCCGATTGCTTCGGTGATGCTTTCGATGAAATCATGCGGTGTCCGCAAGAAGAAATACAAGGCGCCCAGGACAGTGGGAACAACGTAGGCGGTTATCCATCCCGGCTGCCGCGGACCGAAATCCGGATTCCCGGCGCCGTAAATATGAGGAAGCGCCTCCGACGGCCCCGTGCCGAGCAATTGGCTGAGCTGAGAAATCCATCGAGCGAAAGGCTCACTGGTTTTTCGGACAGCGTGAGAGACCTCCTCGATGAACGCAGGCGGGTCGAGTCTATCCGCGTTCACGCACAACTGAACCGCCTTGGCTACGGCTATCGCACCGGCAATCGAACGAGAGTCCCGATGCGTGATGATGCTCGATGTGACCGCATCCTGCTCGATCAGTTCCGGATGCGCATAATTCCATAACCCGACGGGAGCCGCGCGCATGGCGCTGCCGTTGCCCGCGCGTCCTTCCGCCGTTCCCGCCTCTTCCCAGCTCTTCCCGTTGTCCATCATCGCGTACACGGCGTCAGTGCAGCTTGCTCCAGCTCCTACGATCTCGTCCGTCTGCCAGAGTCGTATGAATTCGTTGGCGATATCAGCGCCGTCCACCCTTTGCATCCGGCAGATGCTGCGCATCATGGCAAGGGTTAGTTGGGTGTCGTCGGTGTATTGCCCGAGAGGATAGCCGGGGATTGGATGAAATCGAACATGCCTCCCCCACCGGCTTCGGACGGCCGAGGAAGACGACCCCTCGAACGGCGCTCCAAGCGCATCACCTACCGCGCACCCCAGTATCGAGCCCAGGAATCGCTCACGCAAGGTTGCCATTGCCGGCAGCTCCCCTACACGAAACATCACAATGAATGGTAGCAGAAACTGCCGTATTTGTAAACCGCGCCTCTGCCTGCCTTGACATGGATTTTAAGCTGCTGTAGCATGGATTTCGACCGGCAGGCGAGGGTTTATCTGGGAGACTGCGACACCATGCGTGGAAACATCGCGCACAAGATAGTGGCACTTTCTTTTGCTTTCCTGGTTCTGGCGTGCAGCACCGTGGAGAGCCGTCGCGCGAGCGCGCAGCCGCTTATTGTGCTGCTGACCGATTTCGGCGACAAAGACCACTATACGGGCGCATTGAAGGGCGCGATTTACAGCGCCAACCCGTCGGCACGCATTGACTGTATCACCAATCAGATACGTGAGTTCGACATTGCAGAGGGTGCATATACCCTTGCGGAGGCTGCTCGCGAGTATCCTGACAATACGATATTTGTTGCAATTGTCGACCCCGGTGTCGGCTCACACCGCAAGGGGATTGCGGTCAAGACAAAGCAAGGCAAGATATTTATCGGGCCGGATAATGGAGTCATGTGGCCGGCATCGGAAGAGGCAGGCATTGTCGAGGTGCGAGAACTATCGAATACGGCTCTCATGCACCCGGGGGAAATATCGAGCACGTTTCATGGGCGTGACATATTCGGGCCGGTTGCAGGGCATCTCGCGGCGGGTACGCCCTTCGAACTCGTCGGCCCGAAACTCGCCGGTATGGCTGAGCTGACATCGCCGCGGGCGACATTGAGCGAAGAAAGGGCGGTGGGAGACATCCTCCACGTTGATGACTACGGAAATCTCATAACCAATATTCCGGTGGGAACCGTCCGGGAGATGGGGTTGCATCTCGGTTCGTGCGCACGGGTGACAGTAAACGGCAAGGAATTCAAGGCCCAATTCGTGCAGACCTACAGCGATGTTGAGGCCGGCGCGCCTCTTTTCTTGAGTAACAGAGGTTTTGTGGAGCTCGCGGTTAACCTCGGCGCCCTTTCCGAAATCGTTGGGGCGACCCAGGGCATGAAGGTCATCATAGAACCCTGGAGCGACGGTTCTCAGTAGGTGAAGCGACAGAGAATCCGCCTTGAGGTTGACGATTGAGGATATCTCTCTGTAGGTGCGAATTCATTCGCATGGTTTTTTCGGCCTCTTTTCGCCATGCGAATGAATTCGCATCTACAGCCGGTTGTACCCATTGCCGTGGGACACATTCTCTGTCCCTTCCTTCCCGCGCCTCATCGCTTTCTCGCAACTATGAGCATCTGCTTGCCAAGGACGCGGTGGAGTATCGGCAACTTCAGGTAGGTCTTCACGAAGAATCTGCCCTTGGGATATCGGCTGCGGAAGGTGTACGGCAGGAAGCGCGCCTTTAGGGTCTCAACCTCGAATCCGCATGTGATGATGGCCTCATGCATGCTCTTCTCGCTGAGCGCAAGCTGATGGTCGAAGTAATCCCAATACTCCATGTAAAGGTACTTCACATTTGGCCCGACAATAATGAGCTTGCCGCCGGGAGCGAGCACTCGCCTTACTTCGCGAAGTGTGTCAATGACGGACTGGCGCGTGGGAAGATGCTCGAAGAAGTTGGACGCGAACACGACGTTGACTGTGCCATCTTCCAGCTCGATTGAGTTTTGCTTCTCGGGCCGGAGTACGACAACGTCTCTCGCCGCAAATCGTTCGGTATCGGGATTGATGTCAACGGCGTATTTCTTGCCGCATGTGATGTTGTTAATAAACTCGCACGTGCCTGCCCCCAGGTCGAGAACGGCGTCGGCCGGCCCGATGTATCGCTGGAGGGAAACCTCGCAGATTACCTTCCACACACGGTTTTTCTGCATCAGGGCGCGTTCATCAAATCGCTCCCGATAAATCGCCACGAGGTTGCTGAGATGATGTGGGCCGCCTTCCGGAACCATTCTCACTCCTCTTGAACAACACCGGCGAGTTTCTTCGCGAGTCCTATCATGCCGCTGATCGTGCGGTCTGAAGGGTAGAGCTGCGTCGAGTCAATCAAATAAAGCCCTTTGACCGGCGCCTTCTGTGAGGGAACGATCTGAGAGAAGTTGGCCGTGCAAATCGCCTGAGCATAGGGGTCACGGAACACGTGCCAGTCCTGTATCCAGGCCGGGCTGAAGTCCGCCGACACCAGCCGGAGCGCCGCGGCATATTCCTGCAGAAGGTCATCGTCCTTATACGCGTACCTCTTGTTCGTCGTCATCAGATAAAACGGTATGTACGCTATCTTGCTCCCGTTCAAGTCCGGACGAGGATTAAGGTTGGTGTATTCGATGATGCCGTTGAACGAGATGCGCGGGTCATTGATATTCACCCAGAAGCTGTCGGTGAGCGTCCTCGACAGCTTCAAGATCATGCAGACTACGCCAATGAATTTCACCCGCGCGAGTTGTGCCCGATAGTCCGCACACTCTTTCGGCAGCATGCGGCACAAGAGCGGGAGAGCGACCGTCGAAACGACGCAATCGAAGTCGATATCTTCGTTATTGCACCTGACTCCAGTGACGGCGCCGTCCTTCAGGACGACAGAAGTCACGGGAGATGACATCCTTATCTCTCCGCCAAGCCCGCGGACCCGGTCAGCCAGCGTATCAAAGAGCATTTTTGACCCACCAACCAGATAGCCGAGCATTTCGCGGGCGAGGAATCCTTTCCTCGATTTCGCCACACGGTGGATGCGGTGCCACATCCATGACGCCGCTACCTCGTCGGCATACTCACCGAACTTGATCTTCAACAGCGGTTCCCAGATGACTTCATACGCTTGCTTACCGATGTGGCGCGTGAGCCATGCGCGCGCAGACTCGTTCTCGAGCGCCTGCCAGTATGTCAGCGAGCGGGCATATATGATATTGAACCCGAACCGGATTCTCCCCAGGAGGCTGACAGGCCTGAAAAACAACAGGTCGAGGGGTGTTCCGAACGGATAGAGTTTCCCGTCGTACAGGAAACTCATTTTCGTGCTGCGCCAACTCAGCTTAGGGCCGAGTCCGACCTCTTCGCAAAGGTCAATCAAATCCTGGTCGCCAAGACAAATGAAATGATAGTATTTTTCTATGAAACTGCCGCCGAACTCGAAGGACGCGGCCAGCCCGCCCAATGTCGGGTCGCGCTCGAAAAGGCACACATTGTGCCCCTTCTTCAAAAGAAAATAGGCGGCGCTCAATCCTGAGATGCCACCGCCGACGACGGCGATATTCAATTCGTCACCGCTCTTTCTCACCGCCACTGCGCGCCGTAGCGCGTATTCTTGATGATATCATCTCGCATTTTCCTGCCCCGAACGAGGTAATACCAGCCGTAGTACCAAAGCCGTGCGCCCCAGCAGCAGAGGTTAAAAATCGGGGTGTCAAAGAACAGCCACTTCACGAACGATTTTCTAAGGGCAAGCTCGACCCACGAGACAAGATTGTGTTGCGCGGGCTTGAAACGCAGATTCAGGTCCAAAGTATCATCGCCGACGACATCAATATTATCAAGACGTCCGATGCCAAGTTCGAGCGAATGGCAATTCTGGATGTGCTGGATTTCGGCCGGCTCGAAACCCAGAATCTTGGCCACAACCGTATCCAACGCGACGAAATCGCCGGAGGCCAAAACCCTATCCACGACCCTCGGCTCGCCCGACTTGGGGCTGTCGCCCTCGAGGCCGACGGTGGCATCCATCACCGCAAAGCGCGGAGTGGCAGCCGTGTTGATGTCGGCAAGCGCATCGTTCAGCACGAGATGATAATTGTGTCTCAGTTTCGGGAGGCATCCCCACTGATTCTTGATTGCGCCGGTTATCGTGGTCTTGTTGTGCGTCTTGATAGCGGGAATCGTTATCATCTCGGTTCTCAGAAGGATTTCCGGCACGCGGATTTCACGGAACGCCATCCCGCGTGGCAGGGGAACAATGCGGGCGGGGCTGTTCGTCATGTTCACCCACTGCGCGCCGTAGCGCTCGCACACTTTGTCTATGCGCGTTTGTCTGAGCGCTTTCTCCACGTTGACAACCACCTGATCCGACTCCACAACGTATATCTTGCCGACATAATCTCGTATGGTCTGTATCACGCCCTCGACGACCCATGGGCCGGTGACGGCGCCGGGGAGAAACAGGTCAAACCCCAGGTTCACCTTCAGCGAGACATCGGCGCCGCGCGTGATAAACTCCTGCCAGCGAGCGAGCCGCATGGCCTCCCGAACCGCCTCGTGCACGCCGTCTTTCACCCGTACGATGCTTACTGTTGACCGTTGAACTGCCACTCTATGTTTTCTCCGTTCCCTGTGCGGGCGCAGCATGCTGCGCCCCTGCGAAATTCATGATAATCCTCACCCGTTCTTTTGAAATGGATTCCCGCCTCCGCGGGAATAACAAAAAGGAACGTTCATTCGTATCATTCGTCGCAATTCGTCCCGCGCTTCGCGGGATTCGTGTTCCCAAAGTTTCTTCGGTTTTTGGTTGCGGCTATGCCGCGCCACAGCAATCGGCGTTGATCGGCGTTCCCTCTTCCTCTCCTTCTTCTTCCGTTGCGGCTACGCGACGCTAAGTCAGTCCCAAGTCCTTCCGAATCTCACGCGGACGATTGCTTATCACGATGCCGACCCCGAGTTGAAAAAGCCGTTCAGCTATTGAGGCATCATCCACGGTCCACGTGCCGACAAACCATCCTTTAGCTCGTGCTCTCTTCATCAACGAGTCGTTCACCATTGGGTACCGCGGGTGCACGCCCTCCAGCTTGAGAATATACGACGCCCACGCCCGCCTCAAATGAATTGGCTGGTCATCGGCGTAAAGGAGCGTTGTCACGACCTTTGGATTCAGCTTCTTGGCGCGCCGGATTGAGATTGGATTGAACGAGGAGAGGATGACCGAGGAGAGAAGGTTCATTTCTTCAACGAGCATCACAACCTTGTAGGCGAGGCCTCCATCCCGGGCCGAATCCGTTTTCAACTCGATATTGACGAGCATCTTTCCGCCGAGCACATCGAGAACTTCCTCGAGCGTGGGTATCTTCTCACTCTTGAATTTCCCCCCGAACCGAACACCCGCATCGAGCGCCCGCAGTTCCTCGAATCCGAGGTCGCATATCGAGCCGCGACCGTCAGTGAGCTTGTCCACCGTATCATCATGGAACACAATGAGGTCGCCAGAACGACACAGGCGCGCGTCGAGTTCCACTCCGTCCAGACCAAGCTCGAGCGCGCGCTGAAAGCTTGCGAGCGTGTTCTCCGGCGCCTCGCGCGGAACCCCTCGATGCCCGAAAACCAGCCGCTCACGCCCAATCCTGTCAAGCAAATTCAATAAGCCACACCCCGTCAATCCTCAACTTCAAAACAACGACTTTTATGATAGCATCTCAACTTTGCATGCGTCAAGGCAGCATTTTGCCTGGCGCTTCTTGTAAGGGCGCAGCATGCTGCGCCCTTCAAATCACAGCCGTAGGACAGATACAGCGCGGATGAAGGGATTCTTGGCAGATATCACGAACCGTTTCGCAGAATGAGAAAAAGCGGGGGACGGTCTGAGTTCCGCCCCCGCTTGAGGTTTGAGCTTCGGCTTATGCCTAGAGCATTTCCTTTTCCATCTGGACAATTGAGGAGTCGATGGCGTCGACGATGATATCTATTTCTTCCCTTGTTATAATCAGCGGCGGCGCGACCGCGATGGTTTCGAACATCGCTCTTGCAAACACTCCCCTTTCCCATGTGAGTTCTTCAAGCCGATGAGTGCTCTCCATCGGCAGCTCGCCTATCTGTTCTCTTGTTTCCTTATTCTTCACGATCTCGACTGCCGCCATTAGTCCTTTCACACGGATATCGCCCACCGACTTGTGGTCATACAACCCCTTAAGGCGGTCTGCCAGATAGCTGCCCATCGCGGCGGCGTTCTCGACGAGTTTCTGTTCCTCAAGAATTTTCAGATTCGCGAGGCCGGCCGCGCAGCCCGCGGGATGATTCTGGTAGGTGTACCCGTGCAAGAATGGCAGATAGTCGGGCAATTCGTTGACGAGCGTATCGAAAATCTCGTTGTTTACGACGGCCGCCCCGAGGGGGAAGTAACCACTGCTGATTCCCTTGGCTATGGAAATGAGGTCGGGACGCAGATTCCAGTTAAAGCAACCGAACAACTTGCCGGTTCGCCCAAATCCCGTGATGACCTCGTCGGCAATAAACAGCACCTCGTGCTTGTCGCATATGGCCCGTATCTTCGGCCAGTATTCATCGGGAGGACATATCACACCGCCGGTGCCCATGACCGGCTCGCCGATAAAAGCTGCGACGGTGTCTGGTCCTTCCCGCACGATGGCCTCTTCGAGCTGATCGGCGCATGCGACGTTACATTCCGGATATGTGAGGCCGAGCTCGCAGCGGTAGCAATATGGCGGCATGATGTATACGAAATCGGGCGGAACCGGTCCAAACCCATGATGGAAGAACGTGATTCCCGTCGCATACATGGAACCGAGGCTGACGCCGTGAAAGGCATAATTGCGCGAAATAATCTTCTTCTTTTCTTCCTTTCCCTTGAGCGACCAGTACAGGCGCGCGATCTTCATGTTGGTATCGTTCGTCTCCGAGCCGCCGCAGGTGAATGTGACATGGCCCATGTTCCATTCCTTCGGCATTAAGCTGATCACCTTGGCCGCAAGCTCGATGGCCGGTGGGTTCGAGAAGCCGAAGAAACTCGAGAAGTATTCGAGTTTGTTCATCTGTTCGACGATGGCATCGACGACAGCCTTCTGACCGTGCCCTATCACAACATTCCACAGGGTCGAGAATGCATCGATATATTCCTTTCCATCTATATCCTTGATGCGTGCGCCGTTGCCCTCAACGATGATGCGAGGTCCTTTTTTTTGTACCTCCTTGAGCTGGCTGGTTGGGTGTAACACATATTTGCGGTCCATGTCACTCAGTTCTTTTTTGGATCTCATACAGACTCGCCTCCTTGCATTGTGTTTCGTAAGAAAACCTCACGTACAAGACTGCCCTGTTATTAGTCTATCATAATCCTTTCCGCGTGGGAATACCAGTCATGAACCCTTACCCCTAACACCTGGTTTTGCAAAGGAAAATCGGCATATATTGAAAGTGTAGCGGAAGCCGAGTCGTGAAATATGCATACGCATGTCGAGACCTTCACCTCTTTCGACTGGCCTTTCCTGTAAAGCCACATCTTTTTTCTCGTATAATGATGCAAATCAACTTCGACTCCGTCACGCATTTTGAGTCATCCGCCTTAAGCGAGGGATTGTTATGGTCGAGAAAAATGGGGGGCTGGCAAGAATTCTCAGGCTCCCGAAGATCAGACATATGGGAATCGTCGTTGAGAATATTGAGAAGGCAGTCAAGTATTACTCCGACACCTTTCAGATGGGGCCCTGGTTCAAATCCAGAGTGCCTGCGGGGGAAAACTACCTCCGGGGCGAGAAAAGGATCAACACAGAGTATGAAACCGCCTCGACCTTTTCCGGCAAGATGGAATACCAGTTGATCGAGGTCAAGGGCGGAGACAGAGACATCTGCCTCGACCACATTGAGAAGCGTGGGGAAGGAGTTCACCATGTGGGGGGATATGTCAATAATATCGAGACACGGATTAGCGCATATAAAGAGCTGGGCGTCGGAGTGCTTCAGACGGGGGTTGTTCATAGCGGCAGGAAGGTGGGGAGCGTCGTCACGAAATATGCGTATCTCGATACGGCTGCCATAGGGGGAGTTGTCTTCGAGTTGATCCAGATAGACGTTTTCGGGATGAACATCAGCTCGTCTCGGTTCTGGTTCGAACTTGGAAGCCTAATGGGAAGCGTTGAGAAAATGAAATTGTAAGAGCTTTCCGTGTCGGCTTCTGACAAAGCACCAGGGCCCGCTAATGTTCAAACCTTGACTTTCCCGGTTGCCCGAAAGCGTAACTTTCGCCCATCCCATCGTTCAAATATCGCCCTGAGAGAGTGAAGAGTCCGTTTTCGAATCTGCACAATTTTTCGTCTTACAATTTCCAGAATCAGCGTCTCCGAGATCAAAGAATATTTGCTTCCTCTGGAGAAACCGAACACTGTCCAACAGAAGGCTTTCGGCGTGAAATTCGAGTTGCTTTCTGATAAGCTCTTATGCACCTAATCCGGATCATTGCAGGCACGAATCCGAACGAATATGGTTTCTCTCCCGTAAGAGAGAGAGAAGGAGCCGAAACGAGATGAGATGTGAGCTGTCCAATGAGGCCTACACGCTGAAAGTAACGAAAGAAAGCTCTGAAATAATCGTCAATCTTTATGATAGGGTTATGGATTTCGAATGGTGTAGCGCGCCCTATGTCTATCGTGCCTCTGAGAAATGCGATATGGGGACTATGCGATATGAAAAGATAGAAGCCTCGAGCCTGAGCCAGGAGGAAGATACCATCCATGTCCAAGGCAAGTTGGCGGGGCTGAGATTGAATCAGACATTTACTTTGCCGCAGGATCGAGGTTTTATGGAGGAGCGAATATTGTTTTCTAATGATTCCAATGCTCGGATCAGATTGGAAGGCATTGAAACCGGCTTTCAAGTGGTGGTCTCGGATATTACGGGAAAACCGGAGATACCATTTACAAGCGACACGCTTATTGCCATTCCCTTCCGACGTTGCCCGACCGATCCGCGAGGTCGCATTAACGAGTATTCGATGAAAGAACTCTTAACAAACTCAGGCTTTGAGAAGCGTATGCGGGACGTCCTCTTTTTCGAACAAATGCCTTCCCGACACCGTTACTCAGAGGGGTGGGCGTGGCTTCATGAGAAGTATGTCCTGTGCCTGTTTTCATTCAATCAGGAGAATATGCGCTTCAGTGTCCTTTCCAGCATGCTGTCTGATGAAAGCATATCGCTGAGGTTTGGGGGAGCATGCACCGTAATGGGGGAGCCGTCGGCTCTCAGTCGGGTTGATCCCGGAGAATCTGTGGATCTCGGCATTATGCGCTACCAACCAATCAAGGGCGACTACAACGACGCGCTCTATGCGTACAGGTCGATGCTTGATGAATTCGGCTGCCGGTTTCCCGAAAGATATAATCCGCCCGTTCATTGGAATGAGCTTTATGACAATCCCGAGTTTGCCGGAGTATCCACGCCTGGTATTCCTGCCCGGTCACGATCTTCTGTGCGGGCGCATTCTTATACGAAGCGCATGATATTGGCCGAAGCGGAGAAGGCTCGCGAATTTGGCTGCGAAGCGTTGTATTTGGATCCTGGTTGGGATACCCGGTTTGGTTCCTGCATTTGGGCGGCGGATCGCCTCGGCGCGCAAAAGGATTTTGTTAAAACAATCGAGTCGGATTATGGGCTGAGCCTCTCTCTTCATTGTGCCCTTGCCACATGGCTCTCCCATTATGTTGCCACCGAGGACTACACAAGTTTTGAAGACTGGCCCATCGAGTCACGGAGGCTGGATAAAGACGGAAGCCCTTTGGAGAGGTCTGTGTGTCTGGGCTCGACCCAATACCTGGAGGAACTCGAAAAACGCCTGTTGAAGTGCTGTGAAGACGGCGTGAGATTTCTCATGCTTGACGGGAATGCGTGGAATGATGGCTGTTGGAATCCTAACCATGGTCATCCCGTACCCTACCGGTTCGAAGATCATATTCGAGCAAATCTTCATATCGTAGAGCAGATTCATCAAAAATATCCCAAAGTTCTCATAGAATTACATGATTGCCTGGCTGGTGGATCTCCCTATCGGATGACTCCCATTTATTACAAATATGGCCTCAAGAATAGTTTCGATGAAAACTGGGGTTTCGAATTAATGTGGGATCCATTCGAGGATTTGGAGAGTGGGCGCGCTAAAGCGCTTTATTACTACAACATGGCCTGTAATATCCCACTCTATCTGCATATTGATCTGCGGACCGATAATATGAATTGTATTGTATTCTGGTGGTATGCGTCGACTTGTCGGCATCTTGGAATCGGTGGTACCCACGAAAGGGCCGTCGTATCTCGAGCTCAGATTGATGCGATGAAGACATATCGGCGCCTTGAGCGCTTTTTTAAGAGGGGGATATTTCTTGGAATAAGCGAAGACATTCATTTGCACGTCTTACCCGCAGAGAATGCTTTTGTGCTCAATATTTTCAATCCTTGCGATGAAAAGAGGTATCTCAAGGGAATGGTGCCGGCCGACAGAATGCGTATTGATCCCGATCTCTGGTATATAAGGGAGGGGAAATGGGGCGGATTTGATCAATGGAAAAAGGATTTTGTTGTCGAATGCGAGATGGAACCTTGGTCGACCCATCTGTCTTTCTTCAGAGGAGTATCCCAGTAATACATCTGACTATAATAATGCTCTCTGGACAAATGATCAGAAAGGCTTAATAATTTCCCAATGGCCGATATCCATTCAGCAACATAAGCCAAAGAAATGGAATCTGAGAAAGTTGTTCAAACCTTCATTTTTCCATTCATCCGAAAGCAAAGGTTTCGTCCATCCGATCGTTCAAATATCGCTCTCAGAGAGTGAGGAATACGTTTTCGACTCTTCATACTTTCTCAATATCCTGTAAGTACCCTTCTTCAGAGCAACAGCACTTGGAAAGAGGTTTGCTAAGCTACACCATTCGGAAAGATGCAAGTCAGGCAAAAGGTGAGGAAACCACGCGCTCAAAAGGCAGAAGGACTAAACCCTCTGGCATGGAAAGTGGGGGGATTCGTTTCAATCCCGGAAGATATTCGTGTGCTCAGGCGTCATTTTTCGACACACTCAGGAGTAGTACCCAAACTGCTTCACAGCATCGATCATTGCCTTGACGTTCTCGGGGCCTTGTGTTCGGAGCGACCTCGCAGCCCGCAGCCAGAATAAAACCGCCACGCTTGCCGACCACATCAATAAGCTTCTTGCAATAGTCGCTCACCTCTTGCTTTCCGCCGAACGCAAGCATCGAAGCCGGGACATCTCCAAATATGCAGCAATGGTCGCCGATGATCTCCTTTGCGCGGAACATGTCGGTCCTCCCATCGAACTGCAAGACCACCTTTGCCCTCGGTAATTCGTCGAGGTAATCGAGGTTTTTTCCCCAATCTCCATCGCAGTGCAGCAGGGGGCAGAACCTCGAGGCATACTGAAACGGCACGGCTTTCGGTCTAACTTAATAACTGGTACCATTGGTGGAGACAGGTTACCCAAAAAAGGATGATATTGCCGCCGAAGAGATCATCGAGTGGGCAAAAGGCAGAATTTCACCCCGAAGCCTCCGGTAGTGACACCATGTTCGCAAGGTTCTGCCTGACGTCATTGGGGACCGTGTCATTTACATTGATGAGGTTCACTCGGGGTACGCCGTTCCAGAGGTGGTAAGCCCGATTGAGGACGCGATCATCCCAAATCGTATTGATGTCGTGGCGGATGAGTCGCTCCGACGTGAGAGCCTGGCCGATGCCGCCTAGCCATTTGACAACAAGACGGTTGCCAAAGCCGACGATGACCTGGGACGTGTAGGGGTCGCTTGAGCCTTTTTTCTCAGGCAGGGGGGCAAGTTTACGGTTTTCGAGCAACCACGCCAGCGAAACCATGTCGTGAGCCACAATGGAGTCCGAGGCGAAGACCAATCCTTTTTCCGGCCACGTCTCGTAGCCCTTGTCCGGCCCGAACGTGGCTAGGGTTCGCGTAGCTGCTGTCAACACCAATCTCTGCCTTTCCCGAAGGGAGGAGACGGTGCTGGCTTCAGCGGTCTTTTCCTGTAGTGTCGCTGCATCGTGATGGTATTCGAGCCGCGTGTCCGTGCGCCAATATCCTACCGCTGCCTTCATTCCCAGCGTGCTGCCCAAGAGGATATGACGGCTACAGCGAGGCATGAGGATCAGATGATCCACTCTCTTGAGAATCTCCGGCATCATGATTCCGGCCTTCCAGTGTGAGCCCGATGCCGGTCCGTCTTCAAAGAATGCATCCCACCCGTCCTCCTCGGGAAAATACAACTCGGCACCCGCGGCCACAGCTGTCTGGGCCATTCCGCAGTTCTCCATCAGATGTCGGGAACTGCCCTCGAGTCCATTCGGAGAGAGCTTCACGTATTCGATTCCCGACATGTCGCTCAGGATCACCCGGCCTGCGCCCTTCTCCTTCAAGAGAGCTACCATGGCCGCTATTCCCGTTGGGTTGGTCGTTGCCGGATAAGGATTCCCAGAGTTGAGCGTTGGCTTGATCAAGACGCTGTCACCCTTCGACAGCCATGAGAAATCGGTGATTGATTCTGCGGCCATCCGAACCGCCTCAGCTAGAGTAGCTTCCTCCGAGACTCTGGATATGCCTACTAGGGACGCGATTGCTTCCGGTCCCGGCCCAGGGAGAGTCTGTTGGACGTTTTCGTCAGGTTTGGGCAACGCGGCTGCCACCGCGGCGGCGGCAAGTAACTGTCCAAACTCTCGTCGACTCATTTCTTTATGCTTCTTTCGGAATTGCATTGTCATCTCTATTTTCTCCCTTTATCAGGCTAGTATATTATAGCATGCCACCTTTCAGCTATTGAGGGAAAAACTGAAAGCGGTTTCAAAATTCCTTCAACATTTTTGGCAACTGACGGAATTGACGTGAAACAATCTCTGAAGTAAACTGATGAATGTTGGCTAAACCTTGCCCATGTCCTTTCGCCCTAATGAGTGTAACTTCCACCTATCTGGCCTTTCAATTATCGCTCTCAGAGAGTGAAAATCGAACCCTCCGATCCGAAGAATTTCTGTTTCACAGAGCGAAAACACAGCCAGCCCACGCCGGAGACGCTTTTGTGGAAATACCTTTATCTTGTTATAATGTTCTTCACCGGGGCATTGAGATTCCGATATTTATTGATCGCCGCAACCTGACGAAAACCGGAGCGAGTGAATGCCATATCGTAGGATGGGCGGGGCGGACCCCCTGACTTCAAAGCTCGCGATAAAACCCTCTTTGGGGGGAACCGCTGTATGTCAATAACTGAAGAGTTTCATCCGACACCTGCATTAAAACATCGCTTCCTCCAGACTTTTCTGGGCGGCAGCAAGTTGCGCAAGCTGGGGAAAAACCCTATGCTGTCGGCCACCCAGGAAATGATACTTGAAACGGGTGACCATGTTCGCCTCATCGGCCACTATTCTGCCCACCCCAAAGCCAGAGGCCTTGTGATTCTTTTAAACGGCTGGCTGGGAGATTCGGGTTCCGCATACATCACCAGCACGGGCAAATACCTGTATCAGAATGGTTACAGCGTTTTCAGACTCAATTACCGGGATCACGGTGACAGTCAACATCTCAATGAGGGGCCTTTCTATGCTACTCTGTTAGATGAAGTGTTTGAGTGCGTCAGCCAGGCGGCATCCATTGAAAAAGGCCGCCCGGTTTTTCTGGCCGGTTTTTCCCTTGGGGGGAATTTTGCTCTTCGCATCGCCCGGCAATGTGCGACAACCCATATTGAAAACCTGAAGCACATCATCAGCATCAGCCCCGTCCTTGATCCGGACAAATCAACGGACGCCGCTGACGGCGATAGAATCATCCGCACCTATTTCTTGAAAAAATGGCGCAAATCACTTTTGAAAAAACAATCCCTTTTCCCCGAAAAATACGATTTTAGCCGTATTCTTAACAACAATAGGATACGCATCATAACCGAGGAACTGATAAAACGATACGGCCCCTACGAAAATGCACGCCAATATTTTCAGGCTTATTCAGTTAAAAGTGACGCGCTCATGACCATACCCGTTCCAACCACCATTATTACCGCCGAAGACGACCCCATCATTCCTGCTGGGGATTTTCATCGGCTCGAGCTGAATCACCTGACAAAGCTTGTGATTCATCAGCATGGGGGACATAACGGGTTTATAGAGGGCTTCAGGCTGAACACATGGTATGAGAGAAACATGGTAGCTCTTTTTAATGAGATTGTCGGCACCAATCTTTAAGTGAAGATACGCTTGCGACTTCCGGCCTCTCAATCCGTGCCCATCTGTACTACTCAATCTCGAAATTTTTAATTTTTGTCATGCTTTCCGATGGGCGGTCATTGCGAGCGAAGGGCCGCAGGCCCGAGCGAAGCAATCTCAAGTGATTCCAAAGATTGCTTCGTCGCTTGGGTCTGCGACCCTGCGCTCCTCGCAATGACGCTTTTTGGTTGCGGCTCCGCCGCGCTGTGCCCATCCGTGGTCGATCAAAATGGTTTCTGGTTTCTTGTCTCTGGTTTCGCGTTCAAGAATCCGCGTCAGTTTGGGTGAATCTGCGGTTGATAAGATAGCCTCCGGTTTCTTGTCTCGAGTTCAGGAAACATCCAGGACAATCTTGAAGGTTGGTTCCTTGCCCTTTTGGGTCATGAGTTCAACGGCTCGTCTCAGCTCGCGCAGCGGGAAATGGTGTGAGATGAGGGGCGCGGTTTGCAGTTTTCCTCCGGCAATCAGCTCGATGGCCCAATCGAACGATGTGCGTGATGCGCCGCCGAAATGCTCCTGCCCGTGGCAATTGATGCCGGTGACACAAATCTCCTGATGCCATATCGGCGTGAAATCTATCTTCGATGCCGCAAGCTGGACGCCGCTTAAAACGATTGCGCCCCGCCCTTTGACCCAGCGCAGGGCATCCTGAAAGGTGCTTCCCGAGCCGACGGTATCGTGAATTACATCATACCCGCCAAGCATCATTTTGCTGCCCATCATTCCGCGGAACAGGCGGCCGCCGGTCTGCTCGGCGACAGCGCTGTCGCAGTCGCCGCCGCGAATGACGCCGTCTGCGCCCAGGCGCAGAGCCATCTCCTGCTGCGCCGGATAGCGCGCCAGCACGGTGACGACTGCAGCCGGCTCGAGCGCCTTGGTCACCTGAAGTATATTCAGGCCGACCGTTCCGGCTCCGATGATGAGCACCCGGCCGCCGGAGCGGGGCGGAGACTTCAAGTAGGCGTGAACAGCAACAGCAATCGGCTCGGTCAGAAGGGCCTGGTCTTCCGTGAAATCGTTCGGCAGCTTCACCCACTGCGACCGGTGAGCGATCATGAACTCCGAAAATCCCCCGCCTCGGTTCAACGGAAGCTTTGCCTTGTCCGGAGCGAGACACAGCGTGTAATTCCCTTCGGCGCATGGCTTACACGGCTCGTGACCAACGGCCTTGCAGTTTGGGAAAAACCCGAGGTAGCTTACCTTATCACCGGGCTTGAGATCGGTGATTTCTTTTCCGACTTCCACCACCTCTGCGTTAAGCTCATGGCCGAGAAAAATGCGTTCCATGCCGGGAATGGCCGCGATGCTGATGCGCGGATTGATATCGAGCTTGAGCATGTGCATATCGCTGCCGCAGAGTCCGCACGAGTGAACCTGCACCTTTACCCACTGTGGCCCGGGCAGTTCCGGCTCCGGCACTTCAGCCATGCGCACAGCCGACAGGGGCGACCACACGGCGTTTTTGGAGAACCGCGTCAGGGCCTGCGTAAGCGCGATTTTCCACACGGTCATATCAACATAGACTGATAGCATTTCGTCATTCCTTCGCGGATCGATACCGCACGCGTTTTCGCCATGCATATGCGAATAAGTTCGCACCTACATAATTGTGGGATAGGCTTCTTTCCCGTTTGAAGAAGCGGTACGGCAGCGAAAAAGGCATGAGGTATCATAATGCGCGCGCGTCCTCAATTCAAGTAGGCCATGCGTCGCTCTTGCGATTCCCACCGTTTCAGGATAATATAAGTGCTTGCGGGAACCCTTGGGCCAATATAGGGGATGCGAACATGAACGGGAAACAACTTACGCTTGCTATAATCGTACTATTCCTTGTTCTCGTAATCGGTTTCTTCTTGCTCTCCAGAAAACCCGCCGAAGAAGAACAGAAGGTGGAGCAGGCGCGCGTTCTGGAGCCCAAGTCGCCGGAGGTAGCTGAGAAGCCTGTTGAACCGGCCCCGGAGGAATCCGCTCCGGCAGAACCCGTCGAACCGGCGGAGCCTGTCGAGCCAGCCGCACCCATCGTCCCGCTCCCGCCGAGCACAGCCGGGTGTAAGGCCGACCCAGCGCCACTGGCTAAGCAGAGGATCACCGCAGCGCCTAAGGACATGCTTTACATCCCGGGTGGACCATTCAGCATGGGGAGTCCTCCCGAGGCGGGTTACCCCGACGAATCTCCGGTTCATTCGGTATGTGTTATTGGTTTTTACATCGACAAGCATGAAGTGACGAATGCCCAGTTCAAGGAATTCGTCGAGGCCACCGGCTACATCACCGAAGCCGAAAAGGTTGCTTCCCCCGATGTCCTTACATGGCGGCGCCCCTATGAGCCCGAATCGGATGCGGAACAAATGCCGAATTATCCCGTCGTGTGCGTGAGCTGGAATGATGCTAACGCCTACGCCCTTTGGGCCGGCAAGAGACTCCCGACGGAGGCCGAATGGGAAAAGGCGGCCCGCGGAACCGATGGCCGGATGTATCCATGGGGCAATGCTGCGCCCACCGCTGCTTCCGCCAACATGGCCGACAAGAGCGGCGCGTTCAAATGGAGCGATGCAGTGCTTGACGATAAGTACAAGACGGCCTCACCTGTCGGAAGCTTTCCGGGTGGCCGAAGTGTTTACGGTGTCGAAGACATGGCGGGTAATGTATGGGAATGGTGCTTCGACTGGTGGAACAAGGATTACTATAGGGCCAGCCCATCACAAAATCCTCCGGGGCCCGATACCGGAGAATTCAAGGTCATCCGCGGCGGGTCATGGTTCTACAGCGCCGACGGCGCGCGTACGACTCACCGGATGTATTTCAGACCGGCGGGAAACGGCGCGGCCATCGGGTTCCGTTGCGTAAAGGATGTCGGCTGATTTCGCGCCGCAAGAGCTCAATCGCTCGAGTGGTCGGGAGCCTCAGCCCTGCGCCCGAGAAGCCATTCCGGCTTCATATAGTTGAGAACACAAGGCAGCAATGACATTGCTCCGAGAAAGCTTGTGGCCATATTGAGCGAAACGAGAATGCCGAGGTTGCGATTCGGCGGCGAGTTTGACCAGAAAAGCACGAGAAAGCCGAATGCGACTACGACGGCGTTAAAGAAAATCGCGCGCCCGGATGTCCGCATCGTCGCCACGGTGGCGTCAGCGCCTTTGTAGCCCCGCGCTATCATGAGGCGGTACTTGGCCACGAAATGAATGGTGTAATCGATCCCTATCCCGATTCCCACGCAGGCGCTGAAGGTCGTCCCGATCTGAAGCGGCAAGCCCGTAACACCCATCGCCCCGAAATTGATGAGTGAAGCGACGGAGATGGGCGCAATCGTTATGAGGCCGATACGAACGGAGCGAAACATCGCGGCGGTGATGATAAAGACGGCAACTATCGCCACCACGAAACTCTCGAGCTGGGAAAGAATGACGCTGTTTACGATAAGCATCGTCATTTTCGCCGAACCGGAGAGCGTCGTGGTAAACGGCAGATCGCCCATGAGCTCCCCGATGCGCGGCTGAAGGTAGGAAAAGACTGCCCCGATATCCTCGCCAAGGTCGGACTTCATGTCGATGCGTATGTTGGCCTTCTGGTATTCGTAGTCAACGACGTCGTCAAAGTCGTCCGGATCCCCCGACAGCGAATAGAGCAACAGATATTGCGCAATGAGTTCCTGCGTGTCGGGGACACGGTTGAAACTCTCCTTATCCTCATTCATTACTTTATTCATTCGCTTCAGGTACTCCGAAATGCTGGTGGAATTTCCAATCAGGGGGTGTTGTTCGGCGTATGCCTGCAGGGTATCGACGCGGCGCAACAACTCGGGCGATTTGATGGTATCCGGCTCCCGACCTTCAATAATGATGTCGAATGTGGTTGTTCCGCTGAACTTCTCGTTGAGAAACGTATTGGCACGGATCGCTTCACTATCGGGCCGCATATTAGCGGTCATGCCCTCCCGGATATGTACCATGTTTGTCCCGATGGCTGCGCCGACCACAATCAGGGCAGTTGCTCCGAACACGTACTTCCGTTGGTGGTAGACCGTCCGGCCCCACCAGCCGAATATTCTGTCGAGCACGCGGGTGTCCGATTTACGCCGGAAGAGGAAGAGCGGAGCCTGACGGGCGCGCTTCATGAGCACCAATCCGGCGGGGATTGCGGTGAGCGACGCAAGCGCCGCTCCCGTCACGCCGAATGCTGTAAAGACCCCTACGCTTCTGGGTGGCAGCGAGCGTGAGACGACCATTGACAGGAAGCCGACTATAGTCGTGAGGGCGGTCATGAGCACGGGCGCCCAGAGCTCCATCATGGTCTCCATCACTATCTCCCGGCGGGGACGGTTCGCATCGTTCTCGAGTGCCTGATGGTAGCGGCTGATGATGTGAATGCCGTACGCACAGCCGACGGCCGTCAGAACCACCGGCACGGTCGTAGACATTGAGTACAGCGGGCTGCCGGTCAGTCCCATGAGCCCGAGCGCCCATATCACACTCGCAACGACCGTAATGAAGGGAAGGAACACTCCGCGCAGCGTGCGCAAGGTAATGGCGAGCAGCACAAGCACGGCGACGATAACAATGGGCAGCATCACCTTCATGTCGCCGACTACTTCCTCGTTGAGCACTCCCTCAAGAACCGGCCTCCCCGCATAATAGATGTGCCCATCAGGGTAGAGGTTCCGCTCGCGCTCGACGAGGTCACGAACCTGGTGGTAAAGCTGGACCTTGTCAAGTTTGTCGTCAAATTTCGCAAGGATTAGAGTGCCGGTATCGTCTCGTGAAACGAGTGTCCCGTAATACATATCATTGCTGTGAATCGCATTCCGAAGCGCTTCGAGCTCTTCACGTGTTTGGGGAACCGCGCTCATGAAGGGGGTTACCTCGAGCCCCTCGGCAGTTCCGATGATGTTATCCTGAGTTGCAAGGCTCACGATGTCTTCCTCGATTACGCCGTCGAGTTCCTTGAGTTCATCGGTAAGCCGGGTTACGAGCTCCAGCGTGGCGGGATTGAAAACGCCATTCGGGCCTTCATGTTCGACACAGATAACCACCTGGCCCCCGAGTCCAAACAGCTCCCGCATGCGTTCGTAATATTCCACTTCCGGATTTCCATCAGGAAGCCAATTCTTGAGGTCGGTCTCGACCCGGATGCGCGGTATCTGGCTCAAGAAGAAAAGGGTAAGGAGAAAGAAGATGGCAAGCGTGCTTCGGGGATAGCCAATGACTAATTTAAAGAAACGCTTCACGGGGTGGTCGGCTTTCTGTATGCAATCAAGAGCCGGCGGGGTTCACGCAGTCTGTGCCGTGCAGTATCAAGCTCGTTGGCTGCGTGTACTGGCCTCCAACTGCCGCCTCTGGGTGTTGATGGGAGGTGCCGGCTGGAAGAGCAAGAACCAAAATGACATCGCATTTATTATACACCACACTCCACTGGGACACAATTTCGCGGGACGCGCCGTATCTTGGTGGATAAATGCTCAGAGGTTTGTTGATTTTCCAATTCAACCTACTTGCGTCATACTTACACAAAGGTTTGCGGGGGATGAGGGTGTCAAGAAAGGAGTGGTAAACATGATGAGCAGAACGGCTACATGGTTTGTTACGTTGGCAGTGATTTCCGCGTTTGCAGTAAGTGGCGCCGCGTTTGCAGAACATCCGTCCGCCGTGGAGCATCCGGCGCAAAAACCGGCTGAGATGACGAAGTCGGCCGGCGTCACAAAGGAGGACCTTGCAACGGCGATAGAAGGTTATGTGAAGATGGAAACCGAGCTGAAGGGCGGCTATTTCCTCGTTTATGACAAGTTGGCCGAAAAGCCTCTCATGCTCACGCTGCAGAGGGTTCACCAGGAACGATTGGCGAGAGTTGGTCCAGACAAGTATTTCGCTTGTGCCGATTTCGCAACTCCGGAAGGTAAAGTCTATGACCTTGACATCTTCATGAAAGGCCCCGATAAAGACCATCTGACCGTCACCAAGGTCACGATACACAAAGAAGAGGGCAAGGAACGGTACACCTGGCACGAGGAAGGCGGCGTCTGGAAGATGAAGCCGATGGCCGGTGTGGAAAAAGGCCAAGAACACCCTACAGAGAAGGCCGGTGAGCATCCTATGGAGAAGCCCGCTGAACATCCGCACACGGGAAGCGAGACGAAGTAGGGCGTCTGTGTGCAGCGGCCGCGGCAATGAATCCCTCGTGAGTATGCGTGCGCCGAACCTGGCTCGCGAGAAATGAATGTGGTTGTGCTGTGGGGAACACGAATCCAAGGCCGCGAAAAGAACGGGTCATCGTTCGGGATAGTCTCGAAGAGCGACATTCTCTGCTCAGTCCTGCCGCTGGCGGAGTGGGACATTGACAAGGAGAAAGCGAGAGCAAATAATGCATTGGAAGCGCGTGAAAGCTTCGATTTCCGTTCTCGTTTTCACGGGATTATGGATGATGGCGCTCTCTGTCGGATGCTCAAGTACAATCACACCTGATTCCCCTGAGCGGACCTTTGATGTCACCTATCACATTGCCATCCGAGAGCTGCCGGCAGAGGCAAGAGAAGTCTATGCGTGGATTCCGCTTCCCCTCGCAGACAGCCATCAGACCGTCGGTGGCTATTCCATCAAGGGCGATTGGCATCACACCATCCTGACAGAGTTGGAATATGCGAACCGGTTTATCAGGCTTGACCTGTCATCTGCTGCGGCGGACAATGAAGGGGCCGACCTTTCCGTTGTCTTTCGCATAACCCGCCGGTCCTACAGGGCCTTGGGCAGCAGGGAATTAACGACGCCGGTTTCACAGGCTGGACTGGCACGCTTTCTCGCTCCAGACCGGCTGATTCCCGTCGATGGGAGAATTGCGGACGAGGCTCATCGAGTGGCGGGCGACCTGAGGGACCCGCTCGAGCAGATGCACGCTCTCTATGACCACATTGTTGAAAGTGTCGTCTACGACAAGAGCGGTGAAGGTTGGGGGCGGGGCGATGCTCTTTATGTATGCGACAAGCGAACGGGAAATTGCACCGATTTCCACTCCCTCTTCATTGGTGAAGCGCGCGCTCTTGGCATTCCTGCAAGGTTCGTGATGGGGCTGCCGCTGCCACCGGGAGTGTCTGAGGGGGAAATCTCCGGCTACCATTGCTGGGCGGAATTTTATATTGATGGCCATGGCTGGATACCGATAGATGCATCGGAGGCGCACAGGAACCCAAAACATAAGGAGGCCCTCTTCGGAGGTCTTGACGCAAACCGTGTTGCCTTCACTATCGGAAGAGATATTCAGATACCCGAAGCGTCTGCCGGCTTGCTCAATTACGTCATCTATCCTCATGTCGAAATAGACGGAAGGCCGCACGGCACGATTAATACTCAGTTTTCATTCAGCGAGGTCAGGAGCTAGCCAAGGGATTATCCGCCTTTCAGCGCTCAGAGCCAACACCTTAGTGCAGGTTCTCATAATTACGGCGACGTATCCCGCATTCTCGTAAGGGCCGTTCGCGAAGGGTCTCAGACCCGTTGGCCCCCATCCCGCGAAGAGCGGGGCGGTCACTGGAATTTCCCTTGCAGGGCGACCCACCGGGTCGCCCCTACAGGGAATGGTGGAACACACCATCGAATTTATGAAGAGGATTACTTAGAGTCCGAGCGATGAAAAAAGCCTACGCACATTTTCAGCGATTCTTGACAGAAAGAGGAATCAGAGCACTCGGAGCGGTCGCGGCGGTTATGCTGCTCTTGCCGTTATGCCCGAGTTCTTACCCCCAGAGAAATGTCGGGGCGTACGCACAGGAAATCGAGCAAACGCTCCCCATCGGCGCAGAGAGGGCGCTCTCCTCTGAATCTCCTGCCGCAGCCGAATCCGGCGGCGAGGGCTTCTGGACGATGCTTGCCGAGTTTGATCCGGATGCATTCCTTGCGCGGTATGGATACGCGGCAGTGTTCGCAGCGATGTATCTCCTCGGGCTCGGCCTCACGCTCACGCCTTGTGTATATCCCATCATTCCCATTACGGTGGGCTACTTCGGCACGCAGTCCGAAGGCCGGTGGGTGCACAGGCTTGCAATGGCGCTCGTGTTCGGCTTCGGAGTAGCAGTCAGCTACGCCGCCGCAGGCACGCTCGCCGCCCTGTCAGGCTCGTTCTTTGGCGCCGCGCTGCAGCAGCCGTGGTTTCTGGTGACTCTGGCGACGCTCTGCGTTGCGATGGGATTGAACGCCTTCGGTGTTTATGAACTGCGCCTGCCGGGGTGGCTCACAAGACTTGCCTCGGCCGGCCCGCGCGTTGGGGCCGTCGGAGCCGCAATAATGGGGCTCACAATGGGAATTGCCGCCGCTTCGTGTCTGGCCGCGTTCGTGGTGAGCTTGCTTGCATTCGTCGGCCAAATAGGGAATCCATTCCTCGGGTTTGCGCTGTTCTTGATGCTCGGCATGGGATTGGCGACACCGTTTGTCGCGCTTGCGATGTTTTCGGGTCTCGTAAGCAAGATTCCAAGATCGGGCGCATGGCTGGTGTATGCGAAGAAAGTAATGGGAACGCTGCTGTTCGGGGCAGCATTGTATTTCCTTAGAACCGTTCTCCCCTATCAGGTGTTCCGCCCGCTTGTTCTGCTGTGCCTGCTGGCGGCTTCTCTTTATTTTGCATTCTTCGAGAGGACTCCCGTCACCACAAAGAAGTTTCGAATAGTTCGCCTGAGCCTCGGCCTGGTCTTCTTCGCTGTTGCCCTGTGGTGGAGTAATCCGGGAAAAGGTGAAACATCCGGTGAAAGTATTTCGTGGGCTCCATACTCGGATGCGGCGCTCGCGCAGGCCGCTGCTGTCGGGCAACCGGCCGTTGTCTACTTCCATGCCGAATGGTGTGGGGCTTGCAAGGAACTCGATAGACTCTCTTTCAGCGACCCGCGCGTTGTGCGAGCAAGTCGTGATTTCATAATGCTCCAAGCTGACATGACACGAACGAACTCGCCCGAGGCCACTTCTCTGGCCTACTCCTACGGCATCTGGGGATTCCCCACAATAGTATTTCTGGGGCCTGACGGCCGGGAAATCGGAGACCTGCGAATCGTGCAGTTTGTGCCACCGGAGGAGTTGCTCGACAGGTTTCGACTGCTCAAGCGAGCCTCATACCGAAGGTGATGGCGGCAAGAACGCGTGGAATAAGCCGGGCGAGGCGGGTTCAAGCATCGCTGAGCGCGTTTGCCTATATGGTTGTGTCGAGGTCTCGCTGACCTAATTCGCGCGCAAATTCTGCCACAATCTTGCTGAATGCCGGCAAGTCCTCATCCCGTACTGGGTCGGCATCGGGGATATTTGTCGTGAGGGGATTGATGAACTTTCCGTTCTTCGCCATTCGGAAATCCAGATGGGGACCGGTTGCGAGACCCGATGAGCCCACGTATCCGATGACCTGTCCCTGAGTCACCCGCTTTCCACTCTTTATTCCTTTGCCAAAACGCTGGAGATGGCCATAGGTAGTTGAATACGTTTGGTTGTGCCGGATTTTCACATACCGGCCGTATCCATTTTTCCAACCGGCATAAACGATAGTGCCGTCCCCGACGGTACGAATCGGCGTTCCCGTGGGGGCAGCATAATCAACTCCAAGATGCGGGCGGTATATCTTGAGGATGGGATGAAGTCGACTGCGGCTGAATCGAGAAGATATGTATTTGTAATTCAATGGCGATTTCAAAAAAGCCTTTCGTAGAGAGTGACCCTCTGCGTCATAGTAGTCCGTTCTTCCGTCGCTGTCCTGAAAATAGTATGCAGCAAACGGGTGGCCCCTACTGACAATCTCTGCGGCAAGTATGCGTCCGTTGGATGCGAAGTTGCCATTCAGATATTTCTTTTCGAAAAGGATTCGAAACGTATCTTCCGCCCATATGTCGACGCTGAAGTCGATGTCCCAGGCGAATATTTCCGCCAGGTCGAGAATCATTGGGGGCGCAAGCCCCACCCTATCGGCGGCAAGGAAAAGAGAGTCGTTGATCGTACCTGAAACAACCTCGTGATAAATGTCAAACTCGATAGCTTCCTTGCGGGCGCGGAGTTCTTCTCCATCTAATTGCGCTATCAGACGGTTTTCCCCGTCTATGTCTGTTTCGAATCTGAGTATGCGCGCGTCGCGCGTGTCGAATGTAAGCATGAGAGTCTGACCACGCCGCAGTCGCCCCAGATTGTGAATCGGCTTGGAGACGGCGACTAACTCGTGGATTTGAGAGGGCGAGAGACCATTTCTCCTGAGTATGTCAAATAGGTTGTCACCTTTTTCAATCGTGATTTCTACGCTATTTTCATATGATGGGGGTGGTTCGGCATCCTCGATTGTGGAATCGCTGGCTTCCTCGACTACGGTCTCCTCTACTATTGGCGCGGATGAGTCCTGTTGGTTCTCAAGTGCTGATGAATGCTCACGAGGTAGAGGAGACGGTCTTCCCTGAAGGATAAGGACAAAAACCAGGAAGTACAAGATTGGGCCGGCCAGCAAGAGACTTTCTTTCCGAATGGGCTTCTTGAACAGAAGGCGGAGACGCCCGCTCACCCATTTAAGGTTCGATATCGGAAGATTTCGTACACGATATTCTTTCAATATTGTTCCCCCTTTTTCAAGAGAAAGATTATACCACAACATGCCACCATTTATCTACTCCATTCCACAATATGTTGTAGTTAGACTGGTACTATAGGGTACTTGACCTCATCAGGTAGTATGGGTTAGCATAATTGATGCCAAGATCGAAACTCCCGGGCGGGATTTTTCGAGTAAAAAAAGGGCGCAGGTATCAAACCGTCGATGAGATTGCTTCGCTCGGGCCTTCGGCCTTTCGCTCCTAAGAAACTGGCAACCGTTTCGTCATTGCGAGGGAGCGACGCGACCGAAGCAATCTCATTGGTAGCATTGAAGATGCAAACAGAGATTGCTTCGCTCGGGTCTGCGACCCTCGGGCCTGCGGCCCTGCGCTCGCAATGACGGCACTAACGTTTCTTTCACACATAACCCCGACGCAGGCGGGGTCGAATGCTCGCAATGACAAACGGGACCGTTTCTTTCACATATAATCTGTTGCAGCCCGGGTCGGATGTTCAGAATAGCAACTCTGAAAGCTGGTTATGAAGCGAAACCCTGTTCAGCCATGACCCTCAGAGCTGATCTCACGGTCAACATTAATTGCAGATGTTTCCTGCAGAACCCGGAGCAGCTCAGCACAATATTTTTCCGGCTCTTCATAAGGGATCATGTGACCGGAGTTTTCGAACCATATGAGCTGTTTTCCGCGCGGGGCATCCAGTTGCTGGTAATAGCGCTCGGTCAGCTCGAAGGGGGTATTGTAGTCGTATCTACCGGTGAAGAAGTAGACAGGAATATCAACCTTAGGAACTTCCTCGAACAGATTCGTGTGCAGGCGTTCTTCATACATATGCTTTTCGGAAAATTCCTGTCCGCGGAAGAACCGCAGGCCATCGAGCAAGGAGTAGTCCGGGGCAGTTAAGCCGATCTTCAGGAAATCATTGAATGTCGGCTTGTTATTGTGCGTGACGCCGCCAAACCGCTCCAGCCATTTGCGCTGTATCGATAACTCCTTGTGGTTCTCATACGGTGGAGCGCCAATTCCTTCAAGTTCTTTGACGGCTATTGTATCGCCCGATTTTTTGGCCATGTCCATGGCGTATCGGTAGGATATTTCCTCTTGTTCGCCTTTCTCGACAACCTGGCCCACGCCGACAAACGCATGGAAAAGCTCGGGATAGCGTGACGCGGCAAGAATGCCGATTTGGCTCCCCCACGAGTGTCCCACAAGGTATATCTTGGGAGCATTGAAGCGTGTCCTCAACATCTCTGACAGCTCGCGAATATCGGAAACAAATTGGTTTTTGTTCATGGATTCGACGGGGATGCGAGAGTTATACGATTTTCCGGCGCCTCTCTGGTCCCAATGCACGACGACAAAATGCTGCACTAATTCGCCGTCGAAATGCCGGGCGAGAGAGATGTCAGCCGAACCCGGGCCACCGTGAAGATGAAGCAAGACAGGGTTGGATGTGTCCGAGCCACGGATGAGAATCCATTGCTTGACGCCGCTGAGAGTTACCTGCTCGAGGGAATCGATACCATTCGCGGTCGCAATCCTCGTTTCTTTCCAAACCTGATGCCGCAAATACGCTCGATATAAGAGGAGCGAGCAGATGATGATGATGCAGAGCGCCAGAATCGGCGCGAGGAAGTATTTCAAGATGGATTTGACAATTTTCTTCATGAGCAGGTCGCTTTACTCCTTTCTTAACCGCAGAGACCACGGGTAACTACAGACTGAAAGCAACCACGGATTTCACGGATTACACGGCGCAGCATAGCCGCAGGCAAAAGAACAAAAACAACAAAACCATGGAACCACGGATTCACACGGATGAACACGGATTAAAGAAAAAAACCATCGAGACGAAGCCTGCTTTCAGTTTCTGTAGGTGCGAATTCATTCGCATGATGTTTTCAGTCTCTTTGTGCGCATGCTCAGTCGAATGAATTCGACCCTACAGGGTTGTGAGAAAGATTGTCGGTCAGTACCCACAGTTTCGGTGACGCAAGTGACGCATGAAGGGCCGATTTCGTGTTACCCGTATATAACATAGCGAACCGAACGGTCGGTTCCGACAATTTTGGATTTTCGATTTTGGATTGAAAGAAAGGAGACAAGACACCTCGTTTCCTGTAGCTCTCCGCAAGTTGGCAAACGAGGGCATGACGCAAATGACGCATCATGACGCATCTCCTGGGCGAAAAAAACAGGCGAAAGGCGAAAGAGGAGTACAGAAGTAATTGATTGAGAATAAGTTGTGAGGCAGCTTGATTTCGCCTTTTCGAGAATCCATGACGCAAATGACGCAAGTGACGCATCTTTTCGTGTTTTCTCTATAGAATGTGGATAACTGCGGATGAATGCAGCGCGGCATAGCCGCAACCAAAGAAGGCGAAGGACTTCGGCGAGCTCAGTCGAGTCAGCGAAGGGCGAAGGGCGAAAGATATAAGACGAGTGGGACCCGCGAAGAGCGCGAGGGAGCGCGAATGCTCCGATTCTGGATTGAGACATAGGACGATTAATCCCTCTTGGTCCGGTTGCGCTTGTGGCAGTTGAATTCCCCATGATGATGATAATGAGGCGTGGGGAATGTGTCAAGGAAGTTTTTGTTAACAAAAGAGGGCGAACTTGGAACAGGAATGGGACGAATGCCGAACGAATAGCGCGAATGCAACGAGAAATTCTCACCACAAAGAAGGCACAAAGAAGGAATAGCTAGAACCGCGAATTACACGAACGACACGAAGAAAGATAAGGACCCTGATACCGGGGATGGACACGGATTGAAGGAAATGCTAACCAGTAGAGTAGGGAGGGCATAACCCTCCCCCTCGTCAAACCGGACGTGCAGATTTCCCGCATCCGGCTTTCCTGTAGGCTTTGCCTCAGGCATGC
>QZKI01000144.1 GCA_003598055.1 Candidatus Abyssobacteria bacterium SURF_17 | reverse complement strand
CATCTATGTAATTGTATCAGGCGCAATAGGCCTTGCAGTAAAGGACCTCTTCCCCGCCATGGGCGTTGACCCAGGCGCGTTCGTCGTCGTCGGGATGGCTGGCTTCTTCGCCGCCGCGGCCAATACTCCTATCTCCACGGTTATCATGGTGAGCGAGATGACGGGGAACTATCATCTGCTCGTGCCATCCATGTGGGTGTGTATCATCGCGTATCTCCTCGTTCGGCGTTCCACCATTTACGAAAATCAGATTCCCACCCGCATGGACTCTCCTTCTCACGTGGGCGAGATGATGGGAGCGGTCCTCAAGCGCCTTACGGTTGCCAATGCGCTCAGCGACGGAGAACGAAAACCAGTCATCGTCGTGAGCGAATCAACGACGCTCCGCGAGCTGCTTGACAGATTCTCCCATTCGAAGCAGGCATGCTTTCCCGTGGTGGACGACCGCAACAAGCTCATCGGCGTCGTCGACGGCGGATCCCTCCGGCACACCATTAGCGAGGCCGGCTTCGTGGACCAGCTCATCATTGCGAAGGAGCTGGCGGGGAATCCGCCAACGGTGACTCCCGACGAAGACCTCTATTCTGCCGTCCACAAGATGGTTGCCTCGCGGCACGATGAACTCGCCGTCGTTGACCCGAAAGACCCGAAGAAAGTCGTCGGCATCCTTAGTCGCAGCGACCTCGTGGCGGCGTATGACCGCCAGTTCCTCGCCAGTGGCATGGCGTGAGCAGTCTCGCAAACACCTGCCCAATGTCACACAACTTACCACATTCTTGCCGCATTCTACCGCGCCGCACACGTTGAAGTATTCGCCTCTCTGTGCTATAATTCTTTATTGTTTTGCCTCAATCCAAAGGCCGCCGAGCGACCTGAGCGAATGACGCGTGCATCTAATACACAAACCCAATCTCCATACGAGGCCAGAGATGAGGATCGGCAACGGTGCGGGCGAGTAAGAACGGCGCCGTGTTTATCGTCGCGGCCACTCTTTTCTTGGGCGTAAGCGCGCGAGCCGGAGCGGCAGGATTCAACGACCTCCGCGAAGCGGACGCCATAAGCACCAGCGCACCCGTCTATTTCTCCGGTGACACGTTCAGCTACAACGCAAAGACAGGTATCATCACTGGAACCGGCGACATCGAAGTTATTCAGCTTGACAGGCGTCTGCGCGGGGACAAGGTGGTCATCCGAATCACTGACAACGTCGCTGAAATCGAGGGAAACGTGGTAGCCACGCGGGGCGCCGACGTCGTTCGAGGCACACGCGGAATGTATGATTTCGAAAAGCAAGAAGGCGCGTTCGAGGACGCACAAGGGTTTTCCGAGCCGTGGTATGTCTCGGCAGGCGAGATCAAGCGGGAGACGAGCGGGAGATACGCCGTGGCGGATGGCTCGTTGACAACGTGTAATCTGCCACATCCTCACTACCGCATCGAATCCGGTACGGTGGAAGTCATACCTGAAGAGCGGCTAGTCGCTCGCGACCTCGTCCTCTATGCGGGAAGTTTCCCCATCTTCTATTTCCCCTATTACGCGCACGGCCTCCAGGATCGGCCACCCGTCGAGTTCACGGCGGGCTCGCAGACCGACCTCGGCGCGTATGCGCGCCTCGGCTACAACCTCGAGCTGACCGAGGATATATTGCTCAACCCGCACATCTGGGGATTCACGAAGAGCGGCGTTGGAGGAGGGCTGGATGGACGATTCAGGCTCTTCGATGGAACGGGCCGCGGCCGCTTTGACACGTTCTACATCTCCGACCAGAACGAAGACAACACAGACCCACCGGGAATCGACAAGGATAGAGGTAAGGCCGACCTGTATTATCGGCAAGAGCTTCCTTATGATTTTACCACATTGCTCCAGACGGAATACGTCAGCGACCGCGAGTTTCTGAAAACGTATGATTTTGACGACTTCTCCGAACGTGAGCTGCCCGAGACGTTCTTCAATATCGAGCGCACGGGAGAGCACAGCGTCGCTTCGCTTCTTGTGCGCGAGAGACTCGTCGACTATACTACCGACGTTGAACGTTTGCCCGGCCTCAGATTGGAGCTGCTCGAGCAGGAATTCCGGGATACCGGCTTCTTTGCAAGCGCGACAAATGAGAGCGCATATCTGAACGTCGAGCCCGGTGGCTCAGAGTCGGCCCGCAATTTCACCCAGGCACGCGTCGCTTATCCGATGCGCTATGACAACTGGCTTTCCCTCGTTCCGTTTGTCGAGGGTGATGGAACTTACTACTCTAAGACGCTCACCGAAGAGGACGAATACCGAATTTCCGGCTCGGCCGGACTGACCGCGCAGTCACGATTCCAAAAGGTCTACGGCTCGCCCATTGAACGATACACGGCTTTGAGGCATCTCATTGTGCCGACCATCAACTATCGCTACAGGCCGACCCCTGACGACGAACCGGAAGACCTTCCGCAATTCGATTCGGTTGACCTCATCGACCGTGAGAACCTGCTCGAGGTCGAGCTTAAGAATTACGTGCAGGCAAAGCGTCCTAACGGTCGCAGAACCGAATTGCTCCAATACAACGTGACCACGGGCCTCGAATTCGACGACGATGCCGACACGTTGGCCACGCTCGAAAATGAAGTGTTGATACATCCCGTTCCCAACTGGGAGTGGGCGTTCAAAGCGCTCAACGATTTCAGGGATGAACGGCGCACAGACCTTGTCAGCACTGTGCTCAGATACAGCAAGGCCGAATCCTTCAGAGCGTCCGTCGGCATGATTCATGAGGACACGGTGCTGAAGCCGTATGAGACGCAGGTAGTTTACTCATTCAGTAAAGCGTTCGGCCCGCTTTGGCGGGTGGGTTTTCAACAGAGATATGACATAGACATGGAAGAGATGACGTATCAGGATTTCTGGCTGTGGCGCGACCTTCACTGCTGGGAAATACTCCTGAGCGTGACTGACAGGCGTGAGGCCACAACCTTCATGGTCTTGTTGAACATCAAGGCTTTCCCGATGGGGAAAATCGAGAACAAGACAGCTATCAAACCAATTGGAGAGAAACATCCATGGCCCACGCGTTGGTAACCGGCGGCGCCGGTTTCATCGGCTCGCATCTGTCCGAAGCCTTGCTCGCGCGCGGCCATCGCGTCACCGCTCTCGATGACCTTTCCACGGGCAGCCGCGAGAACATCAAACACCTCCAGGACAATCCCGGGTTCGAGTTCGTTCTCGGGACGGTTCTCGACGAAGGAGCAGTCGATAAGCTCGTTTCCCGGTCCGAAATCGTCTACCACATGGCGGCTGCGGTCGGCGTCAAATACATCATCGATAATCCGCTTGCCTCGCTCCGCATCAACACGAAGGGCACCGAAAATGTGTTCGAGGCGGCAAACTGTCACAAGCGAAAAGTGATCCTTGCCTCGACCTCGGAGATTTACGGAAAGAACGAAAAGGAGAGTCTGAGCGAAAATGACGACAGGATACTCGGCTCCACATACATCTCGCGCTGGGGTTATTCATGCACCAAGGCATTTGATGAGTTCCTCGCGCTCGCGTACTGGCGTGAAAAAAAACTTCCCGTTGTTATCCTGAGATTCTTCAATACGTGCGGTCCCAGGCAGACAGGTGAGTACGGCATGGTTGTCCCCCGCTTCATCAGGGCCGCGCTCCTCGGCCATCCGCTGCAGGTCTACGGCGACGGGAAACAAGTGCGTTGCTTCTCCTGCGTCGACGACATCGTGCAAGGCACCCTCGCCCTTGCCGACCATCCTGCAGCCGAAGGCCAGATATTTAATCTGGGTTCGACCGAGCCGATTACCATCGAGGAGCTCGCCCAACGAATCATCATGATGACAAACAGCGCTTCCACGATTCAGTACATCCCGTATGAACAGGCATATGAGAAGGGCTTCGAGGACTTGCGCAGGCGCGTTCCGGATACCAGCAAGGCAAGACATTTGGTCGGGTTCGAGCCGAAGACGTCGCTCAATGAGCTGCTTCGCTGGATCATCGAATGCTTTGAACAGTGAAACACGCCGGCGACTGTGCCGCGCCGAGCAGAACATCGACTCCGGCCCCTTCTCTCGAAACGTATTATGAAGATACTGATTACAGGAATTGCAGGATTCGCCGGGTCTCATCTCGCCGAATTGCTCGTCAATGACGGTGAAGAGGTCTGCGGTACGGTTCTCCCGTCCGAGAGCACCCGCAACCTGGAGCCGTTCCAATCGCGTGTGAAAACCTTCCCCTGCGACATGCGAGACGGCGAGGCTATCGAAAAGCTCATTGCCCAGGTAAATCCCGAGGAAATTTACCACCTTGCGGCGCTCGCGTTCATCCCCGATTCGATCAGCAATCCTCGTCTGACGTTTGATACGAACCTCTATGGAACCCTGAATATCCTCGAAGCGGCCAGAAAGGCAAGCCCTCGTTGTCGCATCCTGTTCGTAGGCTCGGCAGATGAATACGGTCGTGTGAGACGAGACGAGCTCCCGATCGCAGAACACAATCCTCTGCGGCCGGCTAATCCGTATTCCGTAAGCAAGGCGAGCGCCAGCATGCTCGCGTATCAATACGCTCTTTCCGAGCGCATGCACATCGTGCGCGTGCGACCGTTCAACCACACCGGCCCGAGGCAATCTCCCCAGTTTGTCTGCTCCGATTTCGCGCGCCAGATAGTCGAGGCCGAGCGGGGGTCGCGTCCGCCGCACGTGCACGTCGGGAATCTCAAGCCCAGGCGTGATTTCACGGATGCAAGGGATGTCGTGCGCGCTTACCGCGATGTGCTCAGGCGAGGTGACCCCTCGGACGTTTACAATGTTTGCTCGGGTATTGCGGTGAGCATCGGCGAGGTACTGGAGCAACTGCTTGCTCTCTCCGCCTCTCGTCCCGCGGTCGTCGAATCTCCCGAGCGCACGCGCGAGAGCGACGTCAACGAGATACGAGGAGACTTCGCCAAGCTGCAACGAACCACTGGCTGGAGACCGGCCATTCCCCTCTCGCAGACGCTGCATGACCTCATCGAGCATTGGCGAACGGTTAACTGAAGGAGGTTCTCGTTGGCAAGAGTGTTGATAACCGGCGGCGCAGGATTCCTCGGGTCACATCTCTGCGACCGATTCATCGACGACGGTCACGAGGTAATCTGTATCGACAATCTTATCACCGGCACCTGCGACAACATCGCCCACTTATTCGGGAATCCCAAATTCAAGTTCATCCGGCACGATGTCACGGAATATCTTTACGTCGCCGGTCCGTTGCACTACATACTTCACTTCGCCTCGCCCGCGAGCCCCATTGACTATCTCGAACTGCCCATTCAGACGCTCAAAGTCGGCGCGATGGGGACCCACAAGGTCCTCGGCCTCGCAAAGGACAAGGGCGCGCGCTTCCTCCTTGCCTCCACGTCGGAGGTCTATGGAGACCCGCTGATACATCCACAGCCCGAATCGTACTGGGGCAACGTGAACCCGATTGGTCCGCGCGGCGTCTACGACGAGGCCAAGCGCTTCGCGGAGGCGCTCGTGATGGCCTATCACCGCGTTCACAAAATGGACACGCGTATAGCCCGCATATTCAATACATACGGCCCACGCATGCGGCCATACGATGGGCGCGTGGTCTCGAATTTCATCACGCAGGCGCTTAAGGGAGAGCCGATGACCGTGTACGGCGACGGGTCACAGACGCGCAGCTTCTGCTACGTAGACGACCTGATCGAGGCTATTACGCGACTGTTGTTCTCCAAAGAAACCGAGCCGGTCAATCTCGGTAACCCCAATGAAATGTCCGTCCTCGAGCTGGCCACGCTTGTGCGAGAGCTCGTCAAGGGCACATGTGGAATAGAAGTGCAACCGCTCCCCGTGGACGACCCGAAAGTGCGGCAGCCCGACATTTCTCGCGCCCGCACCATCCTCGGTTGGGAGCCGAAGGTGGCCTTGCGCGAAGGGCTCGCACGCACGATAGAGTACTTCAGAGGGAAAGCGTAACGTGCATATGAACGGTCAGTAAGGCCCGGTGGAAAAAAGCAATGGACAAAGAGAAAGAACCAGTCACGGGCGAGAGACGCAGATACGTCAGATACGCATGTAAGATGGAGCTCAAAGCCATACTCGACTTCAATCCGGATGTTGCGCGCCGGACCTCAGGCAAACTGCCGCCCATAGTGTTCCGTCGTGGCGAAACGGCTGTGGCGAGGGATATCAGCGAGAAAGGGATCGCAATCGAGACGGAACGCTTCCTTCCGGAGGGCATGATTATTAAGATCGCCGTCGAGAACCCGTTCACGCCTCCCATAGAGACCGATGCGCGTATCGTATGGTCGAAGAAACTGCCCGGAGAAAAGCGAGGGTACATCCTTGGCATGGCCTTTCGCCACATGAGAGACAAGCACCGAAGAAACCTCGAACACCTTCTCGAGTTCCTCGAAGAAATCCCGGAGTAACAGACACGCAAGGCACCCGAATGTGCGCATGCGTCTCTTTGTCATTCCCGCGAAGAGAGGAATCCAAGTTCTGCACAAACGGAGAATTTGAGCGACACGGCGTAGAGATTCGAACCCGATCCTACCCCCGGGCCCGGGCGTGTTCCCGGGCGCGAGCATACTGGACAAGGCCCTGCATCGCGCGCGCACAGGTGTCAGGCCCCTCGAAGAACGGAATCTCGCCCTTCTTGAGGATTTCATAGATGGGGTGCTTTCTGTACTCGCGTGCGCCTGCGCTGATGATGGGCTTGCCGAAACGCTGGGGAACCTGAGCTATCCGCTCGGCGGAATCAATGAGCTCCTTCATAAATTCCGCCGGAGTGTCGCGATGAAATCCGCCCCACGGCGGAGTCATGATTATCCCGTCAATATAGTCTAGCCCGGCAAGAATCTCAATTATCTCCGCGTGTGACATCGGCCCCTTGCGCGCAATCATATCAACAGGGTTCTTCGGTGGAGGCGAGTACGCGTGAAGGAGCGAGAGGATCCGCCTTTGCGTGTCAGAATCGAGTTCAGGCACTTCAAGCCCGTATGCCGCGCAGGCGTCGGCCGTCGTCACGCAGAATCCTCCGCCGCCGGACGTCACCGCCACGCGGTTCCCGCGCGGGAGCGGCTGATGCGCGAGCGCCTCGGCGACGTCGAACGCCTCGAGGATGTTCGTCGACCGGATGATGCCGGCCTGGCGGCATGCTGCCTCGAACAGTTCGTGGTTTCCCGCCAGCGAGGCGGTGTGCGACATCGCGGCCCGCATTCCCGCCGACGTTCGGCCCGCCTTGTACATGATGATTGCCTTCTCGCGTATCACTTTTTGGGATATATCGAGGAACCGGCGACCGTCCCTTACCCCTTCCAGATACAGCACAATCGTCTTCGTATCTTGGTCCTCCGAGAGATACTCGAGGTAATCGCACACGTCCAGGTCAGCTTGATTACCGCTGCTGATGAATTTGCTGAAGCCGTATCCTTTCTCGAGCGCAATCTCCAGGAGATACTCGCCGAGCGTGCCGCTCTGCGACACAAAAGCGATCGGGCCGGCGAGCGGAGCCTTATAGAAGCAGCAGTCGAGCGAAACGGCCGAGCTCCAGATACCCAGACAGTTGGGCCCGACAAATCGCATGCCCGACCTTCGCGCAATGTTCACCATCGCATTCTGCATTTCCTTGCCGGAATTGCCGATTTCGGCAAAGCCTGCCGTGATTACGACCGCCCCCTTGACCCCCTTGCGGGCGCATTCTTCCATCGCCTTCACTGTCTGCTCCGCATTCACGATAAATACGGCAAGGTCTATCTCGCCGGGAACGTCAAGCACGCTCGCGTATGCAGTGAACCCCTGAATGACCTTCTCCTTCGGATGGATAGGGTATATATTTCCTCTGAATCCGGCCCGGATGACGCTCTGGAGCGTGCCGTGGCCCCATCGCTGCCGATTGTTGCTCGCTCCTATTACGGCAACGGACTTCGGCTTAAAGATGAAGTCGAGTTGTGTTTTCAATGTGGCGCCCATTTCCCTGAATGGTTCGGATGCTGCATTAAAGGGTGTCTTCCTCGGCATCGGCAAGTGTTAGGGAGATTCAGCGAGGGAGGGAATCGCTTTATCGCATTATGGTAGCACAACCTCGGTCGATTTTTCAACCCAGCTCGTGTGTGGAGGGTGTGAAATTCCGAGGACATAATACCTATCTTCGGGGAGAAGACAAAGAATCGCGCCCTTCCTGATCCTGCATGACATGTGTCTAAAGGTATTATGTCCCCGGAGGGAATCACTCTTCATATCGCACACGCGCGTGTGGGAATGACAGGTTTCAAAAATTGAACGTCCCCCGCACGATTTTATCATATAGCTCTTTCGTCAGCGGCTTGTATTCTGACTCGCCGGGCAGGAGAACATAGAGCGGCTCGGACACATTGTGCGGGTCAAAGCCCTCCTTCCGCGCGTCAATTTTCTTGATCTTGTGCGTTGGGGTGTATTCGAAGTCTTTACGGAATCTCAGAAACTTGGGAACGGCATAGTGCGGCAGAGCCTTTTGAAAGTGTTCGGCGAACGCCTTGAAGTCGAAGCCGTCCGTCTGCGTGTTCGGAATAATGGCAGCCATCCCGGCGCGTCCCTCCGCTCCCGGAATCTTCACCCCGTACACCATCGACATGGCGACCTGCGGGAAGGTATTAGCCACCTTCTCGACTTCTGTGGTCGACACATTCTCACCCTTCCAGCGAAAGGTATCGCCGAGCCGGTCCACGAACTGGATGTGCCCGTATCCGATATTTCTGACAAGATCGCCCGTGTTGAACCAGGCGTCTCCCTGGGCGAAGACGTTCCTGAAAATCTTCGATTCGGTCGCCTCCTTGCTCGTGTAGCCGCGAAACGGCGTGTCCTCCGTGATTTCGCCCAAGAGCAAGCCCGTTTCCCCGACTCCGGCCCGTTTCATGAATCCGTTCTTGTCTGTTACCGGTCTTTCTTCGTCAGCGTCATATTCGACGATGGCGTAAGGAGAAAAACACATTCCCACGGTGCAGTCCAGATTCAATATGTTGATGAAAAACAGGTTTGACTCCGCCGCTCCGTAGATTTCGTAGACTTTCGAGATTGCAAAGCGTTCTTTGAAATTCCTCCAGATTTCCGGGCGCAGTCCATTCCCGATGATGGTCCTCAGCGTATGATTCCGGTCATCCGGCCGGGACGGTTGATTCATGAGGTAGCGGCAGCATTCGCCGACATAGCAGAAGGTCGTGGCCTGGTATTCTCGCACGTCATCCCAGAACCTGCTCGCGCTGAATTTGCGTCTGACGGCTAAAGCTGCCCCGTTTGCAAACACGCACGGCCAACTCAAAGCAAGGGCATTGGTGTGGAAAAAAGGCAAGGGAACGTAGATGGTATCAGTCGGCCTCACGTCCATCACCGCCCTTCCCACGAAATACATTGCGCTCACCAGGCGCCTGTGCGTTATCACCGCCGCTTTCGGCATGCCGCCGGTGGTGCCGGACGTGAACACATAGGCAATCGTATCCTTCGGCTTTACGGTGGTCGTCGTCGCCGGGTTTGCAGCAGGAACCCTCATCACCGCATTCTTGAGGTCAACAAATCCCGGTGGAACGGGTTGCAGATTCCTGTCCGATACGAAGTACAGTCTCTGCTCCGGCTGAAGATTCAGTTCCGGCTGGACTTCGGTGAACGCGTCCTTCACTTCTTCGCCTACGATGAACGCATTTGCCGGATTGAGCGTCAAACAATGCCGGAGTGACTCCTTGCGGAGATTTGTATTTATCATGCAATTGATGGCGCCGATTTTTGCAACCGCGCTGTAGACGATGAGCAGTTCCGGGCGGGTCTCGAGGAAGATGGCTACCGTGTCATCCTTTTTCAAACCTTGCGAAAGCAGATAATTGGCGTACCGATTGACCAGTGCATTGTATTCTCGATACGTGAGCGTTGCCTCTTCGGACTTCACGGCAATGTTATCGGGGAAATTCCGGGTGGTTTCCTCCAGCATCAGTCCCCACGATTCCCGGCCCTCGCTCTCAATTGCCATCACGCGCCGGACGTTCCGCTTGATGGCGCGAACGCGCGGGAGCAGGGACAACCGTGCGAGGAAATATTGCCTGAATCTGATCAGGTCTCCGTCCCTGCCGGGATTCTTATTCGCCACAATGCTGATTCCAGTCTTCTGCACTACTCACGTTTGATTTCCTGAATTTCTGTGGGATTTTCGCGCGCCATCCTGCAAGAGAATCATGTGGATAAGTTCCCTTCCACAGGGGCGCAATTCATTGCGTCCATCTGCTCTTCGGTTGCGGCCGTGCTGCGCTGTTGTCTCTCTTTGTAGACATGAAATACATTGCGGCCGCTGCGCCGATGCAGATTTCCTCTGTTCGGCCACGCTATCTCGTGCGTTGAATAATTCTCGCTTGTCTCTATTTCCCCGTCGTCAACGCGCGTTCGGCCCACTTCAGGGAAGCCGATGTTCGCGGGAATCCTACGATGGTGGTCATCAGCAAGAGCGTTTGATAAATCTCGTCCTTTTTCGCGCCTTCCTGAACCGCCATGACGGCATGCCGCTCGACCGCTGTCTCCTGATTGGCCGCGCCTGCGATCGCCAATTTGATGAGCTCGCGCGTCTTACGGTCGAGTGGCCCGCTTTCGGCGCATGCTTCAGTCAATGCCTGATGAGCTTCCCACACCTTTGGATATTTCTTTAGAAATTTCTTGAAGTGCTGCGGCAGTGTCTTCTTCATGTCCAATCCACCTCCTGTTTATGCCGACCATCTGACCCTATGGTACCAACAGCCGCTTGTGCTCGCGGAGCATGCACCGGTCCATTACCACGTTCAGTCCGGCTTCGTGGGCCCTTCGCGCGGCTTCCTTGTTGACAACTCCAAGCTGCATCCAAACCGTCTTCGCACCGACTTTGATCGCCTCTTCGACGACCGGCGGCACGTGCTCGGGCCTCCGAAAAATATCGACCACGTCAATCTTTTCCGGGATAGAATTAAGGTCCGGATACGCCTTCTCGCCAAGGATTTCTTCGGCTTTCGGGTTTACCGGAACTATCTTGTATCCGGCCTGTTGGAGATAGTGAGCGACTTCGTGGCTATCACGTTCCGGATCGGGGGATAGGCCGACGACTGCTACTATCTTTGATTCCTTCAGAATTTTGCGGAGATTAGTGTCATCCAACGGCCTGTGTCCTCCTGGTCGGTGAGCGATGCACTCATTTACTCTCTGAACGGTTCAACGACAACCTTAATCCATTTCTCGCGGTCGTAATATTCGAACGCCTCAACCGCCTCTTCGAGCGAGATGCGTTTCGTGATCAATTCGCCAAGTCTGAGCTTTTTCCCGGACTTACCTGCGATGAGGTCGAGTGCGGCGTTCCAGTAGTCAACATCCTCCTTGGAATTCACCATCGCCTCCGGATAAACGAGCTCGACGCCTTTTTTGCGGCAATTCTCATACGGGACCATCTGCATCTTCTGTGCGCCGAACACGAGCACCCTGAATCCCGGCCTCACCAAATCAATGGCGTCGAGCAGCGTTTCGTTGCTTCCCACCATCTCGAAAACGGCATCAGCCTCGCCGAATTCATCCTTGATATGGTCAGTGTATGTTCTTCGTCCATGGGTTGCGCGTCTGAATTCATGCGGATTGAACGTGTGCGCGCCCAACTTCGCCGCCAATTCGCGCTTATGCTCATATGGCTCCGAAGCCGCCACGTCCGCGCCCCTGTTGACCAATATCTGCGTGAGAATCAGGCCGATGGGTCCAAGACCGAGGACGATTGCCTTGGGCCGCCGTCCCTCGATTCTGTTCACTTCCGCTCGCTCGGCGCAATTGAGCGCACAGCCGACGGCATCGGCGAACGAGATTTCCTCGACGGTCAGGTCGTTTCTCACAATGGGCAACGCGCCCAGTCTCTCATTCTTACCGTGGCCGACCACGTTCACATGCGTGCTATACTGTGCATAGCCCGCGCCCATCCGCGCAAGCCGGTCTCCCGGCTGGATTCCCTTCACGTTCCTGCCGACCTCGACCGCGATTGCACCCGTCTCATGCCCGTGGCCGCCCGGCCCGTGCGCGACAATCCAGTGAGTGCCCTCGAATATGCCCACGTCGCTGCCGCAGATGCCGACGCACCGAATCTCGGCGAGCACTTCATCCGGCCCGGGACGCGGGACATCGACCTCCACAAGCTCCACCTTCCACTGCGAAGGGAACACGAGCGCCTTCATCTTTTTTTTCATGATGACTCGTCCGTCATTTTATAGATCCACCACAATCATATCCAGCGGATGGGTCACGGTGAATTCGATGATTATTTCCTTCTTCTCGCCGGGCGCGAGCGAGAGCTTCCACTTGACGATTCCCTTGTCTGCATCGCGCGCGGTGGGCTTTTCGGAGAATTTTACATCCGAGACAACGATGTCATCGTGCTGCGGCACGGGAATCTGGTCAATCAAGAGAAGCTCAACGGGCCGTGCCTTGTGGTTCGTGACCGTGAGCTTGTCCTTGAACTTGCGCTCCTTCTTCTTCCCAAAAATGCGGGTCTCGTCTTCCTTTCGTATCAACTCCTCGCGCTCTACCTTGACGCCTTCATCAATTCCGAGGTCGAGGTCTATCTCCTCGTTTGCTGCGACCGGCTCGATGCTCGATGTCCCGATAAAGTCGCCGTCAACGAACACGCTCACCCTGCCAGCCAGCCACTGTGCACCGGTTGTATTCGTCAACTTTGCGGTCAGATAGGCAAACGGTGAGAGCCTCGGTGTAGCTGCATAGGACAACGTGGCAGGCAGCTTCGCGCTGAGGATGGTCGCCCGATGGTGCGCGTTGTCGCTCGGGATATCCATTTTTCCGGGAACCTTGAACTGTACTGAAGTGCCAAGCTGGACGACTTGCATGACCTCCATTTCGGCGGGCGCAGCCATAAGGAACCGGTCCACTTCCGCGGCTGCCTCTGCCTTTTCGCGGTATATCACCGGCGGCTGCGGCCTCAGATACCACGGGACGATTTCCGGCATCTTCGCGCCTACGGCCGGCCTCGCCGTCGAGAGCGAAACCTCGACACTTTTCCAGTCTTCGCCCGTGTTCTGGCGGATGTTGCCGAGATAAATGAACTCGACATTCTCTTCCTTCACGTCCGCCCGTGCGTCATAGCTAGCGTGCCAGCTTGCGCCGAATATCACACATGAGAGCGAAAGCCTGAACTTTCCGGAAGTGAGCGCTGCAAGAGACACCTGCACCTGCAATGCTTCGCGCGCATATTGGCCCTGGAGCTCCGCAAGCTTGCGCAAGAGCGCATCGAGCTTGCGATTCAACTCGCGCTTTTGTATTTCCGCCTCCTGAAGCTGTTTGCTCAAACGCGCCAGGTTTTGTCGCTGAAACTCCACCATCGCGCTCCATTCGTCGGGTTGCGGCTGGCGCGTGATGAATTCCTTAGAGAACTGCTCGCCCGCATACACGCCAACGGAGCGCACGAGGTCGCGCTCGGCGTTCAGATTGCCGATGCGCGCGTCAGCTGCCGCAATCTCATCGCGCAGGCCTTCGATTTCCTCTTCCAAATCGGCGATTTGTTTCTCCCGCGTGCGCTCGAGTATCATCTTTCGCGAGTCAAGCGAGAATATGCGGACATTCGCCTCCCCTTCACCTCTCGTCTGAAGCGATTTTATGTCGATGTTCGCCGGCAGGTTCTCGAATGTGACGGTATGCTCGCCCGCCGGCAGAGACAGTTCGGCCGTGCGCGTCACAAGCGCGCGGTCAGGATAGACAACTACCGACGTGATAGTCGTGTCCGCCCTGATTGAAGCTGCCTCGCTTGATGGTGCGGAAACGAGAAGAGTCAGCAGTGCGCACAGCAGGAAGAGCTTCTTCATGGATTTGTCCTCCATTCGTTTGAACATCTCACGCTTCTTGGGACCAGAGCGTTGCATCCGCCAATGAAAAAGAAAGGGCGCACAATCGTGCGCCGCGAAAAACGAGAATCCTCGGTTATTTCACCGCATTTAATCATAACACAGTATCGCACATCCCCCGGCCAGAGACTTGCTCGGCAAAACAAAACATTCCCCTTGAGCGTCTACGGACCGCCACACTATCACCAGTAATAGGGCGGGTACGGATAGTAATGATAGCGCCACCATAGGGGCTCATAATAGTGGGGATAGTAGTGTTTTGTGAACGGCCCCTTGTCGGTGTTGATTTCCGTGTCCTTATATCTCACCGATTCCAAATCTATCTCGGTACCGGAAACGATCTCCTGGTATGGTCCTATCCTCAGTCTGCCGGCAATAGTTACCGGCTCATTGGCCAACCGCGCCTGCTCGACGAGGCGATGCGCCTTCTCCAGCGTCGACGGATTGAAGCCCTCCTCGCTTACCCTAAGGTTTCCATCGGAGGAGCCGATTACAAAGGACCACGTGCGATATTCGTCACCCTGAGGAGGCGGATTTTCAATGACGTATCCGGTTAACACAATTCGCTCATTCTTGAATTGATGCGGGTTCTGGGTTACGGCCGACAAATCCGTCGGAATGGGGACCGTCGCGCATCCGGTGAAAATCAACAGCACAATCGCTGCTGCGGCCTTTCTCTTGTTCATCGCTGTTCCACCTCGTTTTCCATGAGATTATAGGATAGCAGTTCCTCTCTGTCAATTTTGCTCCGGTTTCTGCAGGAGTGCAATAACGACAAAAAAATCCAAACGACCTGCTGCAACTGCAGGACGCTTCGTCCCAGAAGGCGCATTACGTATCCGGAAGAGCGTAGAAGGCGCTCCGACCGTCAGCCACACGGATAATTGTATTGAGGTAATGGGTGAAAAAAACCTCACATAGCAGCCGCGCTTCTGATGCAGGATTCGGATTCATTGCGGCAGATTGCTAAGAGAGAAAAGAAAAGCCCACGCACAAACCAGAAGTGCGTGGGACAAAACGATTCTACTCCGCCGGTGCAGTGCCTTTACGCTTGCGGAGGAATCCAAGAGGCCCTGCTGGTCGCGCGGCCTCCGGTTCGCCTTTCATCTCGCGTTTCACAACTTCCTTGGTGCTGCTGCGTTCGATGAGGATTGACATGATGTTCGGCATCTCTCTCGGCACAAGGTAGAATCGGCGGGCGACATCGGAGTACTCCGTAAGCGGATGGCCTTCAATCTTTTCGTTGTCAAAGAAGGTCACCTCAAGCAGCTCCCCTGTGTTGATCCTCTCGCGTGGGATGTTCGATTTGCCTGTGGCGGTTTCCTGCATGAAGAAGACAGCTTTCAGGTCTGCGAAATTTACGACCGAAATCTCCTCCGTAGTCCCTTCAGCGCCTACAACGTCAGATCGCAGCAACTCGAATGATGATGCGCCGATGTCCCACGTCACGGGCGTTCCCCGCAGAGTGCGCCCGTCAACAAGGTGGGCGACAATCTCTTTTTGCGTCTCCGGACTGGAAAACAGAAAGATGAAATCGCCGACGCCGAGAAGGTCTTTGTCCGAGAGACGGGCCTTCTCCAAACATTCGACATCGTTAACCCTGAGCGGCAATCCCTTCACGGGTTGAATCGACATCTCGACTCTGTCTTCGTTCGTCCTTGCCATAATCCGACAGTGTATCGGCGCGACCGAGGCATGGTTCAACCGAATGTCCGCCTTTGGCGAGCTTCCCAGAGTAAGCACGTCCTTACCATGAAGTGAGCCGACGCGCTTGAGATTCACATCCTTCATTTTCGAAGCGCCCGGGTCCTTGATCACGATAAGCTCCCCCGCGAAAAGCGCGCTGGCCGGCCGCATACGGTATACCAGCAAAATCAACAGCACAACCAAGGCTGCCATGACCGGGATGAACACGTACCGCGATGTTATCATCGAATAGATGCTGCGTAGCGCCGCCACTATTGGGCTGGCAGTCTCGGCCCCCCCTTCCTCGCGAGCCTGGATCGCGCGGGTCAACTCATCGAATGTCATCCGTCGCGCCTGGGTTCGGGCAATCGCAGGCTCCGGCAGGAGCCTTTTCCCCCAGCGGACACGGTCCGTGTTCAATGTTACGCGAACCGGAATGTATACCGGCAGCACCTCGACTCCTGGCTGGCTTGACTTGAACCGTATGCCGCCCTCGTAGGCGGGCTGCAGAACGTTTGCTTCGACCGGCGCATTCTCATCAACGGAAATGGTTATTTCCGCAGCCAGCCGCGTCCCCCTGCCGAACACCTTGCTCTCCACTTTCATTCCGGGAGGTAATTGAATGGAGGCATCATGACTGATGCTTTCCGGGTCTGCTTCCTGACTCAAGAACAGCGTGATTATCTTGCTATCCTTCTTTCCCGGCTCGAGCGGACCAAAAGCGTAGGGCTGCTCCGGACGGGTGAGGCCGGGCGGACGGTCCTCTCTCGCGATAATCGCTTCATCGGATAGAAGACCTTCCCTTTTCGGCTCCTCAGCCGGAGGAGCTTCCATGACCGGCGGCTTCGGCGGTGATACCATTGCGGTCAACGCAATGCTGCGTGGCTCAACCTCCAGAAGCGGTCCCGAAACGGACTCGAACAAGAGATTCCCTTTGTATTCACCCGGCTCTCCTTTGAATTCGATTTGAAATTGCTGCTGCCAAAGGTGGCCGGAAGCCACGATGTGTTCTGGCGAAACGGTTACCGGAATACTCTTCGTCGGGTCGTTCGGGTCGGTAAACCGTGCCTGTGCCACAAACTCCAGCCCGGCACTGCCCGGATGTCGCGGTTCAAACGTCAATACGACCGTTTTCTCCACGGCGTTGGTGTCAAAGGACCCGAGGTCTACGCTTTGCTCTTTTACAGCCACCCTGAAGGTCGTGCGACGCGCCCACGTGACAAAATCCTCCAGCGCATCATCCTTCACCTCGCTCAAGGGGGCGTTATATGCAAACCATTCCCGGTCAGGCACCTGATCTTTTTGCTGCTCTCGGAGCTTGTCAAGAGTGAGGAAATCCTGCCCGAGCCCCTCAGGAGGGTTGTCTTTATCGTCACTCAGCCACAGCAAGACTCGTTCCCGGTCAGGATATTTCTCGAAGAGGTATTGGAGCTCGTTCAGCCCTCGTGCCAATCCGCGATTGATGTACGTGGCATAGTCGGTGGGATAGAGAGCGTCAACTTGTTTCTGAATGCCCTCGATGTCTGACTTATCACGTATCTGCTGGCGACTCAAGAGTTCCGCGTTCTCGCCGAACGTGATCAACGTGACATTATCGCCGACCTGTGCCTCTGTAAGTGTTTGTTTTGCAAGCTTCTTCACTTCATCAAAGATGTCTTGCATGCTCGTCGAGACATCGATCACTATCACATAGTCTTTCCCTGAATTCGCGAAAGAAACGCCGGGGGAAACATGCGTGAAGGCGAGAATCAGCATGAAGATTGCAATGATTGAAATCGTCTGTCGCAATGCTTTTTCTCTTCTCATGAGCGGGTCTTCCTTACATAAGCTGCCGGGTCTGTTAACTACCCCACTGACATCCCTTCGGCCGACTATTCCCCACTCCCTACTCTTGACAAAAAGACATCTCTCGTGCTTGCAAGCACTTAGAAGTCTCTGTCTCCGCACCCTCCCCATCGGGAGACCAAACTTTTCTTCAGCGTTATGTTACCACAATGGGTTCCATTTTGCAAGCAAAAAGCATTAGCAGATAAGGAGTTAAGCCCTTTTGTGTTCGCCGTGAAAATTACTACATGAATGCAATGGTTTTGAAACGCTCAAACGCTTCTGCCGGTCCAGTGACCAGCCAGCCCACACTGCCCGGTGGCCCAAAACATTCGATGCATGCGCGGCCCTGCGTGGTTGCCCAAAGCCCCTGAGCGGAACGGCCTCTTGCGATTAAGAGAAAGAAGAGACGGAATACAACCCCTTCTCGCGGCCCCCGCAAAAAAGAAGACCCAAACGTCGAGATTTGCGTCGGTAAGCTATTCCCTCACCACAACCATTATCTGGCAGCCAGTGTCGCCGCATTTTCACCCACCAGATAGCCGGTAAGAGCAGCTACGCCCATGCCGCATTTGTCGGTCACATAGTCATACTCTCCGATGACCGCTCCGGCCGCGAACAGATTTTCGTATGCGGGTTCTCCGAAGGTGTCGAGCGGACGAAGCGAGTCGTCGATGTGGAGGCCGCAGGAGAGGAAAAGCTGTCTCCCGTCAACGTTCCAGCTCAGCAAGTCCTGAACAAACCCGTTGTCCACACGCTTCCCGCCCACAAACAGAGGCAGCTTGAATATCGGCTCCTTCGGGAAATCATTTGCCACGAGCCCTCCGGTGCTGAACTTACCGGTCGCGATGATGAAGCTCTTCGCGGTCGCTGTTCGCTTTGATTTCATGTCCTCAAGGACAAGATTCCGCACGATGCGCCCGTCGCGCTTCGCGTCTACCACATCTGTCGTGACAACGCGGACTGAATTCCGCTGAAGCGCTGCCTCGAGTTCAACCTGTAACCGGTGGCCCGGGACCGAGAATGTGGGTGAGATCAGCTCGAATATCTTTGGCCGCAACTCGCGGCTTATGATCTCGTATGTCTCCGCATGCCTGTTCAGCCCGAGAATCGGAGGGACTGCTATATGGGTTGCGTCCGATGGAAGAGAATTCGCGAGAGATTGCGCGAACTTTTCGACGGTGAGTGGGTCATCGAATGACCGCGCGGCCTCAAACGGGGTCGCCGGCGCTGCGCTTGCAAGACGCGGCATGTCGGCTTCAACAACCTCGACGCGGCCTATGGACGAAGGTGCGTGGAGTGAGGAGTACCGTTCAAGGCTCTGTTTGCATACGTGCGGCTGGAAAAACATGAGACCTCGAACGCCCACCACGAGCACGTGTGCGTCGCGCATTTCGCGGAGGTTGCCCCCGGCGAGAGAACTCGGCGCGAAAGCCGTGAACTTCACCGTCCCCAAAATGGTCGGTAGCGCCAGATTCTGAGCGGTCGAACCATCGAGTTGCAGGCCGGGGACCTTATCGAGCAGGAAATCGCATGCCTGGCGCAGCCGATAGCAGACCTGCCCTAATCCCGTGCGGCCACCGGCAACAATCGAGTAAGGATGAAGGGCATGCGTCCGGAGCATTTCCCCGAGCCGGTCCGGAATCGAAGGCAGCGAATCCCATGAATCGAGGGGGAGGAAAGCAGTGGGGCCGGCAATGTCTATCGTGCCTGACGACATCGCGCTTGAGCCGTGTCCCTTCCGGATAAGGATGACATTGGCTCCGAGCGAGGATGCGCGCAATGCGGCAATGGCGCCCGCCATGCCGCCGCCGATGACAATGACGTCAGCTTCCATGGACGGTGTGCCTTTTCGCTGCAATCATCTCATGAAGATTCGCGGAGAGAAAATGAGTGGCTCGGTTGATCTCCTCTTGTGCAAGTTGCAGCCCGGAAAGAATGGGCAACTTTCCTTTCCAGCGTTCTTGGAGGAACTCGAGCGCAGCCTCGGTCATGCCGTCGGGATTGAGATGCAACTCCTCAGCAAGGATGGCGGCAGCCGTTAAGGTGCACCGGCACCCCTGACACGGCCCTGCGCCGAGCCTTGTTCTCCGGCGGATGTCGTCGAGCGTGCGCGCCCATTCATGACGTATCACATGCCGCACCTCGGCCTCCGTGACCGATTCGCACTGGCACACAAATGCTCGCGCAGAATGTTTCGGTTCTTCGGCCAGTACTTTCGTATACGCGGTGCCGAAGCGCTGGTACAATCGCTGTATGACGAACGCCGGAATACTATGTTCGCGCGCAGCCTCCTGGATGTGCACTTCGCCGTCTCCGCCGGGCAAGGGCTCCAAATGGGTGCGGCACTTCTCTTTGATTCCGAGTTTCTGACAGATGACGTCTGTCGCATGCTCTGACATCATCCGATAACTCGCAAGCTTGCCGCCCGCAATCGAGAGCAGGCCTTTTATGCCGTCGGCCTCCCCATGGTCGAAAACCTTGTGCTCGCGCGACAACTCATCTTCATTCTTGCGCCATTCATACAGCGTTGGCCGCACTCCGGCAAATGTGCGAATAATTCGTTCGTTGCGGATGGAAGGGAAAACCCGCTCGATGCCTTCAAGCAGGTACTGAATCTCGTCACGCGTGGCCGTCACGTTGTCAAGGTCACCGTAATAGTCGTCGTCGGTTGTCCCCACGAGTGAGGTGTTCTCGTAGGGAAGCACGAAAATGCTTCGGCCGTCGATCGTCTCCGCGGTTATCGCAACGTTCGAAAGCCGCCGGTCAAAAACAAGATGAATTCCCTTTGCGGGACGAATCTTCACTTGCGCGCCGGCCATGCGCGCAACCTGCGGCGACCAGGGTCCTCCTGCATTGAACACGATCCGCGCGCGCACTTCTTCGTGTTCGCCTGTCAATGTGTTCCGGAGTTTGGCGCCTATGACGCGCCGGTCCTCATCCATAAGCAGTTTCTCTGCTTCTGTATGATTCCGGATTTCGGCGCCGTACCGATGAGCCGACAGCACGTTCAGGATACACAGGCGAAACGGACTGCAACCCCACTCGTCTATGGTTGCGCCGCCAAGAATATTGGGCGTGAGTCCCGGCTCGATCCGGAGCGCGTCGGCGCGCGTGAGCCGCGTGTGCGGACGGCCGTTTTTCAAAGGGACGAACCGGTCGTACGCCTCAAAGAATGTCTCGATGAGCTCGAGGTTGTACTTGTCGCCCTTGAGTACCGGAAAGATGAACGGGATGCGGAATAAAAGGAACGGAGCGATCTTCTGAATATAGCCCGAGTCGAGGCAGGAAGTGCGGGTGGTTTCTATGTCATATTCAAGATAGCGCGGGCCGCCATGAATCATGCCGCTGCATGTGCCCGTGGCGCCCGCGGAAAAATCCTTCTTTTCAACGAGAATTGTCTTGAGACCGCGCATCGCGCAGTCGCGCGCAATGCCCGAGCCGTTGATCCCCCCTCCGATTATGAGCACGTCATAATGAGGCATGGTAGTGGTTCCGTAGTGAATTGTATCGTGATAGTGATGCCGATGTCAAACGGTCGCACTGGCGCTTCCGGGGACATAATACCTGATTCTCTGAACGGAACAAAAGGATTACCACTCTTCTGTCCGCATCATGATACGGAAAAATGGGTAGTGAATCTGTCCCACGATTTTCGACGTGGCCGCGGTCTCTGTAGGTGCGAATTTATTCGCATAATGTTTTCAACCTGTTTGGGTTCATGTCCAGTCGAATGAATTCGACCCTACAAAATCGTGGGACGCATTCTCTGTCGTTTCTCGCATAAAAACAATCCGTCGAGCATCAGCTTCTTGTACGCCTTCATGATGGGTTGATACTCGAGCCTGTCACGGTTGAGATAATACTGGACCGTCATGCCCTGCAAGTTGCCCACAATCGCATAGGCGGTCATTCGGGTGTCTATATCTCCGCGGACTTCGCCCCGCTCCTTCGCTTCATCCAACAGAGCGGTGAGCAGCTCCGCAAGCTCTGAAAACAAATCGCGAAGCCTGCCCGCAAGTTCCGGATTCGTCTCAACCATCTCGATAATGAGCACTGTCAGGTCCAAGCACCGCGAGCAGTCAGCCTCGATGAGCGCTGCATAGTTATCGAGCAGAAGGTTGAGCCTTTCCTTACACGTGAGCGTGTTGGCTTGCCCCACGCTAAGCCCCTGGAGCAACCCGTTGCGTATCGTCTCTATCACGGCGATGAAGAGCTTCTCCTTGTTATTAAAATGCCAGAAGATAGACCCCTTGCTCAGCCCCGCCTCGTACGCAATCTTGTCAACTGTCGTGCCGCTAAACCCATGCTTCGAGATGAGGTCCATCGTTGCAGCGAGGATCGCCGCCCGCGATTTTTCTGATTGGATATTTTTTCTGGTTTTTGGCATGGTTTCTAAAGTCGCGATTCTATACTAACTGGTCAGTATAAAGATACTCTAGTCATACGGAATTGTCAAACAGACATCTTGTGCGTTAATGACTTACAGCACATGACAATCCCGCATAGGCGGATGGCTAATGTTTGCTGCGGCCGTAGATGAGGTTATACACGACCGGAATCACGAAGAGGGTGAAGGATGTGGATGCGAAGATGCCGAAAATGACGGCCCACGCGAGCCCGCTGAAAATGGGGTCGAGCGTGATGACGACGTTGCCCAGCAGCGTCGTGCCCGCCGTGAGCAGAATAGGGCGGAAGCGAACCGCTCCCGACTCGAGCAGCGCATCGCGGAGCGGTTTTCCCTCGGTGAGCGAGTTATGCACGAAGTCTATCAGAATTATCGAATTCCTCACGACGATGCCCGCGAGCGCAATCATCCCGATCATCGCGGTCGCTGTGAAGAAGACGGGGTCGTCGTAGATGCCCACCTTTCCGCCGGCGACCGCGTTCAAGAGCCAGAAGCCGGGCATAATTCCGATGAGCGTTAGCGGGATAGCGAGCATGATGATAAGCGGCATCGAGAACGAGCGCGTCTCGATGATGAGCAAAATATAAATGCCGATGAGCGCCGCGCCGAATGCGATGCCGAGGTCGCGGAACACATCCACGGTGATTTTCCATTCGCCTTCGCCGCTCCATACAATCTTGAAGCCTTCCGGCAGAGGATTCTTCTTGAAATATGCCTGCATGTCGAGAATCGCCTCGGCCGGGCTGCGGCCGGCCATTTCGCCGAACACGTATGACACGCGCGAGAGGTTCTTGTGGTAAATGGTCTTGTCGATTGTGTCCTCGGCGAACCGGCCAAGCTCGGAGAGCTGCACCATATTGCCCGCAGCCCCTTTCACGTACAGCCGCGCGAGTTGTTCAATGCCCGAACGTTCGGCCCGAGGCAGCCGAAGCACAATCAAGAGCGGGTGCCGCTCCGCCGGGATATGCACCGTTCCCGCATCCTCGCCGTGCAGTGCCAGCCGGAGAGTGCGCGCGACGTCGGCGGTCGTGATCCCGTTGAGGCTTGCTTTCTCTTTGTCGAGAGCGAAGGTGAACCGACGCTGAGATGCCTCGACCGTATCATCCACATCAACCACGCGATATTCCTGTTCCATCCGTTCGCGCACTACGGAGGCCGCCTCGATGATGTCATTGTATGAGAATGACGGCTCGGCGTAAATTTCCGCGACGAGCGTGGAAATCACGGGCGGTCCGGGCGGCACCTCGACGATTTTGAGCAGCGCGCCATGGCGGTCGGCGATTTCCTGGAGGTCATCCCGGAGGCGGAGCCCGATTGCGTGGCTCTGCTGCTCGCGGTTCTTCTTGTGCACGAGATTGATGCGGATGTCAGCGGCATTGGGCGAGCGGCGCAGGTAGTAGTGCCGCACCATCCCGTTGAAATCCATCGGCGAGGCCGTGCCGACGTAGCTCTCGAAATCCGTGACCTCTGCGACGGACCGCAGATAGCGCTCGAAATCCCTCACAACCCTGTCCGTCTCCTCGAGTGTCGTGCCTTCAGGCATATCTATCACCAGTTGCAGCTCATTCTTATTGTCGAACGGCAGCATCTTGAGCGGAACCTTTCTGAAGAGCGCGAGCGAAATCGAGAAAAGGAGCAAAAGCACGATGATTCCGAGGAGTATCCAACTCAGCCCGCGCGAGCGGAGGAACGGAGATAAGAGCGTGCTGTACACCCGATAGAGCGCGCTCTTGTGCAGCTCAAACGGCTCCTCTTCCGCCTTGCCGTATTCGCCTTTGAGCACGTGAAGCGCAGTCCACGGCGTGATGGTGAATGCAACCACCATCGACATCAGCATCGCGAGCGGCACATTGAGCGCCATCGGGCGCATATACGGGCCCATCATTCCCGTGATGAAGAACATCGGCAGGAACGAGATGATGACCGTCAGCGTCGCAAGGATGATGGGAGGCCTCACCTCGTTCACGGCGACGAGCACCGATTGCATTGGCGGATACAGGCGCATCTTGAAGTAACGGTAGATGTTTTCGACGTCGACAATCGGGTCGTCCACGACGAGGCCGAGCGAGAGCGTGAGCGCGAAGAGCGTGACGCGGTTGATGGTGTAGCCGAACAGATAGTTGAACAGCAGAGTCAGCGAGAAGGTTATCGGTACGGCCAGCGCTATGATAATCGCCTCGCGCCAACCGAGAATGAGCCCGATAAGCGCGATGACCGTGATGATTGCGACCGCGAGCCCTTCGACAAGTTCATTCACTTTATCATTCGCGGTCTCGCCGTAATTGCGCGTCACAAGCACGTGGATATCATTGGGTATTACGCCGCCCTTCAGCTCCTCGACCCGCTTCAAGACCTCATCGGCCACCCAGACGGCATTCGTTCCCCGCCTCTTGGCGATGGCGACCGTGACGGCAGGCAGCGAAGCGGACGCCAGCTTCTCATCGATGTCCTTATGGTGCGCGGCAGGGCCGAAGCCGATGCGCGTGTATGTCGTCGTTTCCGCCGGACCATCGATCACTTCACCCACGTCTTTGAGGTAGACCGGCCGCCCGCCATATGCGCCGACGACGAGTTGCTTCACCTCGTCGGCGGAAGCAAGGAACACTCCGCCGCGCACCGCAAGTTCCTCGCCGGCTTCGGTGAACGAGCCCGCCGAGAGCGTGACGTTCGCGCCGCGGAGTGAGTTCGCGATATCCAGCGGCGTGAGCCCGCGCGCGGCAAGCTTCTCGACGTCAAGGTTTACCCGGACCTGCCGTTCGCGTCCGCCGACGATGAACGTGCGCGCCGTATTCTTTACGCCTTGCAGCCGGTCAATGACTTCCTCGGCCACGCGGCGCAGCTCATGGTCGGAGGCATTCTCGCCATAGAAGGTGAGCGACACGATAGGCACATCGTCAATCTCGACCGGTTTCACTATCCAGCCGGCAAGTCCCGGCGGAACAAGGTCGATGTTCTGCTGAATTTTGTTGTAAAGCTTGATGAGGCTGTCTTCGCGGTCCTCGCCGACGTAGAAGCGCACGGTCACGATTGCCATGTCCGTGGCCGACATCGAGTAGACATATTCGACGCCGTCAATCTGCCACAGCAGTTTCTCCAGCCGGGTCGAGACAAGCTGCTCCACTTCCTCGGCGCTCGCGCCGGGGAAGAAGACATATACATCGGCCAGCGGCACGACTATCTGGGGTTCTTCCTCGCGGGGAGTGACCAGCAGCGCAGCGGCGCCCGCGACAAAAGCGATGATGATGAGAATAATCGAGAGGTTGCCGCTGAGAAATTTCTCCACTATCTTGCCGATAAGGGAGATTTTCTGCGGAGGCTGAGTAGTTCGTGGTTCCTGATTGTTCATGTCAAGCATTCGACCCGCCTGTGGCAGGGTTGTGACCGAAAGAAACATCCGGGCCGTCATTGCGAGCGAGGGGCGCAGCCCCGAGCGAAACAATCTCTTTGCGCATCTTCAATTCGCCAATGAGATTGCTTCGGTCGCGTCGCTCCCTCGCAATGACCGATAGAACGCAGTTTCTTAGAAGCGAAGCGAAGAATCTTCCTTTAAGCAAATAGTGGTGAACAAGGAACAATGTCCTTCGCTTCGCTCAGGATGACGAGTTCCTGGAGCATTGATGTTGCCGGTCGCACAAGCTCACGGCACCGCTATCACTTCTCCTGCGACGAGCCCGGAAAGAATTTCCACTCCCTCAGAATGCGTCTTGCCCACCTTCACCGAACGGGTACGCGCGATTCCATTCTCGACCACGGTCACTATCTCCAACTGGCCCACGTGCTCGACGGCTTCCGGAGGAATGAGAATAGCCTCCGCGGAGCCGACGGGGAGCCGGATTCGACCATACATTCCCGGATACACCGGCTCCGATTGCGGGATGGATATGCGGGCGGTGAATGACCGGCTTGAAGCGTCCGAGGCAGGCACAATTTCTACGATTGTGCCCTCGAGGTCCTTTCCAAGCGTGTCAATCGCAATTGTAACCGCATCGCCGACGTTGACCTTCGACCTCAGATGCTCGGCGAGCGAGGCATCGAGCCTAAGCGTCGAGGGGTCATATACGGACATCAATGGTTTCCCCGGAGCGGCCATATCGCCCGGGTCAGCCAAACGGTCTATCACTTTGCCGCTCATCGGCGAGCGTACCTTCGCATAGGAAAGATTCACCTCGGCCTCACGCACTGCGGCACTCGCAGCCTCCGCCGACGCGGCTGCCATCTTCAGCGCCGTCTGTGAGCGGTCGTATTCCTGTTTGGTTGCCGCCTGCTTCTCGTAAAGACGCTCGATGCGGCCCGCATCCAGAGAAGCCTGCTCGCGTGTCGCTTCGGCTGAGGCCAGAGCTTCGCGGGCCTGCTTCACGCGTGCCTCGGCGTCGCGCGAGTCAAGCACAATGAGTGTCTGACCTTTTTCCACATGCGCACCGGCGTCAACGTTGACCTTCGTAATCGTGGCCATGATTCTGCTCGATATTTCGGCGGTCTCGCGGGCAGTGACCGTGCCTACTGCTTCTTCCTGCACGGGAATCGTGACTGCTTTGACCTCAATCGTCCTCAGGCCAGATGCCGATGTTTCCTCCACCTCGTGTTTTCCGGGAGCGATTTTGCCCTCACGCGAAAAACTGCCGGTCAGCCACATAAACATCACTATCAGTATCACTAACGATGCACAACCGGCGAAAATCAGCCTGTATCGTTTTTTCATTGTCCCGACCCCTCGTCGATAATCGCGCCGACTGCGCGCTCGAGCGCGGCCGAGGCGATGAGATAATCATACTTCGCTGAGAGTTCATGCAGGCGCGCGTTTGTGAGTGCCACTTCGGCATCGAGCAACTCCGTCGTCAGAGCCATTCCCTCGGCGTATCGTTCGGAGAGGATACGCACGCTTTCCTCGGCTTCCGCGACAGCCTGCTGAAGAACCTGGAGTCGTGTTGCGGCCTCTGAACGCCCTAGGAACGCGTTTTTCACGTCCATCTCGACTTGTAGAATGGTCTGCTCCTTCTGCGCCTCTGCCTCGCGAAGGCGCGCTCGGGCTGAGCTCACAGCGGAGCGGGTGAGGAACCCATCGAAAATTGAGATATTTGCACTCAGCCCAACTGTCCAGCTCTCGTTGCTGTCCGAGAAGTCTTCCGAATCTATGTCATAGTGGGCGAAGGCGTTGAGCTGGGGATAATGCCCTGCCCTGGCCGCATTCACCGCGTTTTCCAACGAGGCGATGCTATTGTTCATGCGCTCAATCTCCGGCCTTTGCAGACGAGCCAGCTCCGTGAGTTCTGCAAGCGTTTGGTCGGCGTCCGTCGGAGGAAGCAAGAGGGGACGGTCGTTGGTGAGTGCGAGCGGCTGGTTTACCGGCAGGCCCAACGCAAGGTTCAGGCGCGATTTTGCACGGTCGAGGTTGTGGCGCGCAATGGCAAGGGCTTCCTGGGCTTCGGCGAGGCGCACGGTCACGCGCAGCACATCCGATTTGAGCGCGATTTCACCTTCATAGCGCGCTCGAGCAATGTCAAGGTGCGACTGGATTTGTGCCGCCGATTGTTCAGCAATCCGGATGGAACTCTCCGTCTTAAGGATTTGGTAGTAGGCGTTCGAGACCGCGTACGCGAGGTTGTTGTGGACCGCCTGCAACTCAAGCTCTGCGGCGCTGAGAGAAGCAATGGCGGCGCGGTTTCCGTAGAACGTCTTGCCGCCCTGAAAAACCGGCCACTGAAGCAGAAATTGCGTGCTCCAGTTGCTCAGAGGGCCCGGGTCGTTGAATTGCGCGAACGGGTCGAACCCCGGCGGCGGCATTGCGGGAAAGTCTCCGGAGAGTTCACCCTGAGCGAGCTGGTTGCTGAACACCAGCGGCGCAAAATCACTCCGGACAAACGTCTCGCCGACCGAAAATCTCGGATAGAAGCCCGACTGAGCCTGCTGGACTGCGGCGCGCGCCTGCTCGATGCGCTCTTGGGCGGCCAGCACGTCAGGGCTCGAGGTGAGAGACAGCTCGATGCATTCCGTGAGACTGAGCTCCTTGCTCGGGACGATATCCTCGGCGAAAGCGTTGAAGGGTCCAATGAGAAGAGTGAATACCGAGAGGCCGCAGGCTAGGAACAATCTCAGGTTGAAGCGCGCAATTCGGTGGAATGTCTTGGGATTGTGCATGTTCAGCAAATCGGCTCTTTCTTCAGGCAATCAGAAATTGCTCTTTGCCGCAATTGTTGAGGTGGTCTTGTGTGCACAGAATCCAAAGAAATCTTTCCCTGTATGATACATGCTCTTGCAGGTTTTTTCAATGCTCTGTTCCCTTGGCTTGCGCCCGGGCTTGACTTTTTCTGGAAAGGTGGTATAATGTCGCCAATAATGTAACAGAGAGAGGAAAACGAGGCAAGGCGACAGATGCCATCAGCGCGTAGATATTACGGCTTTTTCTACTTTAGCTGGTGGCGTTCTGTGCCCGCTCGCCTCCGTTAGATTCCTCTCAACATAACCAAGAAAGAACGAGGCCACGGGCTACAAGAAGTCCGTGGCCTTCTTGTTTTATTGCCAATTTCAACGACAGGGGAGCCTTTAATGGGTGACCCCGAGGCTTCGGCAAAGGAGTGATGGCATATGATAACAGTTGAGCCGCAACTTAATCCTGGCAATAATGCTCGAAGTACCACGGTCTTACCCCCCGGGTCCGTACACGTGGCGGAACCGGTGAAGCCGCCAGCCTCTCGCTCGAAACCATACTGGCTGGCGAGCCGCGAGGCACATCCCGAGCCGACGATCGTGGACGTGGCCGGCATACCGGTAGGAGGCCTACCGATTATCGTCATTGCCGGGCCATGCTGTGTGGAGAGCGAGCAGAGCATGATTGAGACGGCGCGTCTCGTAAAACGATTGGGCGCTCACATGCTCAGGGGAGGCGCATTCAAGCCGCGCACGTCTCCGTACAGCTTTCAGGGATTGGGAGTTGAGGGATTGCGCCATCTGGCGCGCGCCAGGGAACTGACCGGTCTTCCCATCGTCACTGAACTTCTTTCCCCCGCGGAGATGGACGCGGTCGCCTCATGCGCCGACGTGATTCAAATAGGCGCGCGGAACGCGCAGAATACGGCGCTGCTGTGCGATGTTGCGCGGAGCGGAAGGCCTGTGCTGCTCAAGCGCGGCATGAGCTGCACCATCGAGGAGTGGCTGATGTCGGCGGAGTACCTGCTCTCGCATGGGAACCCGAACGTGATACTGTGCGAGCGCGGAATTCGCTCATTCGAAAACATGACGCGCAACACGCTCGACTTGAGCGCCGTCGCGGCGGCGAAGCGGGAGACGCATCTGCCGGTAATCGTTGACCCGAGCCATGGGACGGGCAGACGCGACCTCGTGATACCGATGGCGCGCGCGGCAGTCGCAGCGGGGGCGGATGGATTGCTGGTGGAAGTGCATCCTGAACCGGACAAGGCATTGAGCGATGGCGCTCAGAGCCTCACCATCGAGATGTTCGCTCAGCTCATGCGCGAGATAGCGCCGGTTGCAACTGCTCTTGGGCGCACCGTCCAGATAGATATGGCCGTTGCTGCGGGCCAATTGGGTTTGCCGCTGTCATGACGTTTCCGGCGGTTCACTGACCGGCTGATTCTTTCATTCGGGCGCGGCGTTTGCGTCCGATTCGGAAGCGTCATTGCGGAAACAGCGATTGTCCTGTAATTGGGCATGTGGAATGGAAACGTGTAGGTGCGAATTCATTCGCATGATATTTCCGGCGTTTTTTCGCCGTGCGAATGCGAATAGATTCGCACCTACATAATTGGGGGCCGTCTCCGACTCATCATTGTAAAGTGCGGAACAGTGTCACAACGTTATCTTACGACCCACAGCCCGTGCCGCAGGTTCGCAGTCAGGTTCTCGTGGCCGTCCTCCGTAATGAGTATGATATCCTCCGGCATTCCTCCGAACACCTCGCGGTCGGGGTCGAACGCTCCTATCTCTATGGCAACGACCATTCCCGGCTGCAGGGGAGTCTCCTCCTTCGCAGTCACCCACGGCGGCTCGTGATTTGAGAGTCCCTCCTGATGTCCGATGAATGAGATGATGTGCGGATACTCGTAGTCCCGCTTTCTCAGCGCATCAAGCGAAGTGTGGAACAAGTCACACATGCGAACACCCGGTTTCATCGTCGCGATGGTCTCCAGATGCGCTTCTGTCGCGATATCATGGTAGCGCACCATGTTCTCGGGCGGATTCCCGACGTAGAATGTCCTCTGGAAGTCGAGCTGGTAGCCTTTGTAGGTCGGGCCGCAATCGCACAGCCCTTGGTCGCCCTCCTGGATGATGCGGTCGACCGGGCCCGTTATCCAGCGGTCAACGCCCATGACCTCATTCTTGTTGCTCGAGAAGCACAGCCACGTGCCGTGGTATGGAGCCTCGACCATATCGAGCTCGACTGCCTTTTTCCAGAAGGCCCGGTGCACGTCCATCTCGTTCACGCCCGGCCTGATGGTTTGATACGCGGCACGCACGCACTCGCACGCGCGGCGCGCGCCTTCACGAATAAGCGCTTGCTCGAATGGCGTTTTGATCATTCGCTGGTCCCAGATTGCCTTGTCGGCGCCAACAATTGTCGCATCGGTCAGGGTTTGTTTTATCATCTCGTATTCATCGAAAGAGAGGTACGTATCAATGTCCGGTCCCGTCTCGATACCGAGGCGCTTGTTGGTCAACCCCAGGTCTTTGAGTGTGTCGAAGAAAAGGTCGTAGAATGATTTGGGAAACATCTGCACCATGAAGTGGTCCGACTCGCTCCACACGCGGACATCCTCGACATAGGACATGGTCGCGGTGCACCATTGAAACGCAGCGTGGACAACGGCCACCGGCTCACGCTCTTGACATACAATCAGACAACTGCGCCACACATCGTTATGCATCTGGGCGGCATCGGTGAAGCCGCCGTAATACCACCAGTTTGTTGGAGAGAACAGAAGCATCGCATCAAGCTTGTGCCTCGCGAGGCACTGCTTGGCCCTTTCGATTCGAGTGCGGTATTCCTCGTATGGAAATGTGGGCCATTTCACTCCCTGCTTCATCACAAACCTCCTTTGCTATGATGATTTTCCTTCATTGCGTGAATGCATGAGATGTCCTTAAAGAGAATGACGCCGGGTCCTCCCGTCGACCGTCAAACAAGTGTACGCTTGAGAGCGATATGTGTGTAGCCGCCTGTCAAGTTTGAACTGAAGGTGGCCTTCCCGCCGGCGTCTGCGGTTATCTGGAACGGTTCGTGTCCGCCTGCCGTCACTGTGACCGGCGAGCGCGGGTCAAACCCGGAGACGGCGAGAGAAGTTGTTCCGCTTCCCGCCACAAAAAACTCGACGCCCTCTTTCGAGGCTGTGTAATTCCTCACGCTCGTTCCTGGAGTGGAGGAAAAGAATTCGGCCCCGTTCCTGCATGCTGTGGTTTCCTTGAATGATGTCTTTACAGAGTATGACTCTCCCTGACAGCGAACATTCGAGATAACGGTTTCTTTCTGCAGGAACCTGCAACCGAAACGGATGCCGGCGCCCAGCTCCACATCAAACAGCTCCTCAACTCCCATCAATGCGAGCAGTGCGCCCCAGGTGTAGAACCGGTCGGAACCGTTCGAGCCCGGAGAGGCCGCCACGGGCACGTCATCGCCCTCTCCGGTTATTGCGTTGTAATTCTCGTGGCAGTGCCCCCTCAGGTTCCACTCCTTCATGAAGAGGCGCACGCTCCGGCATGCAAGCTCGAAGGCAACCTCATCGAGCCGATACGCTTTGAGCCCGAGATATATGAGATAATTCACCGGCGGCCATATGCGACCGCGCCAATAGAGCTGGTCCATGAAAGCGGGGTCATCTTTGCTGATGGTCGGAATCACAAATTCTCCCCAGAATTCACGCTCATTCAGCAGGTGTAGCTGCACCAGTTCCTGTGCCCGGCCGGTTTCAGGAATGTGCGCGAGCAGGGGATAGAAGCTCATGGGCGCGAGCCGGGTTGAGAAATTGCCGTTCCAGAACCTGTTTGCGTAGGTTCGGGTTTTCTCGTCCCAGAGTGACGCATTGATGCGCTCGCAAAGTGCTCGGTGCTCGGTTTCGAGTGCTTCCGATTCGTCACGCCTGCCCAGCGCGTCCGCTATTCTGGAAAGAAAGAGCGTATCGGCCGCATGCAGTGCGTTGAGGCCGACATCAGCGAGGTTCATGGTTCCGGTTGCTGCATCGTAGCTTGCCTCGTCATAGAGCGGGCTGTTATCCATGCCCGACTCGCATGCAGCAGCGAACAGGGTCCCGGCGTCATTGCCGGGTTGCGCCACGTCCAAATTCGAGCCCCATTCCAGCAGGCCATCGCCGTTTCCGTCCCGTCTGCGCTTCCACCACGAATGCCAGCGTTTGAGCCGGGGATATGCCCACTCGAGCAGCGCTTTGTTCCCAAACCTTCGATACAGCTTCCAGGTTGCGAGCGAGCCGAGCGGCGGCTGGCTGCGGTCGCCTGAACGGTACGTAGATACGATGTAGTTGGTCGGATATTCCGTGTCCATGAGCGCGTGGTCATCGAGGACAACGCGGATGTTACCCTCCGCGAGCGATTGGTCATTGACCGAATGCAGAAGAGCATGAAAGAAGCAATCCCACAGGCCGGTGAGCGGCCCGCGCGCCGACGGGTCGAATCCCGCCCTGACCATGTAGTTGTCTATCCATGAGCGGGTGACAGGCGAATAAGGAATTTCATGCAGTTGGTCCCAAACTGTCATCCAATTCGCTACTGACGTGGCCGCGCGATGGCATCCCTCGAACGGTCCGCCCCGGATTGAAGGCGATTCGGTTTCATATGTCTCCTTGTTGGCGCGAACCAACTCTGTTGTTGCGTGAGACGAGGGAACCACACGGCGAACGCCAGCCTGCTTGTTTTCAGTCCATGCAGCTACGGTGAGAGGAATCCGTGCGATGAAACCAAGTGCCGCAATCTTTCCTTTCCCGCTGAGGCCGTTCAGAGTTCTTTGTTCCAAGAGGAAATTCAGGTACTCTTCTTCTGAGGGATACACTCCGCTCGTTACCCGAGTGCCGGTATTATGAATGGAGCTGTGCTCCTGTATGGCTGAGACAACGATACGTCTGCCCGAGGCAGAAGGGAAAGAGATGACATTGTTCGTCAGTTCAACCTCGCCCTCCAGTTCCCATGCTCTGAGCACTTCCACCATGACGAGCGTAAAGGGGTCTGCGACGGCAAGAGGAGTTACTGAACAGGCCAGCGTGCCGTCTTGAGAACATGCATATTCCACCTTGAACGTAAAGCCTGCAAACGATAGATTGGCCGATGCAAAGGAACAGTCGGGTGAGTGTGCTTCGGCGCGAAGGGCATTGCCCACATCGCCGAAATGCTCGAGGAAATAGAACTTCGAGGCGTATGAGCCGGATTCGGGCGCGAATACGGAGATGCGGACTTCGTACAGCTCGGGGAACCGAACGATCCGGTTCATCCCCAAAGGATCATAGGTGTTCCAGCCTATTTGAGGGTGGTTACGTGGCGGCATTGGACTTCCTCATTTCGCTGTTACTAATGTGAGCGTAGGCAATGCCCCGTTCGCATAGTATATATGCTGCAGGGAAAGCAATGTCAAGACGCGTGCGCGGTTTGGGGGCTTCTTTGAATTAATTGCGTGGAGCGGGAAAAATCGGTGCATTCATGGTATGATGGTTCGCAGTGTTGCAGGCTCGTCAAAGAGGTTTGCAAGAGGCCGGCGCAGAAGAGAATGACGTCGAAACTGAAGAAAACCACAGATCTGGTCAAGACCGAAGGCGTTGGCGTCGCCCTCCGCTATATCACATCCTATCTCGGCTTCAAACTCCTCGGCACCCGCCTGCTCTCGGTCGAGGATATCTGCTATCAGCAATGGCGAAGCAAAAATGCGTTCACGGCGCAAGAACTTGAGGCAATGCGTGCAGAGGTAACGAGGTTCACGTATCAGCCGCTCATCAGTGTGGTCATGCCCGTTTTCGATGTCGAACCCGCTCTGCTTTGCAGCGCAGTATCCTCTATTGAGAAGCAGGTGTATCCGAACTGGGAAGTGTGCATTGCGGACGATTGTTCCACCCGCGCCGACACCAAGAGCAAGCTTGAGCGTCTTGCTTCCGCCGCCGGCCGGATAAAGGTGAGATACCTTTCGCGGAATGCCGGTATCGCAGGCGCAACAAACGCCGCTATCGAGTTGGCTGAAGGAGAGTTCATCGCCCTGCTCGACCATGATGACGAACTTTCGCCAGATGCCTTGTTTGAGGTTGCGAAGCTGTTGAATGCACATCCTGATACCGATATGGTGTATTCCGACGAGGACAAGTTGGATGAGCGCGGCCGCCACGTGGAAGCGTTCCTGAAACCCGAATGGTCGCCCGAGCTGCTGTGGTCGAACATGTACACGTGCCACCTCGGCGTGTACCGGAAGAGCATCATTGACCAAATTCGCGGGCTTCGAGCGGGCTTTGACGGCGCGCAAGACTACGATTTCGTGCTCAGATTTACGGAACACACCGGTCGAATCCGTCATATTCCCAAAATTCTCTACCATTGGCGGCGTGCAACCGGCTCGACATCCGTCGTATACGGCACCAGTTTCGGCGGTAAGTCGGCGGCTGAGGCATCGATGAAGGCGCTCGAAGACGCACTCAAGCGTCGGGAAATTACGGGAACGGTGGAGCGAGGCCTTTTCGACGGAAGTTTCCGCGTCAGACCGGTTCTGCCAGCCGATGCCTTTGCCAGCGTCATTATTCCGACGCGAGACAATGTGAACCATCTTAGAACCTGCGTGGAATCCGTGAGACAAAAGACATCGTCTCGGAATTATGAAATCGTCATAATCGACAACCAGAGCGTCGAGGAGGAAACAAAACGGTATCTTGGCTCGCTCGGCGGCGACTCGCGGATCCGCATAATTCAGCACGATGCCGAATTCAATTTCTCCGCGATGAACAACCATGCTGCACAGGGCGCCCGCAGCAACGTGCTCGTGTTCCTCAACAACGACACCGAGGTGATTGAGCCTGGATGGCTCGAGGCAATGCTGGAGCTCATCCAGATTCCCGGCGTGGGTGTCGTCGGTGCGAAGCTGCTCTACCCTGATGATACGATCCAACACGCGGGCATTGTGCTCTGGCATTGTGGGACTGCGGGACATCTGCACAGCCGTCTCCCGAGGGACGAACACGGCTATTTCGGCATGGCCGACAGCATTCGAAACTGTTCCGCGGTCACGGCCGCCTGCATGATGGTAAGGCGCGATGTGTTCGAGAGCCTCGGGGGGTTCGACACGTCATACCGGACCTCGTACCAGGACGTTGATCTCTGTCTTCGCGCGCAGGAAGCCGATTGGCGCGTTGTGTTCACCCCGTTTGCCTTGCTTTACCATCATGAGAGCGTCAGTACCGGCAGGCGAACATCGGAGCAAGAGGAGCAACTATTCAGAAAGAGGTGGGAAACGAAAGTTCCCGCAGACCGATACTACAACCCGAACTTCCCTCCAAATCGATTGGACTTCCGGCTGAAACAATGATAGCTTCAGAAGAGCGCTTCCCTTGCGGTTTCGGGAAATGCATAGTATAATCACCTTAAATGAGCTCTCGCGGAGGAGGAAGTAGTAATGGCAATGATTGAGATGAGACTTGACGGCGTTATGTATGACGTGCTCAAGCGACCTATCGTCATACTCAGGCATGAGGACCGCATCTTGCCGATTCTTGTGGGAAATGCGGAGGCATTTGCAATCGCGAACGGTATCGAAAAAGTCGAGATGCCGCGCCCGATGACGCATGACCTTATCACCTTCATCCTGAAGGGCTTTCAGACGAACCTCCAGAGCGTGCAAGTGTACAAGCTCGAGGGCGGAACCTTTTACGCCTATCTCATCCTTACGCAGGAAACCGACGGCACCGGCGATTTGAGCATCATCAAGATTGATTGTCGGCCGAGCGATGCAATCGCAATCGCGGTGAGGATGTCGAGCCCCATCTTTGTGGAAGAGGAAGTGCTCAACGTAGCCGGTCAGGACAGCATGCCGCAGGAAGACTCCGGCAGCGAAGAGGAAGAGGAGGGAGAAGGAGACTTTCTCGAATAGCCGTTACATCTATCCTCGAATAAAGCCCGTCTTCCGTGCACCCTCGACCAATCCGAAACATCCCGTCAACATTACGTCGCCATGAGGCGCAGCAATATGCGCGTTTTCGAGGGGGAATGTTTCCCGTCTCGGGCCGGTAATTGACACGAGTGCAAAGCGGCCCTTTCCGATCTCAGATATGCGCGCACAGCAGCCATGGCCGCCGGTTTGAACGACTTCTTCATTGGTGAGCATGCCGTCGCGGAAGCGCGTAAGCATGCTCTTGAAGCTCGCGAAGTCCAGCATGCCGGTGTGATGCTCGAGCAGTCCCACGATATGTTCTCCGAGCACCATTGCGCACAGCACGTGATAATTCCCCGCATTCACGATGATGACGCCTTCATCCGTTCGCTGGCGCACCGCTTCATCGACGAGTGATCCGAGAATGGCAGCCGGTCCGGTGTCCATTAGAAGCGCGCGGGGGAGCACACGCTTGACCGCACGCATCCGGGTGAAGAACTCAGGGACTTCCGAAAATGCGAGTCGGCCAATCTCACCGCCGGAATCAATAAAGTGCCTGTACCAATCAAAACGTGCCTCGCGATTGCTCCGGCCGGGCGAATAGCCGTGGTCCTGAACGGCGACCGCCCAAAGCTCGGGCGTCTCGATGTCGAAACTTCGGAGGCAGGAAGCGATGGCTTCGGTATCCACATCACCCGTCCGAATAGGAACGGCGCTGCCTGGCGGCTCATCCGTGAGGAGAACTCCCATTGTCTCGACGCGTTTGAGGTCGTCGTTAAATGTGAGCGCGGCCTGCTCTGTCGCGTAGAGAGGCAGTCCAGCCGCTATATGCTGCTTGGCGGCACGGGTGCAACTGCCTCCGCCCATTGTCTCACCGAAGAGGAAGACTGCTCTTCCTCCTCGTGTTGCCTGAGCAATCTTGTTTGCGACCAACCGCGTCGGTGACGGCATGATCATCTTCGGACAATTCTCGATAAGCTCGCCCTTGGTGTACAGGAGAATGTCCTGCGTGCCACCGCCGATGTCGACTGCAAGCATGCTGGCGGCTTCGCCCGCTCTGCTCTCGTTCTTGAGATTCACGTCTGACTTCGGTGCCATGTGGTTACGTTTAGGGTTTATTCGATAGTGTGCGATGATTTTTGCATGTGCGGTCCGATTGAGCGACAAGAGCGCAGGGGAATATTTTGGCATTCGGACGTCTGAAGGGCGGACCGGCAACAGAAAGGGCGAGAGCATTCGGCTCTCGCCCCAAAGAGAGTCGCTGCAGGAGCGATTTATCTTTTTGCCTTTTTCTTGCCTGATTTGGCAGCGGTTCTCTTCTTGCCCTTTGCTCCCTTCTTCGGCTTGGCCGCCTTGAGGCTCTTGGCCGCAGGCGCTTTCGCGATGGTGCGCGGTGTGCAGAGGTGCGAGCGACTCACTGCCACACGGCCGCAGGTACCGCACACGTACTGAATTTTTTCAAGCTTCGGGAAGCAAATATGTCGCGGATCGGTAGCTTCCGCGCCGCAGAAGTCGCACACGTACTGCTTGTCTGTCGGCGCGCACAAATGCCCCCTCTGTGTGGACACTTTTCCACACGTCGAACATGTGTAAATGTCTTTAGTCGTTTCAGCCATAGCTTCCCCCCTTCGTTGGTAGCGTCTTCATTCGGGAGCACGGCAAACGTGCCGACTCCTTCACTTTATTCCAATATAACATCGGCCCATGCTCGTGTAAAATCCGAACGATATCGGCACATGGACAGGGGAGGGGGAGAGCTTAAGAGCCGACAGATAACTCCACATTTCGTGCCTGGAGGAGAGTGCCAGTGGCACGGAGCAGGTTGGACATGGAAATGACATAGTCGATTGTTGCACGCCGCTCGTTTGCCTCCGCCTGTGCTAACTCCTCCTCGAACTCGAGCAGGTCATGAGCGGTAGAAACACCTACCTCAAACTTCTTCCGCTCGGCAAGCAGGCTTTCGCGCCGGAATCGGACGGTTTCCCTCGCCGAAACAACACGCTGCCAGTTTGTGTCAACCCCTCTCAGCGCGGCTCGTGTGTCCTGAATTATGAGCTGGCGCGTGTTCTGGATGCCCGCGTCGAGCTGGCTTACTTGCAGGTTTGCGATACGATGCTGACCGCGCTCATAGTGTCTGCCCCAGGGCAGTTCAAACGTGAAGCCGACCGTCCACTGAACGTTGTCACCCGAAAACAGGTCATCGACGGCGGGGTCTATGCCTTTGTCGGGAGAGGGCGGAAGCGGGAGCCCTCCAAAAAACGCGGGGAAGAATGAGGCGTCGAAATCGTCATCGAGGCCGATGAGTCCGACCGATGCGTTGAGGTTAAGGCTCGGCAACAACTGATTCTTGGCGAATCGGGCGCCCAGGTCCGCGGCCTCCTGCTGCTTGAGCAGAAGCTTCAACTCCGGCCGGTTGCGGAGGGCGATGGATATCTGCTCCCCTTCCGAGTATTCGCCCGAGGGAAGGCTGAGCGGCTCATCGGCCGGCACTATCTCGACATCCCACAGAAGCTGCTCGGGAAACAGGTTGACCACCTGTATCAGCCGGTCCCTCGCGTCTCTCACCCGCGCCTGTGCAACAATGAGTTCCTGCTCGCGAACCACGACCCCCGTCTCTGATTGTAGCACCGCCAGCGGCGCAATCACGCCCACCTTCAGACGAATCCTGTTCTCATCGAGTAGATTCTGCGCAAGCCTGAGTGATTTCATCTTCACGCGCAGGTTTTCGTATGAAAACACGAGTTCCCAGTACGCTTGCTCCACCGCGAAGACGGTATCGAGGATTCGCTGTTGGAGCTGATATACCGACGCCTCCTGGTTTTTCACAGCCACGTGGATGCCGGTAGTGTTCACGGCCATGCCGAAGCCCTTGAGTAGCGGTTGGCTGATTGTCAGGGAGCTTTCCAACCGCGTTTCCTTATTGGCATTCAAGAAGTCAGTGGTGGTTGAGAAAGGTGTATGCGTGCTCTCAACGTTGATATCGTAAGTGAGCCCCGTGGGGATTGCGCCGGCTAGCCCGCCCGTGATGAGCCATTGTTCGGTCTCGACGGCCGTGAGCCCGCCGGTTGCCACAGACACCATTACGGGTAGCGGGTCCATTCTGTTGACGTAGGTCGCGTTGAAATAGAGATAAGGGTCGAACACGCCCTTTTCAGATTGGATGAGCGTCTCATTGATTCTCGGGAAGTAACCTTCGACCTCGATGTCGAGGTTGTTCTTGAGCGCGGTCGCGATGCAGTCCTCCAGCGAGAGCCGGATTTGTTTGACGCCGGGGCTGAGTTCTTCCGCCATCTCCTCATACGTCTGGTGCGGTTCGACTTCGGCTTGCGCCAACGACTCTTCGGCGAAGGCGAAAGACAAGAGCGTACACGCCAAGAGCACGGCGATTTCCGCTATGTTAAAGGGCCTCTTCAATAACAATATTGTTCTCTTCCAGGATTGTGCCGACAGCGACGGCAAGATTGATAAGAGCTTTCCTGTAGCCAATGTTCGCCACGATCTCGCGCCTCTCCGCATCGGTCAGTTCGCTCTCGAACTCGAGCACATCGTGGCTGGTGGTAACTCCCACCTCAAGCTTCTTGCGCTCGGCCGAGAGGCTCTCCCTTGCCAATTCGGCTCCTTTCCGGGTGGCCTCGATGAGTTTCAGGCTGGTCTCGATGCCCCTGACGGCCCTTTTCACATCAACGATGATAGCAAGCCTCAGGTTTTCTGCCTCTTTCACTGATTGCATTTTCTCCAGTCGCGCTTTGCTGTAATCACCCTTTGCAGTCCGATTCCCTATCGGGTATTCGGCGGTGACTCCGAGCAGCCAACTCGGCGATGTGCCCCTCTCGATGTCATCGAACGCGCTGTGAAGCTCGGAATTTACGGCGCGGAACTGATATTCCCCCGTGAGGTCAACACTCGGGAGAAGTTGGTTGCGGGCAAAGCGCTCATTGATTGCGTCGGTCTCAATCTGCATGAGTGACCGCTTATAATCGGGTCTCTTCTCCAAGGCTGCCTCCAGCAGACTGAGGAGGTCGGCCTCTGTCTCGACGATAACGGGCTGGTCGGTTGGCACGATTCGCGTTTTCCATTCTTCGGTATCCTTCGGCAGATTCAGGATACGCTTCAGATTGTCCTCGGCATCTTTTATCAAGGCGCGGGACACAATCACTTCTTCCTCACGCTGTGCCACTCCTGTCTCCGCCTGGAGCACTTCCAGTTGCGCCATTGTCCCCACCTCCAGGCGAATGCGATTCTCTTCGAGCAGGTCCTGAGCCACTTCCAGCGAACGCTCGGTCACTCTCAGATTCTCGATTGTCGCGACCAGGTCCCAATAAGCTGACTGAGCCTCGGCAATGACATCCATGACCCGTTTCCGGAAATCCTCAATGCTCATGCCTTTCTGTGTGCGCGCGATTCTGATATCTGCCAGATTGGCGTCATATCCGAAATCTTTGAGCAGCGGCTGAGTGAGCGAGAACGTGAGGTCGAGGTTGTATTCCGACGGATTCCTTACGTCGCCGATGAATTCATCCCCGAGGACGAGCGGGTCCGGGTCGATAAACGTATCCTTCTGTGTGAACTGCGACTGCTCACGGTCGAAGAACGCCTCATATTCGGTCCCGCTCATCAGTTTCCCGCCGAGCGTGAGCGAGAGGTCTTTGGTGAGCGTATCGGTTGTGCCTGCTCCGCTCGCAAGGCCCTCACGTGTCGTCTGTGGGACTTCTTCCTCTGAGTACGAGTAATCAATGGTGATGGTCGGGTCGAATTCACCTTGCGCGCTGAGAAGCTCGGCATCCCTGATGTCCGGATTGTACCGTTCGACTGCGATATCCAGGTTCGCCTCAAGCGCCTTCCTCACCACGTCGTGGAGGCTGAGCGCTATCTCCTTTTCGACAGGTGCGGGCGTTTGCTCTTGAGCAGGGCCAGGTGCTTCCTCCTGAACGGGAACAGTGGCTTGCTCCTCCACAGGGGGAGCGGCCTCTTCTCCGTATGCGACACCTGCCCCGCCCATGCAGCAACACGAAGCCAGCGCAAGGCAGATTGCCATTTTCATGACTGATGACATGTTCGTGTCACCTCCCAGGGAAACGTGAATGTAAACAGGTAAAGGGGTAGACGTATTATATACTCATGCTCTTAGGAAATTCAAACTGCGAGTGGTACAGCCGTTATTCCGTGGGCATAATGCATTTCTTGCAAGCAAGGACGAATATGTCGCGGGATATGCATATGGTCTGTTTCGTCATCCTCCTATCAAAAGGAGAAAAAGGTATTGTGTCCCCGGTGAGATAACGTTCCGACATCTCAGAGAAAGCGACAAGAACCGTCTCTTGCCGGTTCGGGAGCCCGATGCCATAATTGGGCACCAATGACTGCGTTGTGAGGCCACCCAAACTGGAGTCTTCGGACGCCAGCGCGAAGAGGAGGAGACGTATGAGGAGAACGTTCTCAATGAAGAACTCCATTATGCCATTCTTGTTCATCGTGGCTTTCTTCATTCTATCCGATACTGCTTTCGCCAGAATGGGTGGTGGCGGCGGCGGCGGTGGGGGAGGAGGAGGCGGAATGACCGGAACGACGCTGACGACCTTCACGACCGCTGATTTCTCGGGGTCCGGAGTGTGCGCCTTCTGCCACAGCGCACTGCAAGACTCTTCAGGGGCCGATGTATCGATTGATGCGCACTGGCGGTCCACGATGATGGCAAACTCGGCAAAGGACCCGCTCTGGCAGGCCAAAATCAGCTCTGAGGTGAACCGAAACCCCGCGCTCGCAGCCGTCATCGAGGAAAAGTGCAGCCGCTGCCACATGGGGATGGCGCGCTATCAAGCCATTACCGACGGCTCACCCGTGAGCGTGTTGGGGAGCGGTTTCCTGAATACCAGTCATCCCTTGCATGAGGCTGCCATGGACGGCGTTTCATGTACGCTGTGCCACCAGATACAGGACCTTGGTCTCGGCACTCCCGATAGTTTTACCGGTCAATATGTGATAGATACGACCACAGTTTCCCCCTACCGCGCGGCTTTCGGCCCATATTCCGACCCGGTAGCGCACCCCATGGAGATGCACTCAGGCTTCTCGCCGGTCGAGGGTCCCCAGATTTCGGATTCCGCCCTCTGCGGCTCCTGCCATACACTGTTCACGCCAACGGTCGATGCGAATGGGACGGTCATCGGCGAGTTCCCCGAGCAGACCACCTACCTGGAATGGGAACATGGCATGACCGGCGGCGGAATCAGCATGACATGTCAGAATTGTCACACGCCGGACGCGGCCGGAGCGGTCGTCATCAGCAACCGGCCTATGTGGCTTGCAGCACGCAGCCCGTTTGGGCAACACCATCTCGTCGGCGGAAACCGCTTCATGGTCAACCTCATCAAGACAAACGCATCTTCAATTGGAGCAACGGCCGACGCGTCGCATTTCGATGCAACCATTGCCCGGACCGATTCGCTCCTGTTGAACAACACAGCGAGCCTCAGCGTGGTTTCCGCCTCGATCAGTCAGGATGTGCTCTCTGTGGCGCTCAACGTCCAGAATGAGGCCGGCCACAAGTTCCCGAGCGGCATTCCGGCGCGTCGCGCCTGGCTCCATGTGACCATAAGAGATGCCAGAAATCAGGTGGTGTTGGAATCCGGCAAGCCGCTGGCGGATGGAAGCATCGCGGGCAACAATGCCGACGCCAATTCGGCCCACTATGAGCCGCATTACGACCTCATAACGTCACCGACTGAGGTGCAGATATATGAGCCGATAATGCTCGACAGCGATGATGCGGTCACCTACACGTTGCTGAGGGCCGCAGCCTATGCGAAGGACAACCGGCTTCTTCCCGCAGGGTTTGATAAAGCGACTGCGGCGCCTGACATCGCCGTATGGGGCTCGGCGGCAGGCGATGCGAACTTCATCGGGGGAGAGGATACGGTCACGTATCGCGCAAACGTGTATCGCAAGCGCAGGCCACTGACGGTGACGGCGGAGCTTCTCTACCAGTCCGTATCGTATCCGTTCGCTGAGGACCTGAGAGAGGACGGCGCCGAGCAGGTGACCCGTTTCTTCGGATTCTACGACCCGGCAGACAAGACGCCGAGAGTCGTTTCTCAGGTGCAGACATCGGTTCGGTGAAAAACTAGGCCTTATTCCGGGGACATAATACCTATTCTCGGGGACGGCCGGCCATTTAGCCCGAGCAGATATTCGGATGTATCCGTCCTCGGTTGTTAGGAAAATAGGTATTATGTCCCCGGATTCTTTCGGCCACTGAAGCGTTGATGGTAGAATATATTTCACCATGGCCGTCGAATTTTCTCTCTGCATCGAGATGATTTTTCCTGAACTGCCGCCGGTCGAGAGGCTGGAAAGTGTCGCGGCGGCGGGATTCCAAAGCGTCGAAATCTGGGATTGGAAAAACAAAGACCTCAGCAAGTTCGCTGCACGGTGTGCAACGCTCGGCCTGCATGTCACCAACATGAGCGGCCAGCGTTCGGGCTCACTCGTCGACGCGAACGACTTCCGGACCTACTCGGATGAGGTTTCTGCCTCTATCGGCGTGGCGAAACAGCTTTGTTGCCCGAATCTCATGCTCTTGACGAATCCGCTCGGGCCGGACGGAACTGTGCTACATTCGTATCCTCACATTTCCGAGCACGTGAAAAGAGAAAATTGCGTGCGTGCGCTCTCGCAATTGGCTCGACTCGCGGACAGCCACGGTGTGCATTTGCTCCTTGAGCCGCTGAACACCCGCATCGACCATCCGGGCTATTGGCTCGACGATGCCGACGCCGCATTCGAGGTCATTCGGGAAGTGAACCATCCGAATGTCCGCCTTCTCTATGACCTCTACCACATGCGAGCGATGGGGCGGAATCTTTTCTCGGATATCGAAGAGCATCTCAGCCTTATCGGATACTTCCACGCGGCCGATTTTCCCGGACGGCATGAACCCGGCACGGGAACCATCGATTTCCCGTCGATACTCCGCCTGCTCGACTCGCTCGGCTATGACGGCACACTCGGCTTCGAGCTCAGCCCGACTGCATCTTCGGAGCAAGCCCTCGCGCGTCTCTCCACCCTTATCGCATAATTCATGTCACTGCTGCGCAGGACAGGTTTTCTTTCACCGCTTCAGGTCGCAAACCCAAGGGATCCAGACCCGGAGGTCGCAGACTCAAAGCCTGAAGAGCGCAAAGGAGCAACATACGATAGGCGCAAGGGCCCGTGGTTCTCTTTGCGACCTTTGTGCTTTTGCGGCAGAAAAGTCTTGGACAGCGGTGAGGAGGAATCTTGTTTTTCGCTCGCTTGCCGTTTTACTGGGCTAATTGGTCCGTCCCCGTCAGTGTTATAATCCCTTGGGAATCCGGTCACAATTCAGGGCTCTTTTTCTCGGGCGCCTGGTTATCGCAAAAATACTTACAATGAACACAGCGCTGCCGACGCATACGCTCATAAACGCAAGCGCTTTTTCCGGCGATTTCACCAGGATTTCGCACAGCCAGACAACCGGAATCAGTGTTGCCCTCATGGCCACGAGCGCGGGTCTTCTTCCGTGGACAAACTTGCTCATAGGCGGACTGGCCCAGTAGTAGAACTGTATAAGGGCCGCACCCATGGAGTTGGGCGCCAGGAATCTATCCCTGAATATTCGGAGAACATCGAGTTTGTCAGCGAAAGGCGAGTCCTGCAGGGAGGACGTGAAAAGACAGGAAAACGTACTGCCGTCATCATCATCACCATCGTCGTCATCATTGTCGTCGTCTTCCGCCAATCCGATTGCTGTGACTGCCTCCGAAGTGTTCCCATAGGCGCCCATATTGACAATACCCCTATTGGGAGCCGGTTCCTTCGAACAATCAAAGGCTGGGTCGCCTGCATCAATGCAAGGGGAGGTGGGCTTGAGATGATAGTCTGCGTTCGCCTCATCCACGAAGAGCGGTTCTGCTTCAATATTACCCTCGTCCCAATTAAGTGAACACGAGCGCTCGACATATGCACCCGACCGCCCACCGTGAATATTGCTGTACCTGATCGTAAGGGATGCCGTGTTCACAAGATATATTTCGTCGCCGAGCAGCGCGGAGTTGCGCCATAGGATGCAGTTCGTGAGTGTTGGCGCTGAATGGTCGCAGAAGATGCCGCCGCCATACCGTGCCGAGTTGCGAGTGATTGTGCAGTTAATTAAGGTGGGCGATGCGCTCGGGCCACAGTAAATGCCGCCGCCGTTTGGACTCGCTGAATTGCCGGTAATTATGCAATTCCTTATGATCGGCGAGGTCTGAGATTCAAGCACAATGCCGGAGTCGCCCCCATTTACTATTGTAAAGCCATCGAGTACTGAAGCCGTGCCCTCCCCGTTGTGGAAGAAGAACCCGCTTCCAGAACCTTCGCAATCGATTATGCAATTGCGGGGACCATTCTCGGAGCGGAGTGTTAGCGCTTTGCCGCTAAAGTCGAGGTTCTTGTTGCCTGCTCCGGTGTACCTGCCGTCGCGGATAATGATTGTATCGCCGCTGGCGGCAGCGTCCAAGGCGGTCTGGATCGCCGAAAAACTATCGGGTACGTAATGGGTGTTCGCGACTGCTGTTGACTGAAATAACAAGAGGACAGAGATAACTGTTGCTGTGAGGGTCGCCCTGCTCATAATTTCCTCCCCATGCTCCCATGGCTGGACGAAGAATGTCCATATTCTGCCATAGGAAGATTCTGTCACTCGAACCGGTGGGAAGTCAAGCTGGACTCCCTCGGGCAACCTTCACGACCCTTCTGTTACACGCCTGCAACGGAGAGCGTAGCGCGGCATAGCCGCGCAACCAAAGATTCTGGAACACGAATCCCGCGAAGCACGGGACGAATGGCGGACGAATGACACGAATAAAGGCAGGAGGGATGAAACGACGGATTACACGGATTACACGGCGTAGCGAAGCCGCAACCAAAAAGAAGAAGATGGATCACGAATATCACGAATGGAACGAATCACACGAATGAACCTCCTTTATTCTTTCATTCCCGCGAAGG
>QZKI01000003.1 GCA_003598055.1 Candidatus Abyssobacteria bacterium SURF_17 | reverse complement strand
GAACGTGTGGGTCTTCTCCAGCTTGGTCTTCATGAATGAGGCGTAACCCAGTATCCCGCCGAGGATGTTGTTGAAATCGTGCGCAACTCCGCCCGCCAGGGTGCCGATGCTCTCCATCTTCTGTGCCTGGAAGAGTTGTTGTTCGAGCTGCTTGCGCTCTGTCATGTCTCGCATGATCCCGCGATAGGCTACGATTTGTCCTTCGGCGTCACGGACGGCGCTGGAGGTGAGGAGAATGTTGACGGGCTGGCCGTCCTTTCTCTTGAATACCAACTCGTAATCCCGTACAAAACCTCGCTTCGCGACTGCTTCCTGATACGCCTTCCGGTCGGCGGCATTCATGTACAGGTCTCGGGAGATGTCAATTCGCAGGAGTTCCTCCTTACAAGAGTATCCAAGCAGATCGACACCTGCCGGATTGATATCGAGAAGTCTGCCGTCGGGCGTACTGATATATATGACATCCTTCGACTCTTCGAAGAGTGTCCGGTATTTCTCCTCCGAGCTTCGAAGCAGTTCCTCAGCACGTTTGCGCTCGCTGATGTCGCGGACCACGCCTCTGAAGCCGATGGGTTTGCCTTGGTCGTCCCGCACGAGGAAGACGCTGAACTCGACCGGCCTTCGACTGCCATCCTTGCACGTAACGGTGCAGACAAATCCCTTCTTCATCTGGCCTGTGCGATAAATGCTGTTGAAGGATTCGTAGATTATTTTCCTGTCGTGTTCATCGCAATACTGCCGGTAGTTCATCCCAAGAAGTTCTTCTTTTGAATAACCCAGCAGCTTCACTATCGTATTGTTGAAGAAGATGAAGTTTCCGGCGAGGTCCGTTTCATAGAAGCCGTCCTCGATGGTGTCAAGCAACGTCCGGTATTTCTCTTCCGAGGCCCGGAGCAGTTCCTCGGCCCGCTTGCGCTCGCTGATGTCACGCACCACGCCTCGAAAGCCGGTGGGCTTACCGTTGTTGTCACGCACAAGGACGACGCTGAATTCTTTCGGCCGCGGAGTCCCGTCCTTCTCCTTGACGTAGCAGACGAATCCCTTGTTCATCTGGCCGGTTCTATAAACAGTATTGAAGGACTGATAGAGTATCTTCGCGTTCTCTTCATCGACGTACTTCCGGTAGTTCATCCCGAGAAGTTCTTCTTTTGAATGGCCGAGCACTTTTTGTATGGTGTCATTGAAGAACGTGAAGTTGCCTGCGAGGTCGGTTTCATAGAAGCCATCCTCAATGGTGTCGAGAACCGTGCGGTATTTTTCCTCCGACGCGCGCAGGCGTTCCTCCGCCTGTTTGCGCTCGGTGATGTCTATGAGGTGAACCAATGCAGCCGGTCTGCTGTCGTATTCGGTTAATGTTCCAAATGTTTCGATCCAGCGAACTGTGCCATCCTTCCTCAGGGCACGGTAGTGGTGCGGCACCGTCGGCGGTTGGCCCGCTATCCGTTCTTCCGCGAGAGAGGCCGAGAACCCCTGGTCTTCCGGATGCACAAGACCCAGAAACGGGAGTTCGAGCAATTCCTCGCGCGTGTAGCCCGACATCTCCGTGAGCTGGTCGTTGACGAACTTGAACCTTCCATCCTGAACGATACAGATTCCGGTTAGAGAATTATTGACCAGGGTGCGGTATCGTTCCTCCGACCCGCGGAGAGCGTCCTCTGCCCGTTTGTGCTCGGTGACGTCGCGTATGACGCCGATGAAGGCCTCCGGGTTGCCCTTGCCATCGTAGGTAATCGCGCCGTTGACTTCGACGTGAATATACGTGTCATCTGCTTTCTTGAGTCGCAAGGGAAAGTTAGGAATTCGGCTCCCATCACGAGCCAAATCTCTCAGTCTCTTAACGACTTTTTCCCGGTCATCGGGATGAACGAGGTCGAGAAAATTCAGCTTGTTCAGGACGTTCTCGACCGGATAGCCAAGTATTCTTTCGGAAAAACTGTTGACGTTCGCGATGATGCCTGTTCGCACGTCGATGGTGCAGATAATATCGGTGGCGTTTTCCACCAGGGTCCGATGTCGCTCTTCGGACTCGCGGAGGGCCTCCTCGGCGCGCTTACGCTCAGTGATGTCACGCACATATTCGATGACGCCGTAGAGCGTGCCCGTCGCGGTATCGATCAAAGGGAATGTATAAATGTCCAACCATCCGACGTGCTTTCTGTTGGCTGCATGTTTCGGCACAACTTCGTTGGCCGACTGGCCCGTCTTCAGCGTTTGAAGCGTTGGACAAACCTCACACGGGGAGGTGCGTCCGTGGTACGCCTCATAGCATTTCTTGCCCGGCAGCGGTAATGCGTGGGGCTGCCACTGCTCGACGATTCGATTCGTCCGGAGGATGGTCAGGTCAGCGTCGAGAATACTAATGCCGTCTTGAATACTCGCGAAAATGTTCGAGAGGAAGCGTTCCCTTTCTTGCAGCGCTTCCTCTGCCCGCTTGCGCTCGCTGATGTCGCGGGTGATCCCAAGAATTCCCACTGGCTGGCCGCTGTCATCCCGCAGAAATGTTACCTTGACCTCCGCCCAGACTGTGGAACCATCCTTGCATTTATGCTCGAGTTCGACTGCGCGTGAACGGGAAAGGTCCTTCGGCTTCTTTTGTTCGAGCGCCAGCTCCTCCGCCAGCAACTTCATGGCAAGCTCGAGAGAGGCAGGCGTCAGGATTTCCTCGATCGTCTCAGATATTGCCTCCTCATAGGTAACACCTCGCATACGGGTGACGGAAGGACTGACATATGTTAGGCGCAGGTTCAGGTCGGTAGTCCATATGATGTCCGAGACATTCCCGGCGAGGAGCCGATAGCGGGCTTCACTCTCCTTCAATTCGGCTTCGGCTCGCTTATGGTCAGTGACATCGAGGATCACGGCTTCCACGGCGTTGCCGCCGTTGTATTGAATGGTTCGTGAATGCAGCGAGAGCCACTTTGTGTCGCCGTCTTTTGTTATGATGCGGACATCGTATCGTGGAACGGCTCCGGGGTCACCCACTTTTTTCCTCCGCGCCTGGTCACATACAAAAGCACGGTCCTCCGGGTGGACAATGCCGAGGAATCCCTCGCCCCCCGCTCCCAGAATCTCTTCCCGACTGTATCCTGTGATTTTGCTGACTACGTCGTTTGCGAAAACAACGCGCCCATCTTTTGTGATGAAGACGCCCAACAGCGATTGCTCGCTCAATACGCGAAGTTTCTCCTCACTTTCGCGCTGCGCCTTGAGGATTCGCGTTCGCTCGATCGCATGTCGAATGCTCTGTTCCAACAGAGCTTCTCCGATTCGATTTCCTGCAAGGTAGTCGGCCGCTCCCGTTTCCAACATCCTCTTGCATATCGATTCGTCGGCCTTCTGTCGGGCGATCAAGATGATGGGTGTTTGGTGGCCGTTCTCGGTCGCGCTCTTCAGCAGCTTTCTGAGAGACAGCTCGCTGGCGCGGCTGGTGGCGAGACACACGTCATGCGTGTTTCGCTTGAGCGCCTTAAGCGCTGCCTCCAAACTTGCTGCCCTCTCAATTTCGGGTGTCCACGCGTCAATCTTCGAGAGAACCCCATGGAGACGACCGCAGGCGTTGTCGTCAGGCTCGAAAAGGAGTATTTTCAATCTCTTTTTTTCCCGTGCCATTCCATCTGGTTCCATGCAAGATTTCCACAGGCCCTCGCCGGCGGCAAGGAATCCCTTTTGGCGCACGCAGGGTTGAAATAAGCATGCCCGTCCCTGGACGCTTCAGCAGGAGTTCTTGGCTTTCTTGGCCACGCCCGTTATTCTGCAAGCCTCGACAATCCACAAGCTTATACCGAGACAAGAGGAGACCAGGCATATTTCATGCCGATGCTGCAGCTGTCTCTGACCTGCGTATGGATAGTCCTCTAAGTCATTGTTTTTCTTATGCTTATAACCCCAGAGAGCTCTTGGTCCGCACACATACCCAACCTTAAGCTGGCGCACAATTTGGAACCATTCTGCGAATCGTCGGTTATGGCGAGAGCACGGACGGCATTCAACAGTTCTTAGAACAACGGTATTACTTGGGAAGAAGTCGTATTGTCAGAAATTTTCGTGGGACAATGACTGCGTGTGCAGAGAACGTTCGTCAGGACTGGCGAAGCCTTGGGCTGATGAGCCATGGAGCGCCTTGCCCGCGGACTCTCCCGCGTATCACCGCTCCATGAGATGCCAGCGTATCAATCGCGTGCAATGATTCCTCGGGTGACCAGCCGAAAAGTCGGGGCACCATCGCCTCAGGAACTGCTCCGGCCGTGTTCACGAGCGCCGTGAGAATGCGCCGGATGGCTTCGTCTCTTGGCAGTTTTTCGGCTTTCCGCTCCACGGTCGCGGGCACCCAGTTTACAAAGAGGTCGAGTACGCGGACTCCCCAACTCCTGTCTTCCAGGCCGGCGCTGACGATCTTGAATTTCGACTGGAGCTCGAACAACGCGTTATGAAACCGGCGTGTGTGTTCCTTGCCCGCGGGCACAACCGCCTTCCGGAGCGAATCGACGGGGGTTGGGCCGTTACGGTCAAGATATTCCGCCACCTGATTCGCCAATTGTCCGAGCTTTCCCCAATAGTATTCCTCCTCATACATGATATAGCCGCCGCCGGTAAGGTATATGGCGAGAAACGCCGGCAGAAGTTGCATCGATACGAGCGTCGCTTTGCGACGCACCAGCCGCCCGTTATATGCCAGCTTCCTGGCCTGGAGAATATCTTTCCATGCCCACCAGTCGGCCTCGTCCGCCGAGCAATAGTACAATTTCGGCAGGGGAATATCGCGACACGCAAAGAGCAGGCACATACCCACTTCATCAATGAAGCGAGCGGCATCGCGGAGCGTCTTGAGGGACGTACCGGGCGCCTCCCGCCACAGAGTTCGGCGGTATTCGGCGATGTCCTTCTTGGTGATGACAGTTTCCATCTCTTGATGCGGTGCCCGTGAATGGGAGTTGTGCCTTTTCACGCTGAACTCAACGTGTCGAGTTCAGACGAGACTTCATATTAGCACACCCATAGGCTCGAATGTAACAAGGGGGGATTTTGAGGTAGGCAATAAGAATGAGCCGCACCCTCACGTTATGTGTGGGTACGGCTCGCAAATTACATCACTTTTTGGATCCCATGTGTTTGCGTCACTCTTGGCTCACTTTTCATCACAGGACGATTGTTCTCTTCTTCATCCACTCAGCACCAGTAGCAGGAGGGGTAGTAGTTGTAATTGTACGAGTATGGGTAGGAGCCTGGAACAACAATCACCGTACGTCGTTGGTGATGGTGTCGATGGCCCAATCCGAGGTTGATATGGAACCTCTGATGCCCATGATGGTGGCCAAAGTGCCGATGACCACGGAACACGTGATGTCTTTGATGCCCGTGGCGATTATGCCAGCCATTCGCTGATGCTTCGTTCACAACGCCGAAGCCAAGCAGCGCGAGGGCAAGCACCGCTGATGCCACGAGCGTTCTTATTCTTAGGTGTCGTCTCATCATGACACCTCCTCACTTCACCTGTTTTTCCCTCGTTAGCGGGAAAAGGTACTCTGTTACCCATTCTTGATTAGACGCACTCTAGGTCCGTCGCATTCAGGCGATACAAGAATCCTTCCGCAAACCCGTCGATTCCTTACGGCAAGGGCCACGACGTTAACCTCGGATACTTAGTATCTGTAGCCGTAAGGGTATGGGTAGTACCCGTTATATCCATACGGGTATGATGGGTATGCCGGATATGGGTACGCCGGGTACGCGTACGGATACGGAGCGACGTAAACGGCACGCGGTCGATAGTAATGGGGATAACCAAACCCAAGGTTTATGTTGACCCCCCAACGCGCGTGATGGCCATGGTGACGCCCGTGATGCCGTCCGTGGGCTGCCGCATCGCCCACGAACCCGAACCCGAGCAGCGCCACTGCAATCGCCGCCGATACTACAAAAGTTCGAGCATTAATGTGCTTCTTCATGTTGACACCTCATCTTTGCACACTTTTCCACCCCGAGAAATCCTCTTTTCATCTATACTTGTCTCTTCCATTATACCTTGGACGTTGCCGGGTTGTTCAAAATTCAAGACATATTAGGTTTTTCTTATTGGAACGCTTGACAATTGTGTCGGCAAGCCTTATCATTCACATGCTGGAGCGCCCTCTCCCGCCTTGATGAGACAACCACATCCGGAGCGTATATATGCTGAAAGAGATGCATCACACGGGTTTAAGCGTGAGCGATATGGAACGGTCAATCGAGCTTTATCGCGATATTCTCGGCATGGAAGTGGAATGGGACGCGACCGTCGAGGGAATACCCGAATTCGGCACAATCATCGGACTGCCGGGCGTGCGCGAGCGCATCGTCATGCTCCGCTTGAACAACTGCCGCATTGAACTGTTCCAATTCTACAAGCCGAAAGGCAAGAAACTCAACCGGCGGCAGTGCGACCTCGGCTACATGCACGTGGCGTTTTTGGTTGATGAACTGGATGAGATTTGCCGGAAGCTTACGGAGAAGGGCATCGAATTCTACTCAAAGGCTGAGGATTTAGGCGTATTCAAAGTGATTTTCTTCAAAGGGTTCGACGGCGAGACAATAGAATTAATGCTGCCGCTCATGAAAAAGCGGTAGTTTCTGGCGCGCTGAGGAGCAATTCACTCTGCACAGTGGCGTGGTTTGTGGAAAAGAACGGGCTTTGCTCTGTTTGTCATTGCGAGTCGTCCCGCGCTTCGTGAGATGACTCGCAATGACCATTGAAGGGCATTAGTTCCTAAGGGGGTTTTGATGAAACTGACTGACGGACAGAAGCGCATGCTCGAGGGAGAAGACGGCCCCATTCTCGCCATGGCGATGACATATCTGGTCAAGTACGGCGAGGCAATGAGCGCCGATGCGCTCATCCCGGTCCGGAATGTGCACACAACATTCACGATTCCGATGGCAGGCGGGTCCGAAGATGTCGTGGAGCTTTTGAAAATGTTCGGGCAACTGCGGGTGAAGGTGCCCACGACCACGCATGTGGGCTTCATAGATTTCAAGAAATGGCGTGAGTTCGGCATCGAGGAGAGACGATACCAGCTTCAGGCGTCCCTTGTGCCGATAGCTGCGCAGGCGGGAATACAGCTCACGTGGACATGCGCGCCCGAAATCGTCGGAAACGCGCCGCTGAAAGGGCAGACCTGCGCCTGGATGGAATCGGCGGCGATTGCTTATGCGAACGGTATCCTGGGCGCTCGTACGAATCGCGAGGGAGCCGAATCCACTATTCCCGCGGCGCTCACCGGCCTGATTCCTCGTTTCGGCAACCATCTCACGAAGAACCGCCGAGGAACCATTCTTGTTGACGTCGAGGCCGACCTCGAAAACCTCACCGATTGGGGAACGCTCGGCTACTTCGGCGGCGCTCTCGCCGGATTGGGAGTGCCCGTGTTCCGGAAGTGTCACGTGCCCACCCTTGAAGAGGCGAAGGAGTTGTGCGCCGCGCTGGCGACCGAGGGCGGCGTCGGGATGTTTCACATTGTCGGAATCACGCCGGAGGCGGCGACGCAGGAGGCCGCATTTCAGGGTGACAAGCCGAGAAGCCGTCACATTTTCACCAACAAAGAAAAGAAAGCCGTGTATGCACGGCTCAACAATTGCCCATCGCCCGAGGTCGACATCGTGATGCTCGGTTGCCCGCACGCAACACTCACCGAGATAGTCGAGGTCGCGCACTTGCTCGAGGGAAAGAAGATTTCGCCGAACGTCGAGCTGTGGGTTTGCACGACCGACTCCATCCGTTCCTATGCCGAAAAGCTGGGTTACGACAAGATGATTGCCGACGCCGGCGGGAAAATCATGGCCGATACCTGCCCGTGCATCAGCCAAATTGATATGGCGCGCAACAAGAAATACATGACGAATTCGGTGAAGCAGGCATACTACGCGCCCGGCCAGTTGAGGGCACAGGTCCATTTTGCGAACACGCGGGATTGCGTCGAAACGGCCATCAAAGGGAGAAGGTGAACTTGAATCATGGCAAAAATGCTCGTCATAAAAGGCAGGAAGGTGGTCGGCGGAAAGGCCGAGGGCGAAGCCCTCATCGCCGATGAGCGCGTTTCTTTCTGGGGCGGCACCGACCCCACACGTGGCATTGTGCACGAAGTAGGCAGCAAATTCGAAGGGAAAAACTTTGCCGGGAAGGTATTTATCTTCCGATTCACGAAGGGCTCCTCCGGCACTTCTGCGTACATCAATATCGCCAAACGGATGGGCGTCGCGCCGGCCGCTATCATCAATACCGAACTCGATGCGCTTTGTGTGCTCGGCTGCGCCATCTCGGACATCCCCATGATGACAGACCTCGACCGCGACCCCTTCAAGAGCATCAGCAACGGCGATTTTATCAAGCTCGACGCCGATAAAGGCGTCATCGAGGTCACAAAAAAGGCTTCCCGCTGAATAGCGAAATTCGCAAATTCGGCGATGTATTCCCGTTTTCTTGTAGGGGCCGTTCGCGAACGGCCCCTACAGGGGGGTGACCATGACTTGCTTTGTGCGAACGACCTGCCGGGTTGCCCCACGACAAATGACAGGAATACATTATCGAATTTGTGAAAGAGCGGACTGAGGAGAGGTGCGAAGAGGACGATGGAATTTTTCTTCAACCCCGGAAGTGTCGCTGTCGTCGGCGCCTCACAAAACCCCTTCAAGTTCGGCAGCATCATTCTCACAAACCTCTTCAACCTCGGGTACAAGGGCAAGATATTTCCGGTGAACCCTAAAGGGGGTACCATCGCCGGCCTGAAGACGTATCCCTCGGTCGGACTCATTCCGGATGAACTCGACCTCGCTATCCTCGCGGTTCCCGCCTCCGCCACTATCGACGTGATGAGGGATTGTGCCGAAAAACGTGTCAAGGGGGTAGTCATCATCTCGTCCGGATTCAACGAAGCGGGTGAGAGGGGAATGGGCTATCAAGACGAACTCCTCAAAATCGCGCGCTCGGCGGGGATGAGAATCGTCGGCCCCAACACAACCGGTATCCTCAATCCGCACGACCGCTTCACGACGACGTTCGTGCTGCTGCGAAAGGTCAAAAAGGGAGACGTCGCCTTCATCGCGCAGACCGGTATGTTTGCGGGGATGCTCATGGAGTGGATTCTCACGTCGGAATGCTTCGGAGTCAGCAAGGTGGCGGGTTTGGGCAATAAGTGCGACGTGGACGATGCCGAGATGCTCGACTATCTGAGGCGCGACGAGCACACGCGAGTCATCATGATGTATATCGAATCCATCAAGGACGGCAGACGCTTCATGGAGGCCGCCAGAGCCACGACGCGACACAAGCCGATTTTGGCGCTCAAGGCCGGACATACGAACGAGGGCGCTGCCGCGGCCATGTCGCATACCGGCTCGCTTGCGGGCAATGATGCCATCATCTCCGGCGCATTCAAGCAGGCAGGCGTGTTGCGCGTCGACTCGTTCCAGCAGCTTATTGATTATGCGAAAATGTTTGCATATCAGCCGGTCGCGCGAGGGAACCGTCTGGCAATCGTTTCCCTTTCCGGCGGGGCCGCCGTCATGTCGGCCGACGCCGCATTCAGAGCCGGCTTTCGCCTGGCACATTTTTCAGAAGAGCTTCTCGCGCCGATACAGGAGCGGTACCCGGCATGGGCGAGGGTAAGGCATCCGTTCGATATCGAACCGTTGACCGAAACCGTAGGGTTTCAGCCCGCCTTCGAGATGACCGTCCGTTGTGCGCTGAGCAATCCCGAAGCTGATGCATGCGTGGTCATTACGTGGACGCCGTTTCCGGAGACCGGCTTTTCCTTCGATTTCATTCATGACCTCCAACGTGAGTTTCCGGGTAAGCCTCTCGCATTCTGCTCCATCGGGTACAAGGAATACCACGAACTTCTCTTCCAGCAGTTGGAATCCTTACGGATCCCTGTGTACCCGAGCTTCACGCGCGCGATTGATTCTCTCGCTGCGTCCGCCGAATATGGAAGGTATCTGCAGGCAATCGGCGGTTCTCTACCGGAACGCCGATGGGAGACGAAATCGGGCACAAGAACCGTACGAACTCATCCAAAGAAAAACGACCGCTCGGATGCGCTTGAACCTGCCAGCCCGCAAGGAATTTGCCGGAAGGTCAGAGTTCATTTTGACGGCGCATCGCACGGCAACCCAGGTCCTGCTGCAATCGGCGTCGTCATCACCAACTCTACCGGGAAGGCCATTTGTGAACTCAGCGAAGCCATAGGAAGGGCGACGAACAATTACGCTGAGTATGCGGCGCTCATCCGGGGTCTCGAAGAAGCGCAAAGGCTGGGCGCAGCCGAGGTGGAATGCTTTGCTGACAGCGAGCTGGTTGTCCGTCAGATAACAGGCCAGTACAGCATCAAGAGCAAGACACTTCTCCCTCTCGTGCGCCAAGCGCAAGAACTCCGGCGGCAATTTACGCGATTCTCAATCCGCCACATCCCCAGAGAGCAGAACAAGCGCGCCGACAGCCTCGCCTCCAAGGCGCTGAAGAAAACATCTCGCTAGTCCCGACGCGCCAGTGTCATTCCTTATCTTCTAAGAAACTAATTAGTGACCGTTTGGTCATTGCGAGGGAGCGACGGGTCGCAGACCCGCGCGACCGAAGCAATCTCATTGGTAGCACTGAAGATGCAAACAGAGATTGCTTCGCTCGGGTCTGAGACCCTCGGGTCTGAGACCCTCGGGCCTGCGGCCTTCGCTCTCAATGACGGCCCGGATGTCTCTTTCACATATCACCCCTCCGCAGGTGGGTTCGGCTGCTCGCAAGAGAGGTCGGGAGAGAATCAAAGACCACACAGGCCCGGCGCGCATGGGTTGCTCTGCGCTAAATCCATACTCGACAAGGCAGACTGGTTCGGGCTAAAATAATTGCAGGGCCTAAAAGGGCCTCTCGGCTCGCTTGTCTGCAAGAATGCGCAGAGATGCTAAGGGAGAACGTATCGGTATGTATATTGACCAGGAGCTCTGCAAGAAATGTCTTGATTGCATACCGGTGTGCCCGATGGGTGCAATCAGGTTGCAGAAAAAGATTGTGACGATAGACTACGAGACTTGTGTCGAGTGCGGCGTGTGCTATCGATTCGAAATCTGTCCGGAGGGCGCTATCAAACAGGTTGACGAAATTCCATACCCGCGCATCATCAGGGCGGTCTTCTCCGACCCTGTTCAGCGTCACGAGGCGACCGGCGTGCAAGGACGCGGAACCGAAGAGATGAAAACCAATGACGTAACAAACCTGTTTCAACGCGGCAAAGTCGGCTTCTCCATCGAACTCGGGCGCCCGGTCGGAGGCGCTTATCTGCGAGACCTTGAGAAAGTGCTCAAGAAAGTCACTTCCATGGGCGTTGAATTTGCCGGGGACAACCCCGTGTATCATTTGATAACGGACCATACTACGGGCGCGTTGCGGCCTGAGATTCTCGGCGAGAAAGTGCTCAGCGCAATCGTGGAAGTTCTTGTTCCCGAGCAGCAGGCGATGGATTTTATTCGTGAGATGAAGCGCTTCTTGAATTCGGAGCTCGATTGCGTCGTCACGATGAGCGTGATATCGCGCGCCGACTCCGAGGGTGGTTCGCGTTTCATGGAACAACTCAGGCGGCACGGTGAAAGCATCTATCCAAACGGAAAGGTCAATATCGGCATGGCGTTGGTGGGGGAGGAGTCATGACGCACACATTGAATAGAAGGGGTTTGTCTGAAGACCGACAGGGTGAGGAGATCATCGTCTTGTGCATGGCGCACCGCGGACAAAAGGCCGAGAAGGCGGAAGCAATGCAGAAGATTGCCGAGACGGTCCTCAAATACAAGCCGGAAAATGTTATCGGCAGGCCGCTCGGTCTCAATGATGAGACGATAGAAACGATGGCCCCCATGACGGGTGTGGTCACCGCGGTATTTACGAACAAAAAGGATGTCGAACGACTGGTTGATGAAATCAAGCAGAAACGGCTCGGAATCTCCGTCGTCCTCTCCGGTCTTTTCAGCGACATTCGCGACATCTGTCGCTGCACCGGTCTGAAGGAGCACACCTATCATATGTCACTCGGCATCTTCGGGAAAACCGACCGCGTGCCCGATGAAAAGACCCTTGAAATCACCACCCAATGCGGCCATTCCCTCATATCTCCCTCCCTTGTGGAAGCCGTTCTCAAGAAGATGCGCAAGGAGAAACTTTCGCCTGAAGAAGGGGCGCGTATGCTCGTAAAACCATGCGCGTGCGGAATCGGCAACACGAAGCGGATAGAGAAAATTCTGAGAGAAATGGTCTGAATTCCCACTCGCATCATATCAGGCGGTAATCCATAGGATAAGCCGGGTTTCGCGGCCCATATGTTGCCAGAATTAAACATCGGCTTTCAGAAGCGTTCGCCTGAACAGTGCTTCCAACAGGATAGAATGCGCCATTTAATAAGAATTCACTGAAGAAATATTTTCTCTTGACAATCTCCCGTTTGTGTGCATATAATTACGCCACATGACGGTGGGCACTGACGCTTCATAGCCACGCAGGGTTTGAAGCCCTAGGGGGGTCACTATGAGGGAGGGGGTCGGAACGGTTTCGTTGCCTTCCGAATTAACCCTCAGATTGAAATTTCCCGCCGATGTCCACGCGCGTGATAAAGCCCCACAGACGCTGAAATTCTGTTGCCTCTCTTCAACAAGGCGACTGCATGATTCTCTTGACCAGATAGCGCCTCTGCCATGGGGAATGCTTTCGGTTGAATCTCATAACATGAACCGGACACGGTTGACGGGTCGGACAGTTTCCATCAGAACGCGGTAATGAACGAGCGGCGGGAAATTCCCGCCGCTTAAGTTTTCTTAGAGGTTCATGTAAGGAGGAGGTTCCGATGTCAAGGTTTCATCGAGTCCTGAAACTTTCATGTCTCGTTGTCCTGGTCTCACTCACGGCGTTGAGTCAAAGCGCTTACGCTCAAACGACGGTTACCGTGACTTCGCTTATAGTAGGGGCACGATAAATTACTTAAAATCTATGGTTTTATTCCGTTCGTTTCTTAATGAACAAAAGATTCTGCGCTGACTGAGAAAGGAGAGGAGCAATGTTCCATCGAGAATACAAATTGACTCTCATATTTAGTCTTGTCACTTGTATGCTGCTATTGTTCGTGCTATCTCTTTCTCCTGCTCCCGCCCTTGCCGAAGTCACTGTGAGGAGCCTCATGACCGAGGATCAGGGAATTCTGCCAAATAGTGGTCCGGTCGAAGTATTTGGAATAAACCTTGTTCAACCCATAAAATTCCAAGACCTTGGGTGCGCGGACCCGGGTGTGATTCTTATCACGTTTCTGGATGTACGGTATGAAACAGACGATCCTAATGAGGAGTGGGTAATATCTTTCTCTCATGAGGAGACCAGTGAGGATGGTCCCAAGGCGACCCCCGGGACTTTGCGTTTCGCAGTCGAAAGACACAATCGGCTCACGGACGAAACTGCCCGTAAACCGAATCTACTATATAACCCCGAACCTCTTAGCCCAACTTATGACCCGTTCCCTTATCTTGACATTCGAATAGGGCCACAGCCCGGGGAGAGTGCGGAGTATGTATGGAACTTTGAGATTCCTCAAGTACGACCTGTGGGTACACCTCCGGATAATATCGGTATTTTTAGAGTCAAACTAAAGCTCTGTGTGGAAAATCCCGGCGCTTCCGGCGATTGCTTCTATGTCGATATGGCAGACCCGAAAGTCCAATTTCTTAATAGCTTGACCATAAGTATTCGTAACATTCGTGACAGAGTTGAAGAACCGGATATTGACGTTCAGCCAAGCGACTTCTTCTCCTTCAGCTTGTATAAGGATAGTCCCGGTACAACCGGGAACGGTGTGTTTGAATGGGGCGTTGATGAGTGGATAGTGGATGGTGTCATTGAGGTTCAGACAGATGAGCTTTTCGATGTCACCTTTGGCGACGTAACACTACCCACAATCTTGGCAGACCTTAATGTGTTCACGAACGACTTTTACGGAAATGCGGGCGATGACTATTTTGTCACAGTCTGGACAAGTGAAACCATCGACTCTGATTGCAGTACCTGCACGAGGGAGGATAATGTTGACGATTTTACCGCTATCGCCCTGCCTAATTCTATGTTGTTTGACGGCGGTAGCTACCAAGCTCCCATAATATGCTTCGATGAGGCAGTTGGAGGAGAACGAATAGCTTGTGAATCGCTGGCTTTGGACATTCTACCTTCAGGCCAATATCCTTTCTATCTCTGCTACTATTTTGACGATGTTCGTTTCCCGGGTCATAACATGGACTTTCCTGCCGGAAAACAAAGGTACCAGTATCTTGCTCCCGACCTGTTGGTACGCCAGAAATATCGTGGGGAGTTCAAGCTCCTATCGGGAATTACGGAAGATTCCTTTGATTGGATATTCAAAGATCCCGACGACGAGACTGCATACTTTGAGGTTCCGGAAGTCACTCCAACGGAAAGGCGATTCGCCGTGCTCGGTCTCGATGTAGCTGGCGGGACTGCCAATAATCCAGAGTACTTGGACGGTATCACGCTTACCTTGTCAAATACAGGGAACGATTTTGAGTTCGATCCCACAGAGCATCTGGATGATTTCCGTCTCAACTATCCTTATTTTAGTGGTGTAACCCTCTATGAAGATACAAACGACAATGGCCGTTGGGATGAAGTCTCCTTCGACCCCGAGACGTTCCAGCCGATTCTCGACACCGGAGATATGCCGCTGGATATGTTGATGCTGCCGACGATATCCACCGTTGACTACAGCGAGTTCAAGATTACTTTCTGGACTGTTGACCCTCCAGAGATTGATTTACTTGCAGACAGACAACCGGATTACTTTGTAGTTCTTCGAGATGACTCCGGATTGTTAGATGATTCACCTTTTTTCCGCGATGGCAAGGGAATAAATATCGGGGCCAACTTCCGGACCTCTCTGCAAGTTGTAGACCCAGGCCCAGGGATTCCCGACCCGGTCAGTTTTCGAAGGGCTCAACCCGGGTTCGGTTTGACAAGCAGCGCTGTTAAGGAAAGTTTTTCCATGGTGGCCGGACAGGATTACAGCCTCTTCTTCGGGTACGACGTGAATCCCTTAGGCTTTCCCGACCCGTCTCAAGCACCAATTGTCCACATGATAGATGCAACCAGTTCTCCGATACCGATACTTGCATTTAACGCTGCATGTTCCGACGTTCCTCAGACCGGCTTGGTCAATGACCCCATACACTTCGAGTCGATACGATTGGAATTTGATGGTGCGGGCACGGGCTTCGAGGAGGATCACATCGAGGAAATTTTGATATTTAGAGATGATAAGAGTCCATATTTCGATTTTCCGGAACGAAACGTCGGTGCTTACGATTTCATGAACGACGTGGCTAATTGGATGCCACCCGGAAGGGACCTTGACTACGTAACCAATCCTTCGGAAGAATCGCCGATACCACTGAATCCGTATGCAATAACCTTTGACGACGTTTCCGGAAACTATGTTGTCACGCTTTCACCTCGCGAAGCCATGCAGTTCTATTCCAGGGATAAGGTAGAAGGCGAAACCTCGATTGACAACTATATGGACAACTACATTATCAATGAAGAAGGTCTTCCCGACAATGTTGTTTTTCCCGGGAGTGACTATTTCATTTGCATAAAGACATCCGACCAGATTGCCTATCGAGATATAATTAGGCCGATACTGCCAATTGGGAGCGTCGTCGCGAGCACCGGGCCGACGGTCGTGAAGACGGATGATTTTACCGACCCGGAGGAACACGACGCGATGGTCAGAGAAATGGTTGCTAACGTGCCGGTCATTCTTGAAGACCTTGTTCTTAAGCACCGGGGATTGAATCCGACCTTGAGCGCGAACGAAACTGATGTTCCGGTAATTGGAATAAACACGTTTACGAATTCGCCCTTAAATGGAGAGCAAGTCTTCCTTGAACAGCTCGTCGTGCAATTCATCGAGGCTGCAAGCAGGCTTTCGCCGAACCTGAATCTGGGGGAGAACGGCGACCTGCTTTCCTATCAGGATGTCAACGGGGGCGATACACAGTATAGCGGCATAAAGGTGTATCGGCGCATAAACGGCCAACAAGGCCAACAAGATGTTCTGATAAACTTCGCTGAGACAGACCATGTGCCATATACGTTTCTTGATAATCCGTCGCTTGTCGCCTCGACGGATGCACAGAATCAAGCTATATTGATGGTATTCAACCCGGACGACCCCGAGGTTCGAGAACTTCTGCGCATACCTGAAAACGATTCCGGAGATTACGCCGGTAATGATTTCATAATAAAGATTTCGACGAGCCCGCATTTTGATAGGCTGCAAGACAATTTCTCGGTGGCCATCATCAGTTGGGGGCCCGATAGTCCCAATACTCCAAGACCGTATCAAGTGTTGAATGGGCCGGTGGCGGGCTACCCGCCGATTCCGCTGGCATTCCAGTTCGCCAGCTCGAGCGCGCTCCTCTTTTACCAGAATTATCCCGGAACAACACGGGGAATCGGTTTCGTTGACGACAACGTTGATATCAACGGAAACGGAGTCCACTCGCGCTCGTTTGAGTCTATCAACACCGTCTCGTTTAACGCCTCCGAGGCCACTCGGCTGAACGCCGTCGGGAACTTCTCGGCTACCTTGAGCGACCCCCGCGTGGTTGACCGGACTCATCAAGTTGTGTTGATATGGGATGATACCAATTCTGACGGACCGGGAACGTTCAATGAGTCCGGCTATTGGATAGAATCCGACATGTTCGGTACCTTCCAACCCATTCCTCACGATCCTATACCGCCGGAAACGGAGGAACTCTTCATCAACGGGCCGCGCTTCCTTGTTGGACGTACCGTCAATTTCAGGATATATGCATTTCAGGAAGACCTCAATCCGGAGGCGAAGTATCCGCCTATGAATGGTATTGGCCCTGTGGCAACCACCTCGATTACATTTGCCGAATCGATAGTGCCGATACCTCCTACTGCGGATTTCGTCGCCGCTCCATTGCAGGGCTGTGCTCCGCTCACGGTTGAGTTTACCGACAAGTCTCTGAATAATCCCATCAGTTGGCAGTGGGATTTCGGCGACGGCGGCACGAGTATCCAACCGGAGTCGACTTACACGTACGAACAGTGCGGGGTATATACCGTTAGCTTAACGGTAGCCAACGACGGAGGTTCGGATACTGAGACCAAGCAGGAGCTCATTACCGTGCTCGATGTTCCGGTGGCGGATTTTGTGGCAGCCCGCACTCAAGTCTGTGTTGGTCAAGAGGTCCGGTTCACCGATCTTACTAGTTGTTCTCCGGAGGAATGGAGCTGGGATTTCGGTGATGGCTTGACAAGCCCTGAGCAGGACGAGCAGAATCCCGTTTATGTTTACAATGCGCCCGGGACTTACACCGTCACATTGAACGCATCGACTACTTGTGGTCCCGATCCCGATGGCGAAACAAAAGGTGATTATATTACGGTGACGGAGGGTCTGGTGGCCGAATTCAGCGCCGAAAACGCTGTGGGTTGCACGCCGCTGACCGTGCAGTTCTATAATGAGTCTCTCTGCGACCCGACGAGTTGCATTTGGGATTTCGGGGACGGCTCTGCCCCGTTCATTGACCCGTCGTGTGGAGATCCGGTGCATGTATATGGTGAGCGGGGCGTCTATACGGTTACTCTGACAGTGTGCAAAGACGGGGATTGTGCGCTCCCGATGATCAAAGAGAATCTCGTCACGGCGGCGGGAATATTGCCCGCGTTCAGCGTTACGCCGACGCAGGGATGCGCGCCATTGGAAGTGTGTTTCGTTGATGAGACTCAGTGTAATCCCACCAGTTGGGATTGGGATTTCGGCGATGGCTCGACAGGCCCTGAGCGTTTTGAGCAGAACCCATGCCATACGTATACCGAAGCCGAGACATACCCAGTCACACTCACTGCATCAAATAGTGTGAGCTCCGAAACAACCCCGCCGCAGAACATCACCGTGGGTGCCACCCCTGTTGCTGATTTTGAGATTGTTGGCGGAAGAACCGAAATCTGTCTTGGCGAAGAGTTATGTTTCAATGACCTATCGACGGAAAATACTGATGAGTGGTTCTGGGATTTTGGCGATGGCTTCACGAGCAATGAGCAGAACCCATGCCATGTGTTTGACCAAGAGGGGTTGCACACCGTGTGTCTGACGGCTGAAAATGAGTGCGGGGATGACGTTGAATGCAAAGAGGTGTTGGTCCAGTCCATAGTGGCTTCTCTGTCCGCAAGTGTCACAGAGGGCTGTGCTCCGCTCGACGTCGACTTCACCGACCTCTCCTCGTGCAATCCTGTCGAGTGGTCTTGGGATTTTGGTGACGGCACCACGTATGAAGGACAGAATCCTCCTACGCACACTTATAACGATGCAGGAACGTACACCGTTACTCTGACGGTGACGAACGCAGTCGGGGATACGGATGAAACCACTGTTGACATCGTCGTGAATCCGGTGGCAGTGGCCGACTTTACGGCGACTCCTATGAGCGGTCTCACACCGTTGGTAGTGACCTTCACTGACCAGTCGACCGGGAATCCCACTTCATGGCACTGGGATTTCGGTGACGGCACAACGTATGACGGGCAGAATCCACCGCCCCACACATATCAGGCCGGCACATACACAGCATGTCTTACGGTGAACAACGACCACGGGTGCTCAGACCAGCCGCATTGTGAGACGATACTGGTTGACTCACTTCCTACGCTTTCAGTCAGTACGACCGTTCTCAGCAATTCATGTATGCATGCCACAAATGCGTCCCCCCAGAGCTTCCAGAGCTGGAACTCGGGAGGTGGAACGCTCTCGTACTCGATCGCACCGAATAAGTCGTGGTTGACCGTTACCCCGAAGAACGGGACATCGACGGGCGAGCATGACGCCATCACGGTCAATTACTCGACATCCGGCCTGGCCGCCGGCACGCACCTGGCAAAGATCAATATTACTTCGAACGGCGGCTCTGCACAGATAAGCGTCACGCTCACTGTCGTTGATGAATTGACGCAGATACATCTGACGGAGCCGTCGAACAACTCCACGCTCTCTTCACCGCCGACGTTTGTGTGGATGCCGAATGGCGGCACTTCCAACGAATTCTCCGTCGAACTGAGTTATTCGTCGAGTTTCGGAAGCTACTGGTCAACCTACAAGAACTTGCAGACGGTAATTCAGGGAACGAGCTGGACAATGGACGCATCGCTGTGGAATCAGGTAGCCCAGGGGAGACCGGTCTATTGGCGTGTGCGTGGCAGGGATGCAAGCAAGACGCCGATGACAATCGTCACCAGCAGCGAAACGTGGTCCTTCACAAAGCCATAAGCTGCGGCGGAATTTGTCTAATCACCGTCGCATGAACGAGAATTGGCAGGGGCGGCCCTATGTGGCCGCCCGCTTGCAAAGGGAGTACGTTCTCGTGCGTCGTGGATTAATGTGCTCAGGCGCACGGCAGAGCAGGTGAGCGGGCAACCCACTGCGTCATGGAAGATGCAGGCCCGCACATCCGGCCTTCGTGCTTTTCTTGCGGCTTGACAACCCCTTGTGCGAAATGTATAATCGCGGCGAACAATTTGCCGAGCATACGCTTACAGGATTTTTGGCAGCCTGACATGTGGTAAGGAACACAGCAGCTTTTGTCATGCTGGCTGCCTTTGTTAGGTAGTCCGGCTGAGGTACCGAACGGAGGAAACGTTTCGGGGAGGGAGAAATGAAGAATCGTATCGGGACGGTAGCAGCGGTTAGTGCCTTCTTGTGTCTTCTCTTCTTTTTTGTGGTGATGAGCGGGAGGGAAAAGGCGTCGGAAGCAGCGACGAAGCCATCCATTAATTCGATTCCACTTGATGTCCCGCTCTATAAGGAAGGGGAGTTACTGGTTCAGATGAATGTCAGAGCCGGGCTGAGCGCTTCTGTGAAAGCGCATTCCCTCGTCGGCGCTGAAGTTATCAGGAAAATCCGGTCACTCGACGGCGGTCCCGATATCGAACTCGTGAAGCTGCCGCGCGGGATGAGCGTGCCGGCGGCGCTTCAGAAATACAGGAGCAACCGCGATGTTTTCCATGCGGAACCGAACGCTATCCGAAGGGCAACGCAGACGTTCCCCGATGACCCGCTGTTCGGCGGTTTCCTCTGGGGATTGAACAACACCGGACAAACCAACGGCACCATAGACGCCGATATTGACGCGCCCGAAGCATGGGACCTCACAACCGGCGATCCAAACGTCGTCGTCGCCGTCGTTGATACCGGTATCTTCTATGACCATCCCGACCTCTGGGGGAATATGTGGAGGAACATACAGGAGGCCGAGGGCGTCTATGATGTAGACGACGACGGCAACGGGTTTGTCGATGACATTTATGAAATAGACACTGTCAATAACGACAGCGACCCTGCCGATGACTTCGGGCACGGCACGCATGTGGCCGGAACGCTCGGGGCTGTCGGCAATAATTCCGAGGGCGTTGTCGGCGTAAACTGGGATGTCGAGATCATGGCGCTCAAGTTCATCTCCGGGACGACCGAAACAGGCACGGTAGCCGACGAGATTGACTGTCTCAACTACATCGCCTTGATGGTTGACCGGGGCGTCAACGTCGTAGCAGTAAATGCTTCATACGGCGGCTTCTTCCCGGGGTTCACATTCGAGCAAGCGGCCATCAATAATTTGCGCGAGCGCGGCGTCCTCTTCATCGGGGCTGCCGGCAATGAGGCGGTGGATAACGACGGGCTCTTCAACTTCCCCTCCAGTTACGATCTTCCCAACATCATTGCAGTGGCGGCAACGAATCATAATGACCAGCTCGCGACCTTCTCGAGTTTTGGTCGCAGAACCGTTCATGTTGGGGCGCCGGGCGTCAATATTGTGAGCACTCTGTGGCCAGCGAACCCCGGGGACCCTCTTTACGGAGACTTCCTGATTCCGTGGTCGGGCACGTCAATGGCGGCCCCGCACGTAACCGGTACCGTCGGGCTGCTGTATGCCCGATTCCCGCTCCTTGACCCCTTGGTTGACTGGGATAGGGTCAGAAACCGTATCCTCTCGAGCGGCGACCTCGACCCGTTCCTTGTTGGAAGAACCATGACCGGCAGGAGACTGAACGCATTCAATAGCTTGACCTGTTCGTCGAGCGAACTATTGGCAAGAATCAGGCCGGCCACGAGCGAATACAAGACATGGATTGATGCAGCAGGCACAACCCTGTTCTTTACAATTGTGCCCGGGAGCAACTTTGTGACGGCTATCTTTGGAGAAAACCCTCCCGGCAACTTTTTCAGCCTTCCGCTCCGGCTCTCTGCGCTGCACATTAACTGTGATTCGCCCGCGGGCAACGTCGATATAACTATCGGAGACAATACCGTGACGCTCCTCGATAATGGAATTGCGCCGGACCTTGTCGCCGGCGATGGAGTGTACTCCGGCGAGTGGAGCCCGCCATTCAGCGAGGGAAGTGCGACCGCGAGATTCCCGAATGTGGGCACCTCGGTGACCCCGACCAACGATGCGTTCACGGTTGTTGTCCGGAAGACCGAAGACCCTCTCGGGTTTGTCGTGGCCGATGCAGGACGCAACCGGTCGGTAAGGGAAGGGAGATTCGTCGAGCTTGACGGCTCGATCAGCAGCGGAAGTCTCGACGTCTTCACTCCTCTCGTCTTCCAGTGGACCCAAACCGAGGGAACCACTGTTTCGCTGGCCGACGCCACTACGCCGTTTCCGTCGTTCACGGCGCCTGGCTTCGTTGCGCCGACACCGCTCGGTCAGGCACAGCCTCTGCAAGAGGACACCAACGACTTGCGGTTCCAGTTGACTGTTTCTGACCTCGAAGGAAATGTGGCCACTGACAGTGTTCGCATCACGATAACTCAAGATACCAGTGACGGTGGCGGCGGTGGTGGTGGCGGCGGCAGCTCCTGCTTCATCGCAACGGCGGCCTATGGCTCGGGTTCATCCCATGATGTCATGGCGCTCAGACAATTCCGCGATGAGTATCTGCTGACAAATGCGCCCGGCCGCGCGCTCGTGCAGGTTTACTACAAGCATTCACCCCCGGCAGCCTCGTTCATTGCGAGCAGGCCGCTTCTGAAGACGGCTGTGAGAATCGGCTTGCAGCCGGCGGTTGCCTTTGCGCGCGTCATGCTCGAGACAACGCCGACTCAGAAGTTTCTCATAAGCGGATTGCTATGCTTGATAGCCGCCGGTTCCGTTGCGGTCGTCAGAGGCAGAAAGCGCATGCATCGGACCGCCGATACGCAATAGAATGATGTAAGCCTGAAAAATGTGCGACCCCCGCGACAGAGATTGTCGCGGGGGTCGTTCTTTTTTGTAATCTGCTGGCGCCGCCCTCTGGGCATCTCTATAGAGGTTGTCCCTCAATTCACAATTGAGGGACTTCCGCCTGTCGGTGCGAATCTATTCGCATGGTTTTTCCCGGCCTGTCTTGGTCATGTGTTTGCAAATAAATTCGCGCCTACACAGTTACGGACCGTGTCTATACTCGGTTCCGCATGGTGCGGCGTCCGACGAAGAAGCCGAAAAGAAAAAGCACGAGCGCCACAACTGCGGCTGCAATGCCTATCGTCTTGAGGGTTTCAGGGCTCCGGTACTTTGCCAAGGTTGTCGAGAGTTTGTTCTTCTCGCTTTGCACTGACTGCAACTGCGCTGCGAGCGTCTCTTTCTGCTCCTGCGTGCTCTGTAACTCTGCCTGCAGCGACTTCGCCCTTTCATAGCTTGCAGTCAGGTCGGATTCATATTTCTTGAGCTTCTCGGTCGAACTCGAAAGTTGCTGCTCGAGAGAGCTGAGTTGCGAGCGAAGGCTGAGCAAGCTCCTGTCACGTTCCGGCGCGGTCTCCGGCGCGGAGGCAAGTTGCTGGAACACGGCCTTGGCCCATTGCATGTTCTGATAGGCCTCGATGTTCTTGTTGTCCAGCATCGTCCGATCGCTCTTGACAAGAATCAATCCGCGACCGACATAGGCCACTGCGGCTACGGGCGGAAGCGAGCCGATGCTGTAAAGCCCGTTATCTGAATAACAGTCATCATCCCCCGTTACTATTGCAGCGGCATCCTGCGAGAGGACAAGCGGCGCGCCCCCATGGAAGCTAATTCTCTGGATTTCGTCAAACTTAAGCGCAGGCAGATTGTGAAATCTTGACAGGATGAAGCTTCGACCTAGGGCAGCTTCTTCCAGATTCGACGTCACGTCAATAAGGGCGCTCTCATCCATCGAAATGCCGAATATCTCCGCAAGCGGATTGATGATCCTCGCCGTGCCGCCATGAATGAAGAGTGCGCCACCCTTTTGGACAACGAACCACACGAGCGCGGAGATTTCGTTCTCGCTGAGCGGGCGCTCAGGACTTGGATGCAGCGCAACGATATCGTACGGCGTGAGCTTATGCTGTGTGATCTCGCCCGATGACATCGATGCAACGAGAAGCCCCTCCTGCCTCAGCATATCCACGAGCTTCGAGTATCCCGACGGCTCGGCGCTGAACGTTGTGTCCGTCAAGGCCATCGCAGGCTCGAAAATCAAAACCTTCTTGCCTTGGCCGAACGCGTTCGTGCACAGCAAAAGGGCGGTGAAAGCAGCAAGGCCAAATCTCATTTTTTTCAAGGTTTTCTCCTCCTCGCATGCTCCGTGTTGTAGCCCATTCCCTGCTCGCGGCAAACAATCCATTGCCCACTCTCAACTATTCTAGATTTCAACCTTATGTTTGTCAATCAATGTTGACAAAAGCCTCCCGCTTTGATAGATTGAGGCTGCGGCGGAAACGTGCTGCCCCTCTCAGAATTCCCGAGCGTATCACATTCAAGCATCGGAGAAACGCCTTCCGATACGCGAGCAATGCGGAAATGACAACAGACCCCACGTATGAACCGCTTGTGTCGGAAACGCGGGAGCGCATTGTGCGCGCCGCAATGGAGCTGTTTCGCACGCACGGGTTCCATAACACCTCGCTCGCCCAGATTCTCCAACAGGCGAAAACGACCAAAGGCGGTTTCTATTTTCATTTCAAGAGCAAAGAACAACTCGGCTTTGCCGTTCTGGAACGCGCCAGGGATTTCTGGATAGATAACGTCATAGACGTGATTTCCCACGAGCCCGATGTCAGGAGCAGAATACATCGCATGGTCGAGATCATGACCGACATGTATCGCGGCGATATCTATCACGGATGTGCGCTGCTCGCCGTTCTCACGGCCGAGATGATGGAGCATCCCTCGGAATTTGCCGACCGCATTAAGAGCATCCTGAACGATTGGCAGGAGAGCATCGTCGAGATACTGAAAAAAGGGAAGGCGGACGGCATCTTTCGAAACGACATGGATTCGAATGCGCTCGCATTGATTCTGATCGGCTGCTGCCAGGGAGCTACCATGATGGGTCACCTTGACCCTGAGAGGGTCGACTACGACCAGCTCTTGCATGACCTCGAGCAGTGGATTCTCGAAGGAGTCGCGCGGCGCTGAAATGGCTGTTTTCCCATTCGCGCCTGATATCGGCTGGGTCCTTGAACCCTGAAAAGATACGCCGCTACGTACGCCCACTTGACATGAAATGTTCGCAGTATGTATAATTCATTATATGAATAGTTCCATTTACGAAATTTGTCCTCTCTCTCATACCTCTCCTGAATTGCTATGAAGGCGAAAGAGAACGCAACGGTTTTCTGGGAAGCATTCGACAAGATCATTCGAAGTTTTTCTTCCATGAACAATGTCTCCGGAGAAGAATCTCTCGGCAAGTTGGACATTATGGCCCTCGAAGTCGTTTCCAGAAACGAGGGGCTTATCATGAGCGAACTGGCAAGAGTCTTGGACGTTCGGGTCAACACCGTCACGGGGATTGCGGACCGGCTTGTCGAGAGAAGACTGCTCAAGAGGGAGCGAAATCATAAGGACAGACGTGTGATACGGCTGTATACGACCCCAAAAGGCAGGAAGACAGTGGAGGCGTATCAGACAAATAGAGAAAGTTTCTTCAGGAAACTGACCAATATCCTGACAAGAGAGGAACAGGATGGCCTTGTTTCGGTCATGGTCAAGATTGCCGGGATGGCGGAAGGGAAAAAGTGAGGAAAGCCTAACCCCTCCCGCTGGTGGGAAATTGGTGAGGTGACTGCAATGTTCAGCAACGAATTCATCGACAATCTTAAAGCGGACTACGCGCGGTGGGAGCAGACGACGCTCCAGAAAATCCTCGATAAGTACGGGATGACTCCCGACTCGATGCCGAAACAAGTTTACACCCCGCTCGACGTGCGGCGTGACGATTTCAAGGATGCCATCGGATTCCCCGGCGAGTTTCCATTCACTCGCGGCATCTATCCGACCATGATCGTCGGGGCCGGCATCGGCGGCCGCGCGTATTCCGGCTATGGTACGCCCGAAAACACGCGAGACAGACTCAAGTTTCTCCTTTTGCAGGGCCAGTTCGGGTTCTCACTGGCCTTTGACCTGCCGACTCAGATAGGGCTCGACTCGGACCACCCACTGGCGACGGGCGAGGTCGGCAGGGTGGGAGTCGCCCTGAGCTCTCTGCGCGATATGGAGACCGTGCTTGCGGCGTTCGACCCTCCGGCTCCGCTCGACCGTATCCGTGCCTCTTTCACCACGAACGCGCAGGCGGCGGTCGTCCTCGCGATGTACATAGCGATGGCGGAAAAATTCGAGATTCCGCTCAACCGTCTGACCGGCACGATTCAGAACGACGTGCTGAAGGAATACGTTGCGCGGGGCACGTATATCTTTCCCCCCCAGCCGTCGATGCGGCTCACCGCCGACATTTTCGAGTATTGCTCGAAGTACATGCCGCGATTCAACATGATCAGCATCTGCGGCTATCACATCCGCGAGGCAGGCGCCACCGCCGTTCAGGAGTTGGCGTTCATGCTCGCGAATGCTATTGCTTACGGGACCATTGCGCTCAAGCGGGGGCTTGACCCTGACGAGTTCCTGCCGCGGTTCAGCTTCCTCTTCAGCAGTCACAGCAACTTCTTTGAAGAGGTGGCCAAGTTCCGCGCAGCCCGCAGAATGTGGGCGCGGATTGCGCGCGACCGGCTCGGCGCGAAAAAAGTGGACTCGATGCGCTTTCGCGTCGCTTCCGGCTATGCAGGCTCGACGTTTACCGCCCAGAAGCCGCTCAATAATATCGCCCGCGGGACATTGGAATGCTTTGCCTCAATCATCGGCGGCAACATGGGCAGCGCATCCGCGCCATACGATGAAGCGCTCGGCCTGCCGACCGAGGAGGCGACCATCGTCGCCCTCGACACGCCTCGCATCATCCATTACGAGGCGCGCAGCGCCGACGTCATAGACCCGCTCGGTGGTTCCTACTATATTGAGTATCTGACCGACAAGCTCGAAGACGATGCCAACAAACTCATCGAGAAGATAGACTCCCTGGGAGGAGCCGTCGCCGCAATCGAGAAGGGCTTTACGCAGGCCGAGGTAGAGAATAGTTCCTATAAGATGCAGAAACAGATTGAGGAAGGAACGCGCAGAATCGTCGGAGTGAATGAGTATATCGGCGATGTTCCCCCTATGCATCCGATGGAAGTTGCTCCCGAAACTGAGCACCTGAGAATCGAGGCTATCAAGAAGCTGCGCACTGAGCGCAACAACGCGGCTGTCAGCAAGGCGCTTGACCGCGTCCGCGCAGCCGCTGATGACAGTGAGAATCTGGTGCCGCCGATCCTCGAGGCGGTCAAGGTGATGGCCACGAACGGCGAGATATGCGGAGTGCTCCGCGAGGTATTCGGAGAAGCTCAGCCGTTCACGTCATTCTGAGCAGGCCATCCTGGATAGCGAAGGTTGTTGGTGGGAGAAATGCACTCTGCTCTGTCTGTCATTGCGAGCCGTCCGCGCTTTGCGGGATGGCGAAGCCGTCTCTGTGTGTGTATCTTCACTGTTGCCAATGAGATTGTTTCAGTGGACCCTTCGCTCCCCTCGCGATGACGAAACGGTTGCCAGCTTCTTAGGAGATTCGAGAATCCTCGTTAATGAAGTAGGCCGGAGGCTCTTATGAATGAAAACTACATGCTGCTCGAACGAGACGGCTACGTCGCGACCATAATTATCAACAGGCCGGAACAGCGCAATGCCATGCTCTCCGTCATGTGGAAGTGGATAGCGGAAACGATGGAGCATCTGAATCAGGATAACGATGTCAGGTGTGTCGTCATCCGCGGCGCAGGGGATAAGGCGTTTGCCTCCGGCGCCGACATCTCGGAATTCGAAGTATGGACGAGTCAGGAAAAGGCGCGTGAATATGGCGGCCTCATCGAGTACGCTTTTCAAAGCATCGAACGACACCGTAATCCAATCATCGCCATGGTGCAGGGATTTGCCTTCGGCGCCGGCTGCGAGCTTGCCGTCGCCTGCGACCTCCGTGTTCTTGCCGACGTTGCCAAGATAGGAATACCTTCGGCAAAACTCGGCGTCATGCTCAATTATGAGAATTATCAACGCCTTGTCGACCTGGCGGGAGTTTCGACTGCCCGCGAGATATTTTTCCTCGGACGCCCGCTCGACGCGCAGCGCGCCAGAGAAGTGGGGCTGGCCAACTATGTCGTGCCCAAAGCTGATTTGGAGACGTTCACGTACGAAATTGCGCGTGAGATTTCTGAGAATGCGCCGCTGTCGGTGCGCGGAAGCAAACAGGTTCTCCGCGCCTGCATGGAGCGAGGAATGCTCGACCGCTCACGTGACGCCGAGGTGCTTGCCGAACTTGATGAATTGAGCGCCACCTGCTTCTTGAGTGAGGATGTTAAGGAAGGCGTGAGCGCTTTCTTCGGCCGCCGCAAGGCGGAATTCAAAGGGAAATGAGGCATCTCCGCAGGGGCGCACGGCCGTGCGCCCCTGCAAGGAATCGTTGGAGGTAAGAATGAGCATCACTCGCGAACTTTGTGCCGCAATTGAGAGGACGAAATTTGACGACTTTCCCGCCGACGCGATAGCTGAAGCAAAGCTCTGCCTGCTTGATTGGCTCGGTGTCACCCTCGGCGGAGCCAACGAACCGCTCACGAGGATACTCATAGAAGTCACCGACTCTCTTGGCGGGAAAAAGCAGGCGAGCATCATCGGACATGCGCGAAAAAGCTCGATGCTGAACGCCGCACTGATTAACGGTTCAGCTTCGCACGCGCTCGATTTTGATGACGTTCACTTCCAGATGATGGGCCATCCGACAGTGCCCGTTATGCCCGCGGTGCTTGCCCTCGCGGAGACGCGAAAGTCGACTGGGAAGGACATGTTCACAGCGTTCATCCTCGGCTTCGAGGCGGAATGTCGAATTGGCTCTTCCGTGCTCCCGTTCCATTACCAGCAAGGATGGCACGCGACATCGACCATCGGGCGCTTCGGCGCAGCGGCGGCGTGTGCGAAGCTGCTGGGCCTCGATACTGAGCGAATGAACTATTCCATCGGGATTGCGGGGACACAGGCCGCCGGTCTCAAGCAAGTTTTCGGAACGATGTCGAAGCCGTTCCACGCGGGCAAGGCGGCGGCTGACGGCCTACTTTCAGCGTTGCTTGCCGAGAAGGGATTCACCTGTTCCGAGGACATACTCGCCGGAGAAGCGGGTTTCTGCAAGGTTCTCTCGCCCGACTGCAATCCCGAGATGATAACTCAGGATTTCGGCAAGAGCTATGCGGTCACAAATGTCATTTTCAAGCGACACGCTTCATGCTTCGAGACACACCCGACTATAGACGCAGCCCTTGAGCTGCGCACAAAGGTGCTGCCTGAAGAAGTGAAGGAAGTGATTGTCGAGGCCGTGCCGATTGCCCTCGAGATAGCGGGAAAGCCGGAGCCTCGCACCGGCCTCGAGGGAAAGTTCAGCCTCGCCTACTGCGCCGCTCTTGCGCTGGTTGATGGCCAGACCGGAGAGGAGCGGTTTACCAATGAAAATGTCTTAAGCGACCGCATGGTGAGTATGAGACAGAAGGTCAAAGTGAACGCCAACGAAGATTTCGGTCTCACCCAAGCTACGGTCGTTGTGCGCACCAACGACGGTCGAGAATTCAAAGCCTGCGCGGACACGCTGGAGGCGGGCTCGGACAAAGAACGTCGCAAGGCCGACCTCATTCGGAAGTTCCGGTCATTCGCCGACCGATTGCTGCCGCCCGGGAGAACCGATTCCATCATCGAATTCGTCGAGTCAGCGGAAAAACAGAAGAATGTGGCTAAATTGTTGGCTCTGTGCCGCCCATAACAGGGGAGAATATGCAGAAGATGCTTGAAGGAGTGAGAATACTTGATTTATCGCGCATGCTTGCCGGTCCGTATGGCTCGATGCTCCTCGGGGACCTCGGAGCCGAAATCATCAAGATTGAGGAGCCGGGCGAAGGCGACCTTACGCGCACCGCTCATGCGCAAGCGGCCCTGCGGGGCATCAGCGCCTACTTCCTCAGTATCAATCGGAGCAAGAAGAGTGTTACCCTGAACCTGAAGTCGGAAAAGGGGCGCGCAATCTTCTACGAGATGGTCAAAAAAGCAGATGTTGTCTACGACAACTTCCGGCCCGCAGCATTGGAAAAGCTCGGCTGCACGTATGAAGTCCTCTCGAAGCACAACCCAAGGATAATCTGTTGCTCGGTTTCAGCGTTTGGTCACGACGGGCCATATCGCGACCTGCCCGCGTATGACATCATTCTTCAGGCAATCGGCGGCACCATGGGGCTTACGGGACCCGAAATTGGAGAGCCCGTGCTTATGGGCGTTCCGATGGGCGACCTCGCTGGCGGGATTTTCGGGGCTCTGGCGATATCGGCGGCGCTCTACCAGCGCGAGAGAACCGGCCGCGGCCAGAAGCTGGATGTCAGCCTGCTCGATTCCCAGATATCACTGCTCGTATACCTCGGTCAAACCTACATAGCCACCGGCGAGATACCGCTCCGGCGCGGCGCGATGCATCCGTTGATAGCGCCGTTTCGGTCGTTCAAGACAAAGGACGGCCACATCGCGGTTGTGGCGTTTCAGGATAAGTTCTTTGAAAGTTTCTGCAAGATCATCGAGCGTGAAGACCTCCTCTCCGATGAGCGGTTCGATACTATGATTAACCGCGCTTTGAACAAGGCCGAGCTGTATGTTATACTCGATGAAATATTTCCGAAAAAGACGACCGCCGAGTGGCTTGAGCCGTTGCGAGAGGCTCAGATTCCTTCAGGACCCGTGAACAACATCCAAGATGCCCTCAATGATCCCCAGGTCCGTCACCGGAACATGGTGGTCGAGATAGACCATCCGGAAATCGGAAAATACGAGGCTCTTGGCAATCCGGTAAAATCCTCCGTGATGAAAGACGGCGAATTCCTGCCGCCACCCACTCTCGGCCAGCATACCGAAGAGGTGCTCACTTCATTGGCCGGGCTGTCGGCGGAGGAAATCCGGTCACTCCGCGATGAAGGCGTCATCTAGAGAAGTTGGCCCGGGACAGGATAAATTTCAGGCGATTCATGGATTCCGATGCGCAAAAAACACTTGCGGAAGTTGCCGAAATAGTCGCTCAGCGGGGGCACATCGTAGCGTTCTCGGGCGCGGGCGTCTCTAAGGAGAGCGGCATCCCCACGTTCCGTGAGCCGGGTGGTCTGTGGGACCGGTTCGAGCCGGGCGCATCGAGCGGCATTATGGGAGTAATCTCGGCATTTCCTGAGAGAGCGCCGGAAATACTGGAGGAGTTGCTGGCCACATTCCGCAAGGCGAAGCCGAATCCCGGCCACCTCGCGCTTGCCGAGCTCGAGCGGATGGGCCTGCTCCATTCGGTCGTCACGCAAAACATTGACAACCTCCATCGAGAGGCCGGCAACACAATCGTCTATGAACTGCACGGCAGCATGTATCGACTCAGGTGCCTTGGCTGTGGCCGGAAAGTTCTCCGGGAACGAGAGGTGTTTCTCGAGGAATTCTCGCGGCTCATCGCTGCAATGAAAAAGCAGGGCATCCAAAATATCTTCTCCCTCATGGCCCGGTGCGAATGCGGCGGGTTGTTTAGGCCGGATTTCGTCGCATTCGGCGAAGCCGTACAGGATTTACATGAGTCGGTGGACGCGGTGAGGAAATGTCGTGTCATGCTGGTCTTGGGAACCTCAGGCGTCGTATATCCGGCGGCCTCGCTGCCCGGATACGCGCGCGATGCGGGCGCCGTCATTATCGAAATTAACCCGAACAGATCGGCTCTCACTCGTCTCGCGCACCATTTCCTTCAGGGTCCCACCGGCGTAGTATTGCCCAGACTGACGGAGGAAATCCGGCAAAGACTGCAATGACACCGAGGTATCGGTGTCAATTCAAGGGGGCGATTACAATGACGAGACCGGTGGCAAGCGAGCTCGATGCGGTTGCGGAAGCTAAGGCGCGTTGGACAACCGAGCGACGGGTAGACGATATCCCGCGCGCTACGACTGAATCGGGCGCGGAAATCAAGGCTGTCTACACGCCGGATGAAGTCGCCGACATCGATTACCTTGAGCAGATAGGCTTTCCCGGCGAGTATCCGTTCACGCGAGGCATCTTTCCCGGAATGTATCGGAAGAAGGTCTGGACCATGCGCCAGTACGCGGGATACGGCACGGCGGAAGAAACGAATGAGAGGTGGAAATTCCTGCTCAATAGCGGGCAGCCCGCACTCAGTTGCGCGTTTGACCTGCCTACGCAAATGGGTTACGACTCCGACGACCCGGTCATTGTCGACGAGGTGGGCAGGGCCGGAGTCGCAATTGACACGTTGCGCGATTTCGAAATCCTCTATCAAGACCTGCCGATGAATTGGCTCGGCACGTCGTTCACGATTAACTCGACGGCCCCCATTATCCTCGCAATGTATATTGCAACGGCCGGGAAGCAGGGTGTCCGGCCGGACGAGTTGATGGGCACCGTCCAGAACGATATCCTGAAAGAATACGTGGCGCGCGGAACGTGGTTGTATCCGCCCGGCCCTTCCGTTCGGCTGACGACCGATATCATCGAATACTGCACGCGCTCCATGCCCCGGTTTTATCCGATAAGCATCGCCAGTTGTCACATCCGCGATGCGGGCGCGAACATGTCGGATGCTATCGGATTCTCACTCTCGAACGCGATTACCTATGTGCAGTCGGCATTGGACCGCGGGCTGGACGTGGATGAATTCGCGCCTCGCCTGACGTTCATAGACGGCGCCGGACCGTACATATTCGAAGAAGTCGCCAAGTTCAGGGCGGTCCGCAGGATTTGGGCGCGCATCATGAAGGAGCGCTTCGGGGCGCGGAAGCGTGAATCAATGTGCTTCCGGTTTGCCGCCGGAGTCGGCGGCAGCTATTTCCGGGCTGAGGACCCCGACTTGAATCTTGTACGCGGAGCATACGGCGCGCTTGCGCTTGCGCTCGCGGGAGTCCAGAGCATGCTGGTGGCGGCGAAGGACGAGGCGTTTGCGATACCGACGGAAGAAACCGCTCGACTGGCCCTCGCCACTCAGCAAGTGCTCGCTGAGGAAACTGATGTGACGAAAACCGTCGACCCGCTCGGCGGGTCGTATTACGTCGAGGCGCTCACCAATGTGAAGGAGCACGAGGTCCTCGCTGTCATTGACAAGATTGAGTCGCTCGGCGGGTCCGTGAGAGCAATCGAGGCGGGCTACATGCAGAAAGTCGTGGCCGACGGCGCGTTCACACGGCAGAAGATGGAAGAGTCGGGCGAGCTCACCTTCATCGGCGCGAATAAGTATGCTGTGAAGAAGACCTGCGACGAGATGCAGTTGCACGAGTCAAACCCTGAATCTGTCACGCGGCAGGTTGCGAGATTGAAAGAGGTGAAAAACACTCGGAACCATAGCGTTGTGAGCGCATCGCTCAAGAAGCTGCACGATGCGGCGAGGGGCTCCGACAATCTGATGCCGTTCATTATCGATGCAGTGAAAGCGTATGCAACGGTCGGGGAAATATCCTCGACACTCAGAGAGATATTCGGCGAGTTTAAGGAACCAATCGTGGTTTGAGGCCATTCGAAGGAGGAGACTGAGGCATGCCTGAGAAGAAGATTCGTGTTCTCGTTGCTAAGCCCGGCCTTGACGGACATGACCGGGGTGCGAAGGTCATCGCTCGCGCGCTCCGCGACGCCGGAATGGAAGTCATCTACACAGGTCTGCGGCAGACGCCCGAGCAGATTGTCGCGGCGGCTCTGCAGGAAGATGTGGATGTCATCGGCCTGAGTGTTCTCTCCGGCGCTCACATGGGGCTCACGGAGAAAGTCATAGCGAAGCTCAAGGAAAATAATGCGGCAGAAAAATTGGTGCTCCTCGGCGGAACAATTTTGACCAGGGACATTCCAAAGTTAAAAGCGATGGGCGTCGCCGAAGTGTTCCCCACGGGGAGCCGCCTCGAAGAGCCCATAAAGTTCATTAAAGAGAAGCTGGGCGGAACCGTCGCTGCTTAGCGTGCAGTTGTGTGTGCCTCTTCAACGCGCAGCGTCAAAGATATCTATGCAGCGTCTGATTTTTCCGGTGATTTGCTCGATGCCGTGACACTTTTGTAGGGGCAGGCCACTGTGCCTGCCCAAGAACGGGCCTTGATGCCCGATGAGGTAAGAACCGGATGCATACTCTCAGCAAATATGAAATAGATACTCCCGCTCTTGTCATTGACCTCGACAAGATGGACCGCAATATACGGAAGATGGCGGATTTCTTCGAGAAGCACTCCTCCAACCTGCGCCCGCACACGAAGACACACAAGTGTCCCATCCTCGCGCACAAGCAGCTTCAAGCGGGCGCGCGAGGAATCACCTGTGCAAAGCTGGGCGAGGCCGAGGTCATGGCGCTGGCGGGCATCCGGGATATCCTCATCGCGAATCAAATCGTTGGCGCGCAGAAAACCGCCCGCCTCGCCAATCTTGCGCGTCACTGCGATGTGATGGTGGCGGTCGAGTCCACCGACAACGTGGCCGAGCTTTCTTCGGCCGCCGGGAGCGCAGGGTCCACCATCCGCGTTCTCATCGAGGTAGATGTTGGCATGCACCGGTGCGGCGTCAAGAGCGCCGAAGAGGCGCTTTCGCTCGCGCAGATAATCCTGAGCAGCCCCGGACTCGAGTTCGAGGGAATCATGGGCTATGAAGGCCATGCCGTCATGATCCCGGACTTCGAAGACCGGCAGCGCGCATGCATCGATTCGATGCAGGTGCTCATCAGCACGAAGGAGATTCTGGAAAAGAATGGAATCGAAGTGAAGATTGTGAGCGCCGGCGGCACCGGCACGTACAATATTGCGGGCACATATCCCGGTATCACGGAAATTCAGGGGGGTTCATACATTCTCATGGATGCGCATTACGCGGGCGTCTTGCAAGATTTCGAGTGTGCGCTCACGATACTCACGACCATCATCAGCCGTCCGAACAAGGAGACCGCAATTCTCGATGCAGGCATGAAAGCGATGACGTTCGAGTTCGGCATGCCCGAGCTTGTGGGCCTCCCCGGCGCAAATCTATCCTTTCTTTCAGAAGAGCATGGGCATGTGTATATCGAGGATGTCGACCCCAAAGCAGGCCAGAAAATCGAGGTCATCCCCAGCCATTGCTGCACCACCATCAACCTTCATGATATCTATTACGCCGTCCGCGGCGACCGCGTCGAGGGCGTGTGGCCAATCGCCGCCCGCGGCAAGTTCGTCTAGCAGAGCGATTTCGAAATAACATGCGCTAACCCTTCAATCTTTCCCCCCTTTCCTGAAGGGGGGTGAGGAATCTGTCCCGGAATTCGAAATATTTCTTGTAGGGGCGGCCCTGCGTGGCCGCTCGGGCGCCCACACAGGGGCGCCCCTACAATTACGGGACAGTCTCTTTGTCCCCCTTTTTCAAAGGGGGATTTAATTCGCACCTACAGGTGTTCATCCGATATAGGGATCATTTTCGAGTTCGCTGCTTGAGCACGCGGTAGTCGCCAACCCGCGTCGTGAGTCCGATTTTATCGAAGTATTCGAGCAAGGGAACCGCGTGTTTTCGGCTGACGCCGAGAATGTCTTTGAGGTCTCCAACTCCGAGTTTTTCTGCTTTCCCAAAATGTTCGGTGACCTTCTTGACGGCTGATTCCAGCACATCCCTATGATATGCGAGAGTAGGTCCTATCTTGGTTAGAATCCCTTCTTCGATTAAGAGGGAAAGCATCTTGCGCGCTCCCGAAGTCTGGTCAACAAGTTCCTCCGCTTGAGAGAATGTTGGGGGAGAGACGCCGGCTTCTCGATATATTTGTTCGAGCTTATCTTTGACCTTTTGCTGCGTCGGTGAAAGATGCGCCGTTCTCCCCTTCAGTGCGATCTCGTCGCGTGCAACCTCGACCTTGCCCGACCGCGCGAGGTCATCCAGTATTTTCTCGAATGCGCGTGTGTCGATATCGTCACCGACGCGGCTGCGTAGTTGCTCGCGCGGCATGAACAGCCGGTGCGGCTGGCTTGCGAAGAACTGCTCGAGCTCGTGGAGGATGCGTTCTTTCAGTTGCTCGAAGCGGTCGCGGAGAATGACCAGCATATCGTCTCCGGCGCCAAACACAAGCACCTTTCCGGATTGGATGTGCTCCTCGAGCCATGCTAGCACTCTCTCGACCGGTTCTCCCATCCTGATGGCAACATCCCTGAGACTTGTCCCCATCGCCTTCTCGGAAAGAAACGCGAGCACTGTTTCCGCGGACGTAGCTTTTTCAAGAGAGCTCAGCAGGGAGACTTTCTCAGGATGTTTGCGCTTTAGCTTCATCGATGCAACATCGAGAACGAGTCCGCCGCCGATGGTGAATTCCGGGGAGCCACCGCGAATTACGAACCGGTCTCCTCTGACAACGCACAGAGGGCCCTCCAAACGAAGCTGTACATAACACTCGTCTCCGGGTGCAAGCTGTGGTTTGTCTACCAGACTCATGCGAGCAGTCTGTTGGCTCGTCGTGACATAGAACTTGATGACTGACGTGCGTGGCAGCTTTCGAGGCGCGGACGGAAGCAACATGACCTTTGCGTCCAGCCGCGATGTCGGCTCCATTGTTCCGGGCCTGACGAGTGTATCGCCGCGATTCAATTGCTGCACCGAGACGTTGCTCAGGTTCATGGATGCCCGCATTCCTGCTGAAACACGTTCCTGCTTGACGTTGTGGCTCTGCAATTGGCGCGCTCGCGTGGTTAGCCCGCTCGGCAGGACAATGACGGATTCATCTTCTGTCAGCCATCCTGAGAACACCGTGCCGGTGACCACAGTCCCAAAGCCCTTCATGGTGAAAATGCGGTCGATGGGGAACCGGAACAATCCCGCCTCGCTCTTCTGGGATTGTTCACTGATTGCGTCGCCGATGAGCTTCCTGAGTTCCTCCAGCCCCGCTCCCGTCTTCGCGGAGACCTTCACCACGGGCGCGCTTTCGAGAAATGTGCCCTGCACGAGATCGCCTACTTCAGCCTCTACGATTTCCACCATCTCTTCATCCGCGAGGTCCGCCTTTGTGATTGCGATGATGCCGCGGCGGATGTCGAGCAATTTCATGATGTCGAGGTGCTCGCGCGTTTGCGGCATGACGCTCTCGGTCGCGTCGATCACGAGGATTACGATGTCCATGCCGGAAGCGCCCGCGAGCATATTCTTCACGAATCGCTCGTGTCCCGGCACATCCACGAACGCGACCCGGGTGCCGTCGGGCAGGTCGAAATACGCGAAGCCGAGGTCAATGGTCATCCCGCGCTCTTTTTCTTCTTTCAGGCGGTCGGGGTCGGTTCCGGTGAGCGCTTTGACCAGCGCGGATTTGCCGTGGTCTATGTGGCCTGCGGTTCCAACAATGAGGTGCTTCATCGGGAATGGCTTGGTTGAAGAGCTATCGTTCGTAAGACTGTGGTGAGATCGGGCACGTCTTCCGTCAGTATCGTTCTGAAGTCGAGGCAGACCGAATCGCCGCGAATGATGGCGAGGACGGGAGGTTCATTTTTTCTCAGGTGCTGCGCGAGGGCGTCGGGCGAGAATCGCTTCGGCCTCATCATGAGCAATTTCGTTGGAAGCGTCTGGCCCGGACACGAGCCGCCGCCGACTTGCGATTCCCCATCCGCAATTGCTGCGTCTAAAGCCTTTCGAGCGTCTGCGCCGATGCCTTCGTACACCTGCTGTGCCATCTCGAGAATATCGGTCACGGAACGCGCGAGCATCGCGAGCGTCGGTATCTGTTTCTCGGGTTCGCGCGATGAAAGCAAAATCTGGAAGATTTTCCCCAGCGCCGAAAGCGTAAGCTTGTCAACGCGAAATGCGCGCATGAGCGGGTTCTTGCGGATGGCCTTGATATGCTCGCGTTTGCCGAGAATGATGCCTGCTTGAGGGCCGCCGAGCAGTTTGTCGCCGCTGAAGGTTACGACGTCCGCGCCAGCGGCCACGCTGTTCTGCGGCATGGGTTCGCCGCACAGACCGAACCGCGTGACATCAACAAGCGCGCCGCTGCCCAGGTCTTCCATCACGGGAATACCGCGTTTTCGGCCCAGCTCGACAAGCTCGGAGAGCTTGACATCGTTCGCAAAGCCGATGATGCGGTAGTTGCTCGGATGAACTTTCAGCAGGAGGCCGGTTTCGGGCGAGAGCGCGCGTTCGTAATCGGTGATGTAAGTGCGGTTGGTGGCGCCGACCTCGACGAGCTTCGCGCCGCTCCTGGCCATCACATCCGGAATCCTGAACGAGCCGCCGATTTCAATCAACTCTCCCCGTGAAACGATGACCTCGCGCCCCTTCGCAAACGTATCGAGCGAAAGCATCACCGCCGCCGCGTTGTTGTTCACTACGGTGGCGGCTTCTGCGCCCGTCAGCGCGCATACGAGTGGCTCGATGACCAAATCCCTATGACCGCGCTCGCCAGTCTCGAGGTCGATTTCCAGATTGCAGTAATGCGTCGCGGCCTCGGTCATCGCCGCCACGGTCTCCGGCCCAAGGATTGAGCGGCCCAAGTTCGTGTGGATTACGATTCCCGTGCCGTTGATGACGCGGTGCAGGGCAGGGGAGAGGTGCGCTCTGATTCGGCGTGCGGCCTCTTCTTCTATTGCATCCATGTCAACGCTGCCGGACTCTTTTGCGCCCTTCTTCTGTGCTGCCCGCACATCTTCGAGCACCTCGCGCACAATAGCTGTCACAAAGGAATCCGACAAGTGCCGGAGCAATTCCGCCACTTTCGGCGACTGTTTCACTTTTTCCACGCTCGGTATTCGGCGCAGATTCGCTGGAGACTTCGATGCCATACGCATTTCCACCTTACAAGACCATCACTCGCAGAATCTTACAAAATGCCGCCCGAATTGTCAAACCGCACATGTGTGGCCCCAATGTTATTTTCAGAAACCGAATATCAACCACCGATGCGCGCCGATGTGCGTCGATATGTAGGGGCACGGCGGGCCGCGCCCGCTTTCAGTTTCTGCAGGTGCGAATTCATTCGTATGATGTTTTCAGCCTCATTGTGCTCATGCTCAGTCGAATGAGTTCGACCCTACAAAATTATGAGACAGATTCTCGGTCGGTCCCGCGGTTTCGGTGACGCGGTGACGCGTAAAGGGCCTTTTTCGTATTACCCGTATATAAGATAGCGAACCGAACGGTCGGTTTATCCGCGCTAGGTGCGCGGGGTTTCGGGTTTCGAGTTCCGAGTTTCTGGTTAACGGCGAACAAAGGAGTGACGCAGGTGACGCATCGTGACGCATCTCCCAAGCAGGCGAAAGACGAAGGGGGTCGCAGACCCATGGCGAAAGGGGATACAGAACTGATTGACTGGAAAGAGGTTGTGAAGTATTCTGATTCAGCATCCTGCGAATTCGTGACGCAAGTGACGCATCTTTTCGTATTTTTTCTACAAAAATGTGGATAACTGCAAATTGCAGAGCAAAAGACAAGACCTCTGGAACCACGGATGCACACGGATTGACACGGATTCGGAAAAAGAAGAAAAGGATCGGAACCGCAGAGAACGCGAAGGCAATGGGAAGAGTTGGAACATGAATGGAACGAATTGAGACGTATGACACGAATACAAGATGAACGACCAACCACGGAGCGCACAGAGGACACGGAGAGAAACAGAGAGGTATTGGACCACGATTTGAGCGAATAGTGACTCAGCATTTTCAAAAGTCTCTCCTTGTGAACTTTGCGCCTTTGCGGTGACAAAAGACTCTTTGGGACAGCAGTCGGGTGCGTGTGTGTCGGTCAAACTTCTGATGTCTATGATGAAGGGGGACAAGGAATAGGTCAAGGAAGTTCTTGTTAACGAAAAAGTCTGCGGCAGACTTAAGACTGTGAACTACAGAATTCGATCCGTGAACTGCCGCTATTTATGTCGCACACCCATATTCACATCTCAGATTGCCGTGCCTTAGACAATTCACGCGACTTTCTCCTGATCCTTATGCGGTCTCCCGGCGGGTCTTTGCTGCCTGGACATGTAGCTTCAATCGCAGCGCTCGTATCACCTTAAGCACGGTGGCGAATTCAGGATTGCCTTCCGGAGAAAGAGCCTTATAGAGGCTTTCCCTTCCCAGTCCGGTCTCACGGGCGATCTCTGTCATGCCTCTGGCGCGAGCTATATCACCGAGCGCAGCGGAGATCAAGGCGGGGTCTCCGTCCTCTAATGCAGCCTCAAGATAGGCAGCCATGTCTTCTTCGGTTTTAAGATGTTCCACCACATCCCATGGGCGTGTTATTGTTCTTTTGCGCTTCATGATTGCCCCTCCTTTAAGTTTCGCGCCAATTCCCGCGCGGTTCGAACGTCTTTTTCTTGCGTGCGCTTGTCTCCACCGGCAAGCAGAATGACTACTTCACGACCTCGCTGAGTGAAATACTCGGTAGCCAGGGCCGTAATCTATGCGCAACTCGGAAACACCCTCGCCGACCGGTTTGACATCGCCGGGATTCCCCAACGACAAGCGCGGGATACGCGCATTGATGCGAGCGCGGGTTTGTTTGTCGTGTAAGGCGTCAAACCATTCCGCGTACTTGTCTGTCTGGCGCACCTCGACCATATTCTAATTGTATCCCAAGGGATACTAAAAAGCAAGTTTTCCGGCTTCGTTCGGACGGGACTTCGATGGAAAGAGTCCTGTCCTTCATCTCCTTCGACACCTCTCCGAAGTTTCGGGGCAATCTTCTCAAGGCTGTTCGACAGCCTTGCGTTGGTTCATGAACAGCACACATGTTTTTTGGGTGGAGGTGTGAAGATTCTATGCGCACTTGATGCTGTCAAGAACGCACAACAATTTCGTTCGCAAAAGGAATCTTTTGCGTTTCAAAGATATCGGCCACCGTTTCTTCGCCATCAAAAGTCAACCTTCCGTTTTCAACTCTTCACTCCAGCGACCTCCAAAAGAGTTAAGGCTCCGTATCGAATTTACCGTCGAAACAGGAAATGAGGTTCATGTTTGATCTTGAATCTGGTCAATCTCGAAGGTTAAGAAAGGCTTGTAGACAGGGATTTTATGCTTTTTGGTTCACTGCTGTCCAAGACGTTTTTTCACCGCAAAGGGTCGCAGACCCGAGGCGCGAAGGACGCAAAGGCGAAGGAGGTAATCCCCCTCAGTCCCCCTTTAGAAAAGGGGGATGAAGGCGTGCATCGGCGGCCGATCAGAATGGTTTCAAGACGAAAGCAACAGATGGAGACTTTATGGACTGGATGGACGCAGTGGACTTTCGTTTGTGCCTTGCCCTGCGGTGGCTCGGGTTTACGGTCTTAGGGTTTGAGAATCTGAGAGAATCGGCGGGAATTTGTGGATGATGGAATGGTTCCGGGTTCCGAGTTACTGCTTCAGGCGGGAGAGAGTGTTCCATGTTTCGTTTACGTCGGCTTCGGTTTCTTGGAGCGAGCCGGTATTGTGGATGACGTAGTCGGCCTGTTGCATTTTTTGTTCGAGAGGCATTTGTGCGTTTAGTCTCTTCAGAGCGCTCTCATGGTCGAGTCCGTCGCGCTCGATGAGCCGCTTCATCTGCTGTTCGGATGTAGCATATACGACCACGATTTTGTCGAACATGCTCTGGAGCCTAATCTCGAACAGCAGCGGAACGTCGGCAAACACGATTGCGTTCGGGTCTTTGCTGCGAATCTCTTCTATCCTGCGATTGTATTCCACAAACAGTTGCGGATAGATGAAGCTCTCCAGAGCCTTTCGCTGCTGCACATCTGAGAAGACGATGTCGCCGAGTTTGGCGCGGTTGAGCGTTCGGTCTTCATTCAGGATATCCGTTCCGAAATGAGCGACAATATCTTTCCATGCGGGCATATCCGGCTCGACGACGACGCGCGCCAGCACATCGAAGTTGATGACATGTGCGCCGCGTTTTTCAAACATCGCGGCGACCGCGCTCTTGCCGGATGCGATGCCGCCTGTCAGTCCTATGATCAACATGTAAGGTCAACCCATCTATGCTGGTACCCTTTATAACCGCAAAGGCGCAAAGAGCGCAAAGATATGATTCTAACCACGAAGGCACCAAATCACAACGCCATCTTTTTGTCTTGAAGGGACGGAGCCCTTGTTGGGGCTCTGTCCCCATCTATTCATCCGGCGGATTGCCATATGCGGCGAATAGTCCCGGCGACGGGTCCACCTGAGCGCCGAACTGCGAAATCGGATACCGGATTCCTCGTTTGTAAAGTTGTTCCAGGCCGTCCACAATTTTTTCATAATAGCCATTCGGAATCGCCATCACCATCTCATCGTCTTGCGCGTGCCCGTAACGTCGCTCGCCATAGCACGGAATCGTGAGCGCCGGTTTGCCGGTCAGGTAGCATTGCGCGATTGCATCCGCGCACGCGCTCTCGCCCACGCTGAAAAACTGCATGCGCTCGTAATTGCGGAACTGGATTGCATTGATGAGGAGCATCATCTGCGCGGGATTGCCGTAGACGAGGATGATGTCAGGGTCGAACGGGTTGTAGACGAGAGGGCCCAGGATCACCGCATGGTACTTGCCTGTCGGAATAAGGGGAATTGACTCCTCGCATTTGCGGGCGTCCTCAACCGTAGCGCACCATACCATGCTTCGCATGGTCCCGTCGCGGATGTAATCCGGCAGGTCAGTGAGTCCGATGATGCTTGTGCATCTCGGCGACACGAAGTCCTCGGCAGTGGCTCCCACGGTCCAGTCAAAGGTGCGCACAATCGTGATGAGCTGACAAGTAGTAACTTTGTGCGGGAGCCGGCGCACCCAGGGATTCTTGTTGAGTTCCTCGGCGTCCTCGAGCAGTTTGAAAGCCACCGGAAAGGTTTTTAGGCGAAGCAGCGCTTCCAGCCTTTTCGTTAGATGTGTCCAGTCAGGCATTGTCTCCTCCAGGTTCTGTATCTCTGCTACGCACTCTCGAAGTCTTTCATCTCTGTGTCTATTTCTATGGCGAGGTTATTGCGAGCGAAGGGCACATGCCTGAGGGCCTCAGACCCGAGCAAAGCAATCTCAATATCAAGAGAGATTGCTTCGTCGCTACGCTCCTCGCAATGACGGTTTTTGGTTGCCACCACGCCCCCCGTGTTGCTACGGCTACGCGTCAATACGGAAGCGGCCCGCCTTGAGTTCGGCGATGAGCTCTTCTTCCGTGGAAATCTCTCTCTCAAAGTACGTGACATATTTGCCCACATCCGCGAGCGTGTGTGCGTCGCTGCCGGCAACGCACGGCAGGTCCAACCTGGCGCCTACGTCGAGTGCAAGGTCGGTCTCATGTTGGGTCACTTTGCAGTTGTATGCCTCGATGGCGTCGACTGACCGGAAAACCGCCCGGCCGGCTGCGCGTTCCGGCGTGAGCGAGAGGTTCAGGTATCCTACCATGAGGAAGCCGCGGAAGGGATGTGCTGCAATCGTGAATCCGCCGACATCGGCCACCCGCTCGCGCAGTTCGGACGCAGTCAGGATATCACGCATCTCTTCATGAAGACCGAACACGAGGATATCGCCGTCTTTGGTCGTGACCTCCATGCCGCGGAGGACGCGGAAATCGAAATTTTCGCTCAAGCGCAGGATATCATCCCGATTCCAGGGCTTATTATGCTCGGTGAGACACATGGCATCTATCCCGATTTCCTTCGCCCTGACAATGAGATTCTCGACGCTCATGTTGCTGCACTGCGAAGCAGGATAGGTGTGTGAATGCAGGTCGACCTTCACGTGTTTGCCCCTAAATGAAGCGTTCTAGGGTTACGTTTCAGGAGTCCCCCACGGGCACTCTCACAAAGCCGAAACATGCTTTTCGATGTCATCCTGAGCGAAGTGAAGGATCTCAGTTTCAATGTGCGCCGTTTCGCAGCAAGAGATTCTTCGCTTCGCTTTCCTAAGAAAATGGTAGCCGTCTCGTCATTGCGAGGAAGCGCAGCGACCGAAGCAATCTCCTTGGTAGCGCTGAAAGATGCGAACAGAGATTGCTTCGCTCGGGCCTGCGGCCCTGCGCTCGCAATGACCATAGTAGACAGAGTCTTTCTTTCACAATTAAACACGCTAAAGGTGTGGCCGGATGCTCAGAATGAGGGCCATTATCACTTCTTCCGCGTCATGTTTGTCATCATTCATGAGAAGCTACATTAGCCGAACAGGCGGTTCGCCAGCGGCCCTTCTTCCGCGTACATCATGCATCGGTTCCGGATGCTCGGAAGCATGACCAGCAGGCGGCGTCGTACTGCGTCGTCGTCTGCAGGCAATCCCTCCGCCTCGAGGTCCGCTCTCGCGAAGCCGATGGAGGCGGAGATGACCGCGTAACAGCATTCCAGAAGAAGCGTCGCATAGTGACGGCAGCCGGCGCGTCCGATTTGCTTTTTCACCTTTTCGGCGAGTCCCGGCTCGATGCGCATGCCAACTGCGTTCTGGAGTATTTCATTTGCGCGCGGGCATTCCGGCGTCGTGTAGCGCTTCATCCGTCCGTCGATCTTGGTGATTTCATAGTGCGGCAGAGAGAATTCGACGTCGAGCTCCATCGAGTATATGTAGTCATCGAGGAATCCATGCGCGATAATTTTATCCTTGGCCGGACGCTCGATGCCGACATGTTTTGTTCTTGTGAATTTAAGCATTCGATTCATCTCCCGTAAACATGGTCACAGCTTGCCCTTGAGTAATGGTCCGTTCTCATCGAATGCGATGCAGCTATTGAGCAGTCGCGGATTCATCTGGACCATTTGCAAGAATCCATCCTGGCGCTGTTGTTCGTCAAGGGCGTCGGCCATCGCCATCTGTTCCGCTGTGAGCGAGAGGATGACCGCGTCGCACGCCTCGAATACGAGAGTCGCCACGATGGGACAGCCCTGTGCGCCTGCAAGCAGACTGTCAACCAGTTTTGTCAGGCCTGAGCCGACCCGCAATCCTACCGCCTTTTGGAGTAGGGACTCGGCTGCCTTGCACTCATCGGTGAAACATCGCTCGAACTTGCCTTTCGCACTGATAACCTCGAGATCGGGAAGGGTTACCTCAATCTCGACGCAGGCCGAGAAAAAAGTGTCTTCGATCCGATTGAGGACCCGAAGCTTGTCATCTGCAATTGGCAGGACTGACGCGGTTTTCGTGCGCGTATGGCAAAGAACCATTATTCGCATTCTCCTTATGAGTTAGCAGCGGTCGGTTTTATATCCCAGGTGTCTCATGGGCACGGAAGAGGGGCGGTCATTCGGCTATTCCATTTGCTATTTCTGCTGGGACGCACAGCGCGGGGTGCCAGCGGCGGACTGAACCGTCCTTGACAACCACATATACCGCGCTTCACTATACTGGACGGGAAAGCGCTTTGTCAATCATCGAAGCTCGCAGGTTAAAGCCAACCGACGAAAACATTTTTTATGGAGAACTTGACAGGAGCGTTTGATTTGAATAGTTGACTTGTGCGCCTGCAATCCTATAGTCTCAACGCATTCCTGCGTTTGGTAGTCGAGGTGTCAATCGTTTGTGCCTTTCCAGTAACCGACCAAGAGACACAGTACGAAGAAAGGGCCGACTTGCAGTGTCCACACTCAACAGACGTGCGAGCAACATCATCCTCGCAGGCATCATAATCGGCATGATAGCTGGCGGACTGTGCGGGTGGTTTTTCGGCGAGCGTATGGTCTCGGTGAAATGGGTGGGCGACCTTTTTCTGAACGCTCTGAAGATGGTGATTGTCCCGCTGATTGTCGCATCGATGATCGTCGGCATCAGCAGTTTGGGTGACTTGCGGAAGCTCGGCCGCACAGGCGCGTGGACGCTTGTGTATTTTCTGTCAACGAGCGGAATCTCGGTCATCATTGGCATAATCCTCGTCAATATCATACGGCCCGGCGTCGGGATGAGCATTGCAGGGATGGAAGCCCCTGAAACGGTATTGAGCAAGGAGCTGTCGCTTACCAGCGTTATTCTGGGCATGATACCCGAGAACATATTTGATGCCGCTGCGAGGAATGATGTGTTGCCCCTCATAGTATTCTCGTTGTTTTTCGGCGGTATCCTGACGACGCTCGGCGAGCGCGGAAGGCCTGTGCTCGCCTTCTTCGAGGCCGTGAACGATGTGGTGATGAAGATGGTTCACCTCATCATGTATTTCGCGCCGCTGGGAGTCTTCGCGCTCATTGCCTATCGGCTGGGGAAGGCCGGTGGAGGAGGGCTATTCTGGATGGAGCTGGCCAAGCTCCTGAAATACGCTCTAACCGTCATTACGGGACTCCTGATTCATGGGGTCTTTGTGTTGCCGATAATCCTGTGGGTATTGGGTCGGCGAAATCCTGCCCGCTATGCCTTCAACATGGGAAACGCCTTGACAACAGCGTTCTCTACAGCATCCAGCTCTGCAACCTTGCCCCTGACCATGGAATGCGCGGAGGAAAAGAACAGCGTGTCGAATAGGGCGGCCTCATTCGTGCTCCCGCTTGGAGCCACAGTCAACATGGATGGCACCGCGCTCTATGAAGCTGTGGCCGCCATTTTCATAGCGCAGGCGTACGGCGTGCCGCTTGCATTCCCGCAGCAGGGGGATATCTTCATCACGGCGACCCTTGCCGCAATCGGGGCGGCCGGCATTCCCGAGGCAGGTCTTGTAACAATGGTGATAGTCTTGAAGTCTGTGGGGTTGCCGCTCGAGGGAATCGGTTTGTTGCTCTCTATCGACTGGTTCCTCGACCGGTTTCGAACAACCGTAAACGTATGGGGCGATTCGGTAGGGGCCGCAATCATCGACAGACTGGAATCGGGTTATTCATCAAGTACGACAGCAGCAGATCACACCTGAAACTCATCGCGTGACGCGCGGCGAATTCACCATCTTCTCTCCGCTTCTGCCTTGAGATTGCTTTCCCCGCCTTTAGCGGGGTCGCAATGACGGTGCCCGCTCTGGTCATCGCATGTTCGCAGTCTTGCGCAAAAACAGTGAAGGGCGACCCATAGGCCGCCCGTCGCAATTCGCTACACCATTGAATCCGTCAAGGGCAGGCGCGAGGTCCTGCCCGTACAAGGACCCTTCTGCTATTCCTTTCCCAGACTGCGCGCGATGATGAGGCGCATGATCTCGGAGGTTCCGGCAAAGATGGTCTGAATGCGGCCGTCAACCCAGAATTTCGATATCGGGTACTCCTCACAGTAGCCGTAGCCGCCGTGCAGTTGCAGGCAGCGGTCGGCGACGCGGTTTGCCATCTCACAGACCCACAGCTTCGCCATGCATGTCTCCGTAACAACGCTTTCGCCGGCCATGTGGTCCTGAATCAGCCGGTCCATGAATGCGCGCCCGACTGATATCTCACTCGCCAGGTCGGCAAGCACGAACTGTATGTGCTGGAAACCGAAGATGGGCCGCCCGAACTGCTGTCGCTCCTTCGTGTATTGGATGGTCATCTCGAGACATTTCTCGGCGGCAGCCAGTCCGCCAATCGCGCACACGAGGCGTTCGGGCTGAAGCTTCTGCATCATCATGAAGAAGCCCGAGCCCTCGGTGCCGAGGATATTGTTCGCGGGGACACGGCAATCATCGAAGAACAGCTCGGCCGTATCCTGAGCCTTCATCCCTATCTTCGCGATTTTTTTTCCGCGCTCGAAGCCCGGCGTGCCGCGCTCGACTCCAA